>JAGREO010000119.1 GCA_020446525.1 Geminicoccaceae bacterium | reverse complement strand
AAGCCCAGCGCCAGCATGACGATGGTCGGATTGCCCTGGATGAAGTTGGCGAGCGGGTCCGCCGCCAGCAGCATCGCCAGAACGACGACCACGACGGCGACGACCATGATCGGGACGTGCGGGGTCATGCCGACGGCGGTGATGATGCTGTCCATCGAGAAGACCAGATCGAGCAGCAGCACCTGGGCGACGATGGCGGCGAAACTGGGTGCGGCGGACTTGTTCTCGAACATGTCGTCGCCCGGATCGGCGTCGACATTGTGGTGAATCTCCTTGGTGGCCTTCCACACGAGGAAGAGACCGCCGACGATCAGGATCATGTCGCGCCAGGAAAAGCCGTGGCCGAACAGCTCGAAGACCGGCGTGGTCATCTGCACGATCACCGCGACGAGGCCCAGAAGGACGAGCCGCAGCACCAGCGCCATGCCGATGCCGACGCGCCGCGCACTCTGCCTCTGGTGTTCGGGCAGCTTGTTGGTGAGGATCGAGATGAAGACGAGATTGTCGATGCCGAGCACGAGCTCCATGGCGATCAGTGTCGCCAGCGCCGCCCAGGCCGCAGGGTCGGAAAGCAGCGGCAGTATCTCGTCCATGGGCTCGATCCTTCCGGGGCCGTCGTGTGACATCGAAGCGGCCCGCGTCGAGACTTCCTCCAACCCGCGCAACGATGCCGCACACCGCCGGCGGGCATAGCGGCTCGAGGTCGAGCAGGCAATCCGTCGCACCGCACCGGACGGCCCGCCGACGCCGGAACGACGACGAGACGGGCGAAGCGGGCTGGACAAGAAGGCCGCTTTATGATTTAATGCCTTGCTAACCGTGCACGCCAGGTCGTGCCGAACGGCAGCGGCCGCGATCGACGTAAAAAATGCACGAACGAATTATTCTGCGGCTCGCACAGGCGCGTGAGCAAAAAATACACGAACGAATTATCCCGCGGCCCGTCCGCCGCCGATGGGTGGTTCTTTGTCGGCCCGGCGTTCGCGCGTAGAGTGAGGACACCGAGTCGTTTCGAGGTGATGGCATGACGAGGATGGGATCGCAGTTCGCGCCGAACGTCGCACGCGCCGCAGGACTCGCCACGGTGTTGCTCGCCATGGTGCTGCTCGTCCAGCAGGCGCGGGCGCAAGACGTGCCGCCCGACGACGAGCCGTCCCCGCCCGCCGCCGAGACCCTGTCCTACGACGAGGTCCAGGCGCTGATCGACCGGGTGCAGAAACAGGTCGAATCGATGTCGGCCGCGACCGACGCGCGCGACGACGCCATCCGCTTTCTCGAGGAGCAGATCGACAAGGCGACGAGCCGCATCGAAGGGACCGAGGAGACCGCCGAGGCGCTCAAGGCGCGGGCGGCCAATCTCGATCTGCAGGTCGAAGGCTTGAGCGAAGAGCGCGAACAGCTCTCGAGCGAGGCCGACGAGCGCGCCCGTCTGGTCGGCGATCTCGAGCGGCGCATCGGCGATCTGCAGAGCCTGCTCGAAGGCGAGCGCACGGACCGCGCCGAGACGCAGGGCTCGCTCGAGCAGGTGCAGGCGGCGCTGGAGGCCGAGCGGCAGGCCAAGGCGGCGCTCGAAGCAGAGCTGGCGCGCGCCCGTGCTTCGGCCGAAGAAGAGACCACGACCTTGAGTGCCGAGATCGACGCCCGCGAGACTGCCCTGGAGGAGGCGCGCGCGCAGGTGCGGCGAATGAACACGCAGTTGCGCCGGCTTACCGACCAGCTCGCCACCGTGGGCGGCCTGCTCTCGGCCAGCGAGGACACGGTCCGCGACCAGCAGACGCGGATCACCGATCTGGGCGCCCAGCTCAATCAGGCGCTGGCCGATCAGGTCGAGGAGCTCTCGCAGTACCGCTCGGAATTCTTCGGCCGGCTCAAGCAGGCCCTGGGCGACCGGCCGGAGTTCCGGATCGTCGGCGACCGCTTCGTCTTTCAGAGCGAGGTGCTGTTCGATTCCGGGTCCGCACGGATCGATCCGGCGGGCCTGAGCGAGTTGCGGCGCCTGGCACAGATCCTGCGCGACGTGACCGCGACCATTCCGGACGAGCTCGACTGGATCCTCCGGGTCGACGGCCATACCGACCGTGTGCCCGTCGGCGCTTCGGCCGCCTTCGCGTCGAACTGGGAGCTTTCGACCGCCCGCGCGATCAGCGTCGTCCAGTTCCTGATCCGCGAGGGCATCCCGCCCCAGCGTCTGGCGGCCACGGGCTTCGGCGAGTTCCAGCCGCTCGACCCGCGCGACGACGAGATCGCCTACCGCCGCAACCGCCGCATCGAGTTCAAGCTGACATCGGGATAACGCCATGGCCGCACGAAAGATCGTCATCGACTGTGACCCCGGGCAGGACGACGCCATCGCGATCCTGATGGCGCTGGCCTCGCCCGATCGTCTCGAGGTGGCGGCGATCACCACGGTCGCCGGCAACGTCCCGCTGGCGCTGACCGAGAAGAACGCCCGCGCTCTGGTGGAGCTCGCCGGACGCGACGACGTGCCCGTCCACATCGGCTGCTCGCGGCCGATGCTGCGTCCGCTCGAGACGGCCGAATATGTCCATGGCGAGACGGGACTGAACGGGGCGAACCTCGCCGAGCCGCGGATCGCACCCGCACCCGGCCACGCGGTCGACGCCATCCTGGGCATCCTGGCGCGTGAGCCCGAGGGCAGCGTCACGCTGGTGCCGACCGGTCCCCTGACCAACGTGGCGCTGGCGATGGTCAAGGCGCCCGAAGTGATGGCGCGCGCGGCGCAGATCGTGCTGATGGGCGGTGCGGTCGATCTCGGCAACGTCACGCCGGCCGCCGAATTCAACATCTATGTCGATCCGCACGCGGCGCACGTCGTGTTCGGCTTCGGCCTGCCGATCACCATGTTCGGCCTCGACGTCACGCACAAGGTGACGGTGACCGACGCGCGGCTCGAGGCGATCCGGGCGATCGACACACCGGCCGGCCGGGCGGCCTATGGCATGCTCGAATTCTACAACCGCTACGACCGCCAGCGCTACGACACCGAAGGCGGCCCGCTGCACGACCCCTGCACCATTGCCTGGCTGCTCGAGCCGGCGCTCTTCGAGGGCCGCGACTGCTTCGTCGAGATCGACACCACCTCCCCCACCTGCATCGGCCGCACCGTCGTCGACTGGTGGCGCCGCTCCGACCACCCGCCCAACGCCACCGTCATGCGCGAAGCCGACGCCGACGGCTTCTTCCGGCTGCTGAACGACTGCCTGAAGCGGCTTTAGCGGTGCGACGGCCGGTCAGACGTTGGTGCGCAGCACGTGTGCCGCCAGATAGAGCGAACCGCAGATGAGGTAGAGCCGGGGGGCGGTGGCGGTGCGGGTCAGGTCGTCGAGGGCATGGGCGACGTCGGGGGCGGGCTCGGCCGAGAATCCGTCACGGGCGGCGCGCTCGGCCTCCTCGATCGGATTGCGGGCGAGCGCTTCGCCCGGGATGGGGACGAAGCGGATGCGCTCGATGCGGCCCTTCAGGGGTGCGAGGAAGGCCCCGATGTCCTTGGTGTTGAGCATGCCGACGATCAGGTCGACCGGACGGCCCCGGGCGATCTCGTCGAGCGAGGCGGCGAGCGCGAGACCGGCGGCGGGATTGTGGCCGCCGTCGAGCCAGAGGGCGGAGCCCGGGCCGATCTGCCGGGCGAGCGGGCCGGCGGTGAGCGGCTGCAGGCGGGCCTGCCAGAGGGCGGTGCGCAGGCCCCGGGCCAGCGCCGCGTCGTCGAGGCCGAGTCTGTGGCCCGCCATGGCGGCGAGGCCGGCATTTTCGACCTGATGCGCGCCGCGCAGGGCCGGGCGCGGCAGTTCGGCTCGCCAGTCGGGCGCCACCACCTCGAGACCGTCACCCGCGGCCGCGACGTGCCAGTCCCGCCCGTGCAGCACGAGCGGCGCGCCGCGCTCCGTCGCACGGGTGCGGAAGACCTCGGCCGCGACCGGCTGCTGCGGTCCGACGATCACCGGCACGCCGGGCTTGACGATCCCGGCCTTCTCGCCGGCGATGGCGCGGATGTCGTTGCCCAGATAGCTCTCGTGGTCCATCGAGACCGGCGTGATCAGGCAGAGCTCCGGTCGGGCCACGACGTTGGTCGCATCGAGCCTGCCGCCGAGCCCGGTCTCGAGCAGCAGATAATCGGCGGGCGCACGGGTGAAGGCGAGGAAGGCCGCGGCGGTGGTGATCTCGAAGAAGGTGATCGGCTCACCGCCATTGGCCCGCTCGCATTCGTCGAGCACCTGCGCCAGGAGCGGCTCGGCGATGGGCGTGCCGTGCAGCAGGATGCGCTCGTTGAAGCGCACCAGATGCGGCGAGATGTAGCGATGGACACGGTGGCCGGCGGCGACCAGCATCGCGTCCAGCATCGCCAGCGTCGAGCCTTTGCCGTTGGTGCCGGCGATGTGGACGACCGGCGGCAGGCGGCGCTCGGGATGACCCAGCCGCGCCAGCAGCCGCTCGATGCGGCCGAGCGACAGATCGATGCTCTTGGGGTGGAGCTTTTCCAGGCGCGCGAGGATCAGGTCGCTGCCGAATTCAGTCATGCTCTCCTTCCGCCATCTCGGGTTGCGGCGACGGCAGGGCGTGGGCCGATGGCGCCGGCAGCTTGTCGAGATCGTCGCCCGCGACCCTGCGGCCGAGCAGATCGAGGATGCGGGCCAGCGTCGCCTTGAGCTCGAAGCGGTGGACGACCATGTCGACCATGCCGTGCTCCAGGAGATATTCCGCCCGCTGGAAGCCCTCGGGCAGCTTCTCGCGGATCGTCTGCTCGATCACCCGGGCGCCGGCGAAACCGATCACCGCCCCGGGCTCGGCCAGATGGAAATCGCCGAGCATGGCGAAGGATGCCGTGACTCCGCCGGTGGTCGGATCGGTCAGCACCACGATATAGGGCAGCCCCGCTTCCTTGACCTCCTCGACGGCCAGCGTCGTGCGGGCCATCTGCATCAGCGAGACCGCCCCCTCCTGCATGCGCGCGCCGCCCGAGGAGGTGAAGACGATGAAGGCCGCCTCCTGCATCACCGCCAGCCGCGCCGCCGTGACGAAGGCCTCGCCCACCGCGGCACCCATGGAGCCGCCCATGAAGGCGAAGTTCATGACGGCGACGACCGCGGGATTGCCGCCGATGCGCCCGTGCGCCGCCTCCATCGCGTCGTTGGTCCGGGTCTTGGCCTGGCTCTCCTTGATCCGGTCGCCATAGCGCTTGAGGTCGCGGAACCTGAGCGGGTCGACCGGCACCTTCGGCAGCTCGATCCGCTGCCAGCCCTGCGCGTCGAACACCGCCTCGAAGCGGAAATCCGGGCTCACCCGCATATGATGGGCGCAATGCGGACAGACCCGCTGATTGGCGTCGAGATCGCGGTGGAAGATCATCCGCTCGCAGGACGGGCACTGGGTCCAGAGATTCTCCGGCACTTCCGGCTTGTCGCTGCTGCGGACCAGCGCCCGGAACCTGGGCCGGACATAGTTGGTGAGCCAGCTCATGCCTCTCTCGCTCCGCCTACCGCCTGCGCCAGCTCGGCGACCTTGGCGTGCACCGCCTCGATCAGTGCGGAAGACCCGCCGGCATGCGCGGCGACGATCTCGACCAGGGCCGAGCCGACGACCGCCGCATCGGCGTGGCGGGCGATCGCCGCCGCCTGCGCCGGCTCGCGGATGCCGAACCCGACGGCGACCGGCAGATCGGTGTGCCGCTTGAGCCGGGCCACCGCCGCATCGACCTGCTGAACCACGGGGGCCGCCGCACCGGTGATGCCGGTGATCGAGACGTAATAGACGAAGCCCGAGGTGTTCGCGAGCACCGCCGGCAACCGCGCGTCGTCGGTGGTGGGGGTCGCCAGACGGATGAAGTTGAGCCCCCGCTCGAGGGCCGGCAGGCAGAGCTCCTCGTCCTCCTCGGGCGGCAGATCGACGACGATCAGACCGTCCACACCGGCCGCCACCGCGTCGTCGAGGAAGCGGATGCGGCCGTAACGGTGGATCGGGTTGTAATAGCCCATCAGCACGATCGGCGTCGTCTCGTCCCTCGCCCGAAAGCGCCGCACCGTCTCCAGCACCCGGGCCAGGGTCATGCCGGCGGCGAGCGCCCGCAGATTGCCCGCCTGGATGGTGGGGCCGTCGGCCATCGGATCGGAGAAGGGCATGCCGATCTCGATCACGTCGGCGCCCGCCCGGGGCAGCCCGCGCAGGATCGCATCGAAGGTGTCGGCATCCGGATCACCGCCGCAGAGATAGGTTACCAGCCCCGCGCGACCGGCCCGCCTCAGCTCGGTGAAGCGGCGCTCGATGCGGCTCAAAGCACCACCCCCATGCGATCCGCCACCGTGGCCACGTCCTTGTCGCCGCGGCCGCAGAGATTCATGATGACGATCTCGTCCTTGCCCATCTCGGGTGCGAGCCTGATCACCTGCGCCAGGGCGTGACAGGGCTCGAGCGCCGGCAGGATGCCCTCGAGCCTCGAGCACAGGCCGAACGCCTCGAGCGCCTCCTCGTCGGTCGCCGACGCCACCTCGATGCGGCCCACATCCTTGAGCCAGCTGTGCTCGGGGCCGATGCCCGGATAGTCGAGCCCGGCCGAGATCGAATGAGGCTCGATCACCTGGCCGTCCCCGTCCTGCAGGAGATAGGAGCGGGCACCGTGCAGCACGCCGGGCGATCCGGCGGTCATCGCCGCCGCGTGGCGCCCCGTCCCGATCCCGTCGCCGGCCGCCTCGACGGCGACGATGCGCACGCCCGGATCGTCGAGGAAGGGATGGAAGAGCCCCATGGCGTTCGATCCGCCGCCGACGGCCGCCACCAGGAGGTCGGGCAGCCGGCCCTCCTTCTCCTGGATCTGCTCGCGCGCCTCGCGGCCGATGATGCTCTGGAAATCGCGCACCATGGCCGGATAGGGATGCGGGCCGGCGACCGAGCCGATGATGTAGAAGGTGTCGCCGACATTGGTCACCCAGTCGCGCAGGGCCTCGTTCATCGCGTCCTTGAGTGTCCGCGAGCCCGAGCCGACCGGTCGCACCTCGGCACCCAGAAGGCGCATGCGGAACACGTTGGGCTTTTGCCGCTCGATGTCGCGCTCACCCATATAGACGATGCACTCGAGCCCGAAGCGGGCGGCGACCGTCGCCGTCGCCACACCGTGCTGGCCCGCCCCGGTCTCGGCGATGATCCGCTTCTTGCCCATGCGCCGGGCCAGCAGGATCTGGCCCACCGTGTTGTTGATCTTGTGCGCGCCCGTGTGGTTGAGCTCGTCGCGCTTGAAGTAGACCCTGGCGCCGCCCAGATGCTCGCTCAGCCGCCCGGCCAGATAGAGCGGCGACGGCCTGCCGACATAATCCTTGAACCATTCGGCCAGCTCGGCGTGGAAGGCCGGATCCTTCTTCGCCGCCTCGTAGGCCCGCTCGAGTTCGAGGATGTTGGGCATCAGCGTCTCGGCGACGAAGCGGCCGCCATGGATGCCGAAGCGCCCGCGCTCGTCGGGACCCGAGCGGTAGCTGTTGGGCCGATGGCTGTCGGTCCCCGTCTCAAGCGTCGTCATGAACCTCGTCCTCGCTCGCGCAAAGCAGGGCAGCCCGTGCCAGCACCCGTTTCATCCCGTCCCGGTCCTTGATGCCGGGCGCGCTCTCGATACTCGACGACAGATCGACCATGGCTGCGCCCGTGGTGCGGACGGCATGGGCGAGATTGTCCTCGTTCAGCCCGCCCGAGAGCAGCCAGGGCGCGCGCCCCGTCCGGCCGGCCAGCAGCCGCCAGTCGAAAGCGAGCCCGTTGCCGCCCGGCACCGGGCCGCTCGAGCGCGCGTCGAACAGCAGCATGTCGGCGGCGGCTTCGTAAGCCCCGGCACGGGCCACGTCGGCCGCCTCGCGCACGCCGAACGCCTTGATCGTGTCGACGCCGAAACGGTGGCCGACCTCCGCGACGCGCTCGGGCGTCTCCTGCCCGTGCAATTGAATCCACTCCAGCGGTGCGGCGTCCAGGACCTCCGCGATCCAGTCGTCGCTGGGATCGACCATCACGCCGACGGCGGGAATGCTCCGATCACGATGCACCGCGAGTGCCCGCCAGCGGGCCGGATCGAGGCTGCGCGGCGAAGGCGGAAAGAAGACGAAGCCGGTCATCGCCGCACCGTGCTCGCTGGCGCAACGCAGATCGTCCGGCCGTGTCAGACCGCATATCTTGACGCCGACGCCCATCAGGCCGCCCGCTTCGGTCCGGACAGAAGGCCGCGCGCCGCCGCCCGCGGATCGGCGGCACCCGTGATCGGCCGTCCGACGACGAGCAGATCGGCCCCGGCCGCCAGGGCGTCGGCCGGTGTCATGGTGCGTTTCTGGTCGTCGCGCGCCGCCTCGGGGCGAATGCCCGGCACCACCAGCCGCGGACCGGCGCCGAAGCGCCGGCGAACGGCCTCGATCTCGAGCGGCGAGCAGACCAGGCCCGAGCAGCCGGCCCCGAGCGCCAGATCGGCGAGGCGCAGAACCTGATCCTCGACCGTTCCGGCCACGCCCGTGGCGGCGAGATCGTCGCCGTCGAGGCTGGTGAGCACGGTCACCGCCAGCACCCATGGCGGTGCGTCACCCGCCGATCCGGCGGCATCGGCCGCCGCCGCGACCGCGGCCCTCATCATCGTCGCACCACCCTGGGCCATGACGGTGAACATGGCCGGCCCGGAGACGCAGAGCGAGCGCACGGCGCCGGCGACCGTATTGGGGATGTCGTGCAGCTTGACGTCGAGAAAGAGCGGAAGACCCGCATCCGCGACGGCGCGCACGCCGGCCGGTCCCCGGCCGTGCAGGAACTGCAGACCCAGCTTCAGACCCCCGACGCTGCCGCTCAGGCCGCGGGCCAGCGCCACCGTCTCGTCGAGATCGCTGCTGTCGAGCGCGCAGATCAGGGGATTGTCGAACGGCAAGGGGCGGCTCCTCGGACGACGCTGCACAGCTTTTAGCAGAGGGTGCCGGCGAAGCAAAAGGATCGCTGAGCCCGGGGTCGCCGATCACCACCATGGGCGGTCTTGTGACCTTTGTCATTGATCGGCTCGGGGCGTGGTGCTTTGTTGCGCCCGTTTCTCACAGCGATCGCCGCGATGCTGCGCGCCGTGCGTGCAACGGTCGTCGGTCCTCGTCAGCACGGGAGTGCTCACCATGCAGGCATTGAAAACGGCCACCGTCGTCCTCGCTCTGTCGGCCCTCGCCGCCTGCTCGTCGATGGAGGTCGGCGGCGGCTCGAGCCTGGCCGGCGGCTCCGCCGGGCTCGGCGGCAACGCTCAGGGCGCCTCCTCGGAGCTGCCGCGCTGCTCGGCCCCCCTCGGCACGGTGGCGCTGGTCGAGGACCAGTATACCGGCTACGCGCGCTACAACGTCGAATCGCCGCTCACCGTGCTGCGCCTGCTGGTGGCCCAATCGGGGTGCTTCAACGTGGTCGACCGGGGCGAGGGACTCACCCGTCTGCGTCAGGAGGACCAGCTGACCGGCGGCAGCGGCCAGGGCGAGATGAAGCTGGTGCGGGCCCAATATTTCCTCACGCCGCAGGTCGTCTACGCCGATTCCAACAGTGGCGGCGGTGCGGCGAACCTGGGCGGCCTGCTCGGCAATTACGGCAGCACCTTCGCCAGGCTCGCCGGCAGCGTCGGGCTGCAGCAGGCCGAGGCACAGACGGTCCTCTTCCTCACCCAGACCGACACCGGGCTGCAGGTGGCGGCGGCCGAGGGCTCGTCGAAGAACAGCGATCTCGCACTGCGCGGCAACGCCTTCTTCAGCCGGCTCGGCGGCGGCATCAGCAGCTACGCCTCGACCGATCTCGGCAAGGTGGTGGTCGCATCGCTGGTCGACGGCCTGAACAAGCTGGTCGATCAGTTGCGCACCCAGACGGGAAGCTGACCGCGCGGGGCCCGGCCGGACGGGCGCTCGATCCCGAGGCGGCCCGTCTCAGGGCCGGATGTGGCCCTCGAGCGCGTCGCACTGCTTGCGGGTGATCAGACGAAAGCCGATCCATTCCGGATCGCTCGCCACCTCGCACTTGACGAAATAGGCATCGTCGCCGTCGAGCGGCGATCGAGCCGGGCCCGGATCCTCCTCGATCCCGAGCGCTTCGCAAAAACCGACCAGCAGGATCTGATCCTGCAGCGTGATCGCCAGCTCGCTCGCGAGCACCTCGCAGCGCTCCGACGCGGTCGGGATCGGATCACGCGCGTGGGCGGACGTGGTTGCGACCAGCGCCGGCAACGCGGCAGCCAGCATCGCCATCAGCGTCTTCATCGTCGTTCTCCCATGCCCGGCGTCGCAGAACGCGTCAATTCAGGGGCCGCCAGTCGCCGCCGATCTCGCTGCACTGCTGGTAGGTCAGGAAACGGACGCCCGCCCAGGCCGCACCGCTGGGCGCCGTGCACGAGACCATCGAGAAGGGCGGCGGCTCGGCACGGGCCGGCGGTCGGGCCGGCGCCGGTGCCTTCGGTCGTGCGGGCGTCTCGACCGGCGCGGCGGTCAGCCGCGGTGGCGGCGGAGGCGGCGGCGTGCCGTCACCCGGCACCAGATAGAATTCGCCGAGCAGCGCCGAATTGGTCCAGGGAAGCTGGTCCTGATTGGTTTCGGCATAGACCTCGGCGCGCACGCGGGTCATGAGCTGGTTGATCTCGAGGCCCGGCGTGGCGATGTGCTCCAGCAGCGCCTCGGTGAAGGGACTGTGCTCGCCCTCGCCGTCGAGCGCCACGTCGCCCGGCGCGGTGGCGAAGGCGATGAGCGCTCCCGTCCCGGCACTGACCCGCGCCAGACCGCTTTCGACCGTCGAGCGCGAGGCGCGGCTGAAGCTGCGGCTGAGCGGATTGTTGCGGCAGGCATCGAGGATCAGTACGGAAGCGCGGTCCGGTGCCTCCAGTTGCGCCAGGAGCTGGCTCACCGGGAAGCCCTCGTAGAGCAGATCGGCCTTTTGCGCCAATTGCGCATCGACTGGCAGAAGGTAGTTCTCGCCCTCCACCTGGAGCCCGTGCCCGGCATAGAAGACGAGGCCGGCTTCCGCCCCGTCGAGCGAGCGCGCGAACTCGCGCGTCAGGTCGCGCATGGCACTCTGGTCGAGATCGGTGCCGCTGTGCACCTCGAAGCCGATCTCGCGCAGGACACGTGCCACGGCCCTGGCGTCGTTGGGCGGATTGGGCAATTCGCTGGTGTAGCGGTAGGCGCCGTTGCCGATCACCAGCGCCACCCGCCGTGCCAGGGCATCCACCGGCAGGGCCAGACAGATCATGAACAGGATCAGACAGAGCGTGCGCATCACACCTCCGCGCATCGTCCGACTATTTCTTTCGCCAGACGCCGTCGGCTCCCATGACATACTGTCCGGCCGGGGTCTTCTCGATCACCTTCTTGCCGGCGATCTGACCCACGGCGGCGACGGGTACGTCGCGTTTGGCAGCGATGTCGGCGTAGCTCTCGCGGCGTTTGGCGTTGATGTCCTCGGCGAGTGCGGCGACGTCGGCGGGCACGCTTTCGACCACCACCCCCAGATAGCCGTCGATGCGCTCGCCGAGCAGGCCCGCCGCCTTGGCGTCGGCAAGCTCGTCGGCGAAGGCGTTGCCGGCGGTCGCCAGCCAAAGCAGGACGATGGCTGCGAGACGCATCAGAACAACTCCTCGTTGTCGAGCAACTCCTCGACGTCACGTTCGACCTTCACCCGCACCTCCTGCTCGATCTTGACGTTGAGGTTGATGGTGATCGGTTTGTCCGGCGCCTCGACCTTGACCGTCGGCTGACAGGCCGCCACGCCGAGAGCGGCGAACACCATCGCGCCGCGGATCCTCCGACCGGGGCTAGCGCAGAAGCTCGACGAGAGAATCGGCCAGCGTCGACGGCAGGCGATAGGTGCCGATCGCCTGACGGGCCAGCAGGCCGAGTGCGCCTTCGAAATTGACGTTGAGCTCAAAAGGGTGCCCTCCATAGAGGTCCGGATTGTTGCCTTCCAGATGTACGCCGACCTGCATCGCCCCCTCGAGCCTTCCCTCGAAGGTAATCGAAATGCGCGAATAGTGGAAGTTCTCCAGCGCTTCGAGCAGCAGCGCCACACCGGCACCCTGCCCGGCCAGCGCCGCCGGCGTGGATGACGGCCGCCAGCGGATGATCCCCGCCCGGCGCGAAGCGATCGACCCTTCCTCGAAGCCCATATCGCTGCCCTCGTCCCAGCGCAGGCGCACCTGGCCGTCGAGCAGGCCGCTGCCGCTCAGACCCTCGATCTCCAGCAGGTTCGCCAGAGCCTGGAGGTCGAGACCGAGCAATTTGGTCGTGGCGACGTCGCCCGGTCGCAGAGCGCCATCCTCCGGCGGCAGGAGGGTGAGGATACCGCCCAGCCAGCGCCCGCGCAGTGCCCGAAAGGCGAGCGACGGCGCCTCGGGATCGATCACCAGCTCGCGCCCCTCGATCCGCGGCCCGGCGGCGAAGGCGACTTCGAGGTCGTGCACCACGACCGTGCGGACGCCCTCCGCACGGCCCGCCGGCGCGGTCAGCGCGAGCGCCGCAGCGAGCGGCAGCAGGAGCGGCGAGATCGACGAGCGGTGCGTCACGCGATTGCCAAGGATCGATGTGCCACCTAAGCTGACCTCATCGAAGAACGGAACGGAGGAGGCTGCACATGCCGTCATATCTCATCAAAGCCGCCGGTGTCGCATGCACCGCCGCGCTGCTCGCGAGCACCGCGCCGGTGGGTGCTCAGGCACAGGAATTCAC
>JAGREO010000118.1 GCA_020446525.1 Geminicoccaceae bacterium | reverse complement strand
AGCATCCAGACGATGATCGGCAGGTTCATCAGCGCGTAGATGACGATCAGGCCGATATGGGTGTCGATCAGGCCCAGATCGCGAAAGAGGAGGTAGATCGGCACGAGCACGCCCACCGGCGGCAGCATCTTGGTGGAGAGCATCCAGAGCAGGGTGCCGCGGGTGCGGTGGGTGGGGAAGAAGGCCATCGCATAGGTGGCGGGCACGGCGATGATCAGGGCGAGCAGGGTGGCGCCGACCGAGATCACCACGCTGTTCATGGCGAACTTGAAGTAGTCGGCGCGCTGCTGGATGACCGCGTAGTTCTCGAGCGTCGGATCGAACACCAGCGACGGCGTGGCGATCGCCTCGACCTCCGTCTTGAACGAGGTGAGGAACATCCAGAAGATCGGGAAGAAGATCGTCAGCGCCACGATCCAGCCGAGGATGCCGACCCAGAGAGGTGATTTCTGTTGCATCGCCGGTGGCCCTCAGACGTCCATGGTGCGGGCGACGGTGCGCACGAGGAAGATGGCGACGATGTTGGCGAGGATGATGGCGATGACCCCGCCGGCGGAGGCGAAGCCGATGTCGAATTCGAGCAGCGCCTTGATGTAGATGAAATAGGCGAGGTTGGTGGTCGCCAGACCCGGGCCGCCCGAGGTGGTGACGAAGATTTCGGCGAAGATCGTCAAGAAGAAGATCGTCTCGATCATGATGACGACGCTGATCGCCCGCCGCAGATGCGGCACGATGATGTAGAAGAAGAAGGGTATCGGCCCGCACCCGTCGATCCGCGCCGCCTCCTTCTGCTCCTCGTCGAGCGACTGGATGGCGGTCAGGAGGATGAGGAACGCGAAGGGCGTCCACTGCCACGCGACGATCAGCACGATCGAGGTCAGCGGAATGTCGGTGAACCAGTCGATCGGCTCGAGCCCCACGCTCTTGGCGAGAAAGGCGGTGAAGCCGTTGACCGGGTGCATCAGAAGGTTCTTCCAGACCAGCGCGCTCACCGTCGGCATGACGAAGAAGGGGGCGATCACCAGCACGCGGGCGACGCCGTTGCCGAAGAACGGCTGGTCGTAGAGTACGGCCAGGAGCGTGCCGAAGACGACGGTCAGCACCAGCACCCAGCCGACCAGCAAGAGGGTGTTGACCATCGCCGTGATCAGCGCCGGGTCGTCGAGCAGGAACCGGTAGTTTTCGAAGCCGGCGAAGCCGGTGACCATCGGGTTCAGAAGGTTATAGCGCTGGAAGCTGAACCACAGCGTCATCGCCAGCGGCACGATCATCCACAAGAAGAGGACGATGACCGAAGGTGCTATCAAGGGTAGCGTTTTCGGCCGGCTCTCGCCCGCCATCGTTCCGGCTTGCGTCACCTTTGGGTCTCCCCCCGTTCGCGGCAGGTCGGCGGCCCGGCGATACGTCCTGCTCGCGATGCCCGGCCGCATGCGATGCTCGATCCCGGGCGAAAGCGGTGTCGCTCGTGCCCGGGATCGTCCGCCGGCCCGTTACCTGGGCCGTTGCTGGGGCCCGTTACTTGGGGTAGCCGGCCTGCTTCATGGTCCGTTCGGTGGCGGCCTGCGAGGTCTCGAGCGCCTGCTCGACACTCGTCTGGCCGGTCAGTGCCGCGGCGACGTTCTGGCCGACCGCCGTGCCGATCCCCTGGAATTCGGGAATGGCGACGTACTGGATGCCCGTATAGGGCACCTCGACGGCCGTCGCATCCGACGGATCGGCGGCCTTCATCGCCTGCTCGACGAAGCCGGCGAAGGGTGCGGCCTCGGTATATTCGGCGATCTCGTAGGTGCTCTTGCGGGTGCCGGGCGGTGCCGAGATCCAGCCCTTCTCCTCGCCGACGAGCCGGACGTAATCCTGCGAGGTCGCCCATTTGAGGAACGACTTGGCGGCGTCGGCCTTGCCCGAGGAGGAGGGTATGCCGAGCGCCCAGGACCAGAACCAGCCGGCGCCCTTTTCGGTCACCTGCTTGGGGGCGAGGGTGAAGGCGGTCTTGTCGGCGACGGTGCTCTCGTCCGGATTGAAGATGAACCCGGCGGCGGAGGTGGCGTCGACCCACATCGCGCAATTGCCGGAGGCGAACAGCGCGCGGTTCTCGTTGTGGCCGTTGGACGCGGCACCGGGCGGGCCGTAGTCGTTCAGGAGATGCACATATTCGGTGACCGCCTCCTTCCACGGCTCGCTGGTCAAGAGCGGGTTCCACTCCATGTCGAACCAGGCGCCGCCATAGACGTTCACCATGGTGGTGACGAAGGCCATGTTCTCGCCCCAGCCGGGTTTGCCGCGCAGGCAGACGCCGTAGAGCTCGTTGGCCGGATCGTGCAGCTTGGCGGCGTATTCCTCGATCTGGTCGTAGGTCGGCTGCTCGGGCATCTCGATGCCGGCCTCGTCGAACAGGTCCTTGCGGTAGAAGGTGAAGGAGCTCTCGGCGTAGAACGGCACGGCATAGAGTGTGCCGTCGTTGCTCAGGCCGGCGCGCACGCTCTCGAAGATGTCGTCATAGGCATAGTCGTCGCCGAGATCGTCGAGCGGCACCAGCCAGCCCTGCGCACCCCAGATCGGCGCTTCGTAGGAGCCGATGGTGATGACGTCGAACTGGCCGCCGCCGGTGGCGATGTCGGTGGTCACGCGCTGGCGCAGCACGTTCTCTTCCAGCACCACCCAGTCGAGCTGGTTGCCGGTCTCCTCCTCCCATTTGGAAGAGAGTTCCTGCATGATGATCATGTCGGAATTGTTGACCGTGGCGATGGTCAGGGTCTCGGCCCTGGCGAGCGAGGTGGTCGCCATGAGTGTCGCCATCAGCGCGGCCGACGCCAAAATCGTGCGCATCTCGTGTCCTCCCGATGTTCTCTTCGCCGAACGACAGGACGGCACTAGAGACGCGCTTTCGGGTGACTGTCAAGACGAGCGCCGGATGGTCGCACCTTCGACGGGCGCCGATGCGACGTGTGGCTGGTCCTTTCGCGTTCGGGCGATGTGCACGGACGATTTGCCCGGTTTCGCCCGCCGCCTTAAGAAAGATGCGGGTTTGGCGAGGGGAGGGCCGGTCGTGGCGGGAAGCGAAGTCTTGTTGATCGGCAAGGGCGAGAAACCGCAGACCCTGACGCTCCGTCTGGCCAACCGGCACGGGCTGATCGCCGGGGCGACCGGGACCGGCAAGACGGTGACGCTGCAGGTGCTGGCCGAAGGGTTCTCCCGGGCCGGCGTTCCGGTGTTCTGCGCCGACGTCAAGGGCGATCTGGCGGGCCTGTCCCGGGCCGGCGAGGCGCGACCCAGGCTCGAGGCGCGCGCGGCCGAGCTGGGCGAGGCCGATTACCGCATGGAGCCGACCCCGGTCGTCTTCTGGGATCTGTTCGGCCGGCAGGGTCATCCGATCCGCACCACCATCTCGGAGATGGGCCCGCTGCTGCTGGCCCGCCTGATGGAGTTGAACGACACCCAGGAGGGCGTGCTCTCCATCGCCTTTCGGGTGGCCGACGACGAAGGCCTCCTGATCCTCGATCTCAAGGATTTGCGCGCCGTCCTCAATCTCGTCGCCGAGAATGCGGGCACCCTGCGGACCACCTACGGCAACGTCTCCAGTGCCTCCGTCGGCGCCATCCTGCGGCGTCTTCTGGTGCTCGAGCAGCAGGGCGGCGACTTCTTCTTCGGCGAGCCGGCGCTCGCTCTGAGCGATCTGATGCGCGGCGATCTCTCGGGTCGCGGCATCGTCAACGTGCTGGCGGCCGACCAGTTGATGCAGAGCCCGAGGCTCTATGCCACCTTCCTGCTCTGGCTGCTCTCCGAGCTGTTCGAGCAGCTGCCCGAGGTGGGCGACCCGGAGAGGCCCAAGCTGGTGTTCTTCTTCGACGA
>JAGREO010000117.1 GCA_020446525.1 Geminicoccaceae bacterium | reverse complement strand
GCAACCACATCACACACAGCCCGCCCAGCCCGCCGCGTCCACCAACCGGCGGGTTTTCTAATTCCCGCGCGCCATCGTGCAGCGCGGTCGAGGAGGGGCGGGGCAGTCGGGTCGATCCGGTGGTTGCGCCCGGTCGGGACGGGCTTCAGGCGGCGACGGGGGCCTTCAGAGCGTTGCGCTCGATGGTGTGCCAGATGTCGACGGCGCGGCCGGCCGGCAGGTCGACCGCGTCGAAGGTCACGATTTCGTCTTTGGCGACGGCGCGGGTGAAGGTGAGCCGTTCGGCGAGACCGATCGGCAGGTGGCCCGGCTGTTCGGCGATACGCACGCAGATGCCGCGCAGATCGAAGCTGCCGCAGCCGCGCTCGACGCGCTCGCCGGCGGCGATGTCGCGCTTGGCGACGGCGGCGACCGAGAGCGTCGGCCGGCGGTGATTGTGCAGGAGCGGCGGGCGGCCCTGCCGGATCCGCTCGATCGTCTTGAAGGGTTCGAGGTGGACGAAGATGTTGTTGCGGATCAGCGTGTAATAGGGGCCTTCGCCCATCTTGAGATAGCGCAGCGCATCGATCTGCTCCGCGCGGTGGCGGGCGACGACGAAGACGCCGTGCGGCAGCTTGCGGGAGAGCACGTAATCGGTGATCGGCCGGCCGAGATCGGTGGCGGCGTCGCCGAGGATCGAGGCGGCCTCGGCCAGATCGTCGGTCTCCGGACCGATCAGCTCGTCGCAGGCGATGTCGTGGCCGAAGAAATTGCCGACCAGCGCCTGCTCGACCTGCATCTTGGTGCCGTCGGTGAACGAGGTCACCATCGGCAGGCTGATACCCTGCTTCTCGCCGAAGAAGGCCATGTCCTCGGGCGTCGGGTGGCGGTTGAGGAAGCCCTTCATGTTGCCCAGCACCAGCGGCTCGAAGCCCATCGCCGTGGCTTCCTCGACCAGGGAGGCCGTGCAGCCCGGCTGATCGCCGTCGGCTTCGGTCAGATAGCCCTTGTCGACGAAGTGCGAGCCCGTGGTCACGTGAAATTCGGGATTGAGCGTCATCACCGGCCTGCCGGCGGCGAGCGCCGCTTCGATCGTCTCGGTGGCGTGGAACACGTCGCCGGTGCATTCGAAGACGATGTCGGAACTCTCGATCAGCCGGCCCGTATCGTTCGTGAGGGCGTCGGGGAAGGGAAAGACGATACCGCCCGGACCGCCGCCCGGACCGACGATCGGCCGGCGCGTGAGCACCCGGGAGAGCTCGAGATCCTTGCGGTGGCGCAGCTCCAGCGCGAAGTGCCGCGCCACGAAGCCCGTGCCGACGATGCCGATACGAAGCGGCGAACGATCGATCATGCTGCCCACCCGAAATCCTCCTGGTTTCCACGGCCGGCACTCTACGCTAGGCTCGTTAACAAATCGTTGACGTCACGTCACGGCGCCACCCGGGAAACCGCGATGCCGCATGCTTCGCCCTCACGATCACGGCACCGCGCGAGACCGCGAGGCCGATGCGTCCTTTTTCTGGTGGCGACCGGCCTGCTGCTCGGCGGCTGCGGCGGCGGCGCCGGCGTCGACCTGATGGCCGGGTCGTCACCCGAAGCGGCCCGCGCCCTTCTGGCGCAGATGGCGCGAGAGGGGCCCGTGCTGCTGCAGACCTTCGACGGAAGGCTCGACGCTTCTTCGGATACCGCACAGGGCATCGATGGTTTGAGTGCCGATGCGCTGCGTCAGGCCGCCGAGGACGGCGTCGAGGGGCTGACCGTGCGGTTCACCGCGGATCCGGCCTCGGCTGTCGCTGGCGGACGACTGGTGCTGGCCGAGGGCGTCGAGGGGCCGTCGATCTGTGCGGCCGATCCGACCGGCGTCAGCGGCGGGCTGCGCGCCGGTTTCTGCACCGGCGAACGGGCGCTCGCCGCGGTGCGCCTGCCGGCCGAAGAGGGGCCGCTGACCGAGCGCCGGGTCTGGCGTGTGATGCGCCGGCTGTTCCCCGACGATTACCCTTCCGCCTATGGCTTCGGCTGGCTGGGCAACCGCATCTCGATCGGTATCGGTCTGGGGTTCTGAACGGACGCGGTAAGTTCCGCAGCGTTCGCGGGACTGGGCGCCGTGAAAGGGTCGCCGGTCAGGTGCGGGGCTTGCGCAGCATCACGTAGAGCGCGCCCTCGCCGCCGTCGCGGGGGTGGGCGGTGCCGTAGGCCAGCACCCGCTCGTGATGGGCGGGCGACTCGAGCCAGCGCGGCGTGATGTGGCGCAGGACGCCGCTCTGTGCACGGCCCAAACCGGTGATCACCAGCACGCACCGTGCACCGCGCGCCTGTTGTGCACGGATGAAGGCGTCGAGCCGGGCGTGCGCCTGCTCCTGGGTGAGTCCGTGCAGGTCGAGACGCGCGTCGATCGGCATCCGCCCGCGCTTGAGGTCCCGCCATTGCCGTCGCTCGATCGTAAGCGGCCGTCGTTCCGGAACCTGCGGCGGTCGATGCGCCTGTGCCGCTGCTGCAGCCGATCCGGGCCGGCTGCGCGACGTGGTGACCGGTGCGGCCCGCTCCGGTGGAACCGACGGCGGTGCGACCGGGGTCGACGGTGACTCTTGCCGCGGCGTGGACGGCTCGTGCAGCGGGCGCGTGGCGCGCATCGCCGATCGCCAGAGACGGAGCTCGTCGTCGGACGGCCGGCGCGGGCGGCGATGCCGTCGTTCCTCCGAACCGCCGGTCGGCCGCCGCATCGGTCGTTCACGCTTCGTCGATCAGCACGACCAGCAGGCGCCTTGGACCGTGGGCGCCGAGCTCGAGCTTCTGGCCGATGTCGCCCGTACGCGACGGTCCGGTGACGAAGTTGATCGATCGCGGCGGCGCGTCGTGGCGCGCACTGTAGCGCTCGAGCGCCTCCTCGTAGGAAGCCACCACGTCGGCCGCGGGCAGCACGACGATGCTGGTCTCGGGAAAGAAGGCGAGCAGGGTCGGCCGCCGGTCGCTGGACGCCAGACAGAGTGTGCCGGTTTCCGCCACGCCCGCCTCGGCGAGGGTGACGCCGGTGGTATCGGCGTCGGCTGCGGTATCGCGCCGGATGCGCAACAGCGGCTGGCTGTCCCAACCGGCGCGATCGAGCGCTTCGTCGGGTGCCATCACCAGCTTTTGCGGCAGGTTGTGCTCGCGCAGATACTGGCCCACGAGGGCGGGAAGCTCGTGCCACGCAGCGATCCGACGCACGTCCGTCAGGACCGCCCGGGCCATGCCGGTGAAGGTGGCGATCCGTTCTTCGAGATCGCCCGAGCCGCGTGCCGGCACGAGATTGGGCTCGGCCGACGCGAGCGTGTGCCCGACCCGGCGCACCGCCAGCGTCTCCTCCATGTCGGTTCGCTGCAGACCGTTCCGGATCCGCCCGAGGACGACGTCGCGCGAGGTGCTCATCTGTTCTTCCGTCTGGTCCATTGTGCCATGAAGGTGCGCCCTTGCGGTGCGGGCAGGTCGCGTCCGCCCGTCCATCCGCCGGCCAGAGGCAGCCTTGCGAAAGCGCCGCGCCGGCCGGCCCAGAGCCCCAGGAGGCGGATCGCGGTGCCGGTGGCGAAGCGATAGAGGGCCGGGCGCCTGGCCATCGCCGCCCAGAGACCGAGCCCCCAGCGCGCCGTGGTTGGGGTCAGCTTCTGGTCGAACTGCACCTCGCGCCAGTGTCGCATCAGCTTCGGCAGCGGAATGCGCACCGGGCACACCTCCTCGCACTTGCCGCAGAAGGTGGAGGCGTTCGGCAGCAGATGGGCCTTTTCGATGCCGATGAAACCGGGTGTGAGGACGGAGCCCATCGGCCCCGGATAGACCCAGCCATAGGCGTGCCCGCCGGTCGCCAGATAGACCGGGCAATGGTTCATGCACGCACCGCAGCGGATACAGCGGAGCATCTCCTGAAGGGCCGTGCCGAGCATGGCGCTGCGGCCATTGTCGACCAGCACCACGTGGAAGTTCTCGGGCCCGTCGCGATCGTCGGGCCGTTTCGGGCCGGTCAGCAGCGTGGTGTAGGCGGAAAAATCCTGGCCGGTGGCGGAGCGGGCCAGCAGGCGCAACAGGGTGAAGGCGTCGAGCAGGCGTGGCACGATCTTCTCGATGCTGGCGATGGCGATGTGCGTGCGCGGCAGGCCGTGGGTCAGCTCGGCGTTGCCCTCGTTGGTCACCGTGACGATGCTGCCGGTCTCGGCGACCAGGAAATTCGCACCGGTGATGCCGACGTCGGCGTCGAGATAACGCTGGCGCATGACCCGTCTCGCCTCGGCGACCAGCGCCGCGGGCTCGGTGATCCGCTCGCCGCCGTGGTTCTTTTGAAAGAGCTCCGATATTTCGGCGATGGTCTTGTGGATGGCCGGGCCGATGATGTGGCTGGGCGGCTCGTTCGCGAGCTGGATGATGTATTCGCCCAGATCCGTCTCGACCCGGTCGATGCCGTTGACCTCGAGAAACTCGTTGAGGCCGATTTCCTCGGCGATCATCGACTTGCTCTTGGTCACCGACCGGGCGCCGACGTCGCGACAGATGTCGAGCGTGATCCGCCGGGCTTCGGCGGCGTCGCGCGCCCAGTGGACGTGACCGCCGGCCTCGACCACCCGCGCCTCGAACGCCTCGAGATAGAGATCGAGATGGCCGAGCACGTGGTCCTTGATGTTGCGCCCCTCGTCGCGCAGCGCCTCGAATTCGGGAAGCGCCGCGGCCGCACGGGTGCGGCCGGCCTGCCATCCGTGCTTGAGCAGGTCGAGCGAATGCTGCAGTTGCGGGTCGGCCATGGCCGCCCGGGCGCGGTCCTTGAAGGCGAGGCTGGACGGCTGCATCGCTCAGCCCTTCTTCCGGCCGATCGGCGGCTCGGCGAGCTCGCCGGCCAGCAGCTCGGCGACGTGCCGTACCTCCACGTCCGAGCCCAGCCGGGACAGTCTTCCGGCCATGTTCATCAGGCAGCCCATGTCGCCCGCGACCAGCAGCGGCGCGCCGGTGGCTTCGACGTTGCGCAGCTTGTCGTCGACCATCTTGAGCGAGATGTCCGGGTATTTGACGCAGAAGGTGCCGCCGAAGCCGCAGCAGGTCTCGGCCTCGTTCATCTCGACCAGATCGGCGCCGCAGCTCAACAGCAGCTTGCGCGGCTGCTCCTTGACACCCATTTCGCGCAGGCCGGCGCAACTGTCGTGATAGGTGAGCGTCAGGTTCAGCTTGTTCTCTTCACCGCGATCGATGCCTTCGATGCCGCGGATGTCGACGAGGAAGGAGACAAGCTCGTGGCAGCGCGCCGCCAGCGCCCGTGCGCGTACCTGCAGCGCAGGATCGTCCTCGAACAACTCGGGCAGGTGTTTTCTGAGCATGCCGGCACACGAACCCGACGGCGCCACCACGTGGTCGAAGGTCTCGAAGGTCTCCAGCACCTGCAGACCGAGTTCCCGCGCCGTTGCACGGTCACCGGAATTGAACGCCGGCTGACCGCAACAGGTCTGGGCCGTCGGCACGTGCACCGTGCATCCGGATTCCTCGAGCAGACGGACCGCGGCCATGCCGACCGACGGCCGGAACAGGTCCACCAGACAGGTGACGAAAAGGGCGACGTTGCAGGCGGCATCGGGTGCAGGGGTCATCGTGAATCCAGCGGGTCGCCGTGCCTGCTCGAAGACCGCGGTGACACCGTCAGCTGGTGGGAGCCGATTCGCGCGGCAGTAGAACGATCATGCTGCCGTCGCTCTTCATATGCCCTGCGACGTGCTCCGCCAAGTCACCGGCACCCCAAAATACGTCGCCGCGGATGGGACCTCTGATCGCACCGCCCGTATCCTGCGCGATCAGCAGGCGATGGAGCGGCCGGTCGCCTTCGGGAAAGGGTGCGGTCGTCTGCAGCCAGACGGGCATGCCCAGAGGCCAGAACTTGCGATCGACCGCCAGCGAGCGTCCGGGCTCGAGCGGCACGTTCTGCGCGCCGAGTGGCCCTTCGGCGCCGTTCAGCTCGGTCAGCTCACGGAAGAACACGTAAGAGCCGTTGCGCTCCATGATCTCCGCCGCCCGGTCCGGATGCTCCTCGAGCCAGCGGCGGATCGATTGCAGCGAGACGTTCTCGCGCGTCAGCGCCCCCATTTCGATCAGGTCACGGCCGATGGCACGGTAGGCCCGGCCGTTCTGTGCCGCATAACCGATCCGCATCGTCTCGCCGTCGGCCAGCCGCACCTGTCCGGAGCCCTGGATCTGCAGGAAGAACTTGGCGACGGGGTCGTCGACCCACACCACCGCGGGTGCCTGCGCATCGATCGCGCCGTGGTCGATGGCGGCCCGGTCGGGATAGGGCACGAGGCGGGCGTCCTGAATGCGCCCGGCCAACCGGCGACCCTTCAGTTCGGGATCGAAGGCGCCCAGATCGACGTCGATCAGATCCGCGGGCCGTGCACGGATCGGCACGGTGTGGCGGGCATCGGGCCGCCGCGCGCCGTCGAGCAGCGGCTCGTAATAGCCGGTGAACAGGCCCGTGCTCTCGTCGCCGAAACGGACCCGCCAGGGGTTGAACGCGGTCTCGAAGAAGCGCCGGGCGTCCCCCTGGGCGCGCTCGGCTTCCCGGCAGGCCTGCTGCCACGCCGAGACGCGACCGGCCACGCCCCAGTCCTTGCCGGGGTCGACCCGCCCGATCTTGGAGCAACTGCGCTCGAAGGTGCGCAGTGCCGCCTCGTGATCGTCCGCCGCCCAACCATCGAGCGCCTCGAAGGCCACGGGCTCGAGGGTCACCCGCGGTTCGGGCGGCTCGGCGGGCTCGCGATCGGCGCAGCCGGCGAGCACCAGGGCCAAGGCCACCAGCGAACCAAACCGGAAGGTGGCGAACCGGGAGAAGGTCGGGCGCGCCGCCCGGACGTCGGTGAACGGCGCCTCGCTCAACTCGGCGCCCGTGTCTCGACGAGCAGCCAGTTCGGATCCGGGCTGCGGGTATCGCGTGCGAAGGTCCAGATGTCGACGACCTCCTCGTGACCGGTCGGATCGCCCTCGACGACCTCGCCGGCCGCATCGCGCAGCACGTTCACCTGATCGGTCACGAAACGCATGGTCACGCGCGCCTGCTTGCCTTCCATGCGCGCACCCACCACTTCGGCCGTACGCATTTCGGCCAGTTCGCAGTGCATCGTGCGATCGTTTTCTTCACGTTCGGCAATGACGGCGTCGAAGCTGCGGAACACGTCGTCGGCGAGCAGCGATTGCAGCGTCTGCCGGTCGCCCTTGGCATAGGCGTCGATGATCATGGCGAAGGCCGAGCGTGCGCCTTCGACGAAGCTCTGCAGGTCGAACGAGGGATCGGCGAGGCGGATTTCCGTCAGGCCCTTCTTGACCGTATCGTCGGCGACGTCGGCGATCACCCCGTCTTCGCTCACCGGTGGCGGGGGCGGCGTGCGCATCGGCACGACCTTGTCGGCTCCGCTCTCGGCCGAACGCTGCATCCGCGAGGCACGCTGTTGCTCGTTGCCGGTCTTGCGGCCGAGCACGCTGCGCAGACGCAGGGCGATGAAGGCCGCGATCATGGCGAAGAATATGATGTCGATGTAGGCGAAGGATTCGGACATTGATCCTGATCACTGTGCATCGTCTGCGGGCGTCAGCCGTTCGACAGATGGCTCCTCCGACCCTTGCGGAAAAGGCCCGCTCCGCAAACGGCGCGGAACAAATGACGCCGAATATCGCGAGGGGCAGAATGTCGCGACGGACGGTTCCATCGACCTCACCCGTCATCATATAAGGAGGCCCGGCGAAAAACAAACAGGCTTGCATCGTGCCGTTCGGATTGATCCTCTTCGTCCTCCTCGTCGGTGTGCCGATCGTCGAGGTGGCCACCTTCATCGAAGTCGGTGCCCGGATCGGCCTCTGGCCGACGATCGCGCTCGTCATCCTCACCGCTCTCGCCGGCACCTGGATCATCCGCTGGCAGGGCATGGGCCTTCTGGCGACCGTTCAGCGACAGATGCAGGAGGGTCGGCCACCTGTGTTCGAGGCATTCTCGGGCGTCTGCCTCCTGCTCGCGGGTGCGCTTTTGCTCACACCGGGCTTCGTCACCGACACGTTCGGATTCATCCTGCTCTGGCCGCCCTTTCGTCGTCTCGTCTACACGCAGGTCGGCCGCCGCGTCGATCTGCGCACGGGCACGCATCGATCCGGCGGATACGGTGATGGCCCCGCCGGTCCACGATCGGGCAAGGGCCCGGTCATCGAGGGCGATTTCGAGGAGCTGGACGATCCGCAGGACATGCCGCCACCGCGAGGCGGCTGGGGGGCCGACGGCCGGGGACGGCAATAGTGCTGCTGGTCCGCCACGGCGAATCGGCCTGGAACGTGGTCTTCGGCGAATTGCGCATCGATACCGGCATCGCCGATCCCGAACTGACCGCCACGGGTCGCGAGCAGGCGCAATCGGCGGCGGCGCAACTGGCGGGTCAAGGTGTCGAAAGGCTGCTCGCCAGCCCCTACCGGCGGACCCTGGAGACCGCCTCGATCATTGCCGATACGCTCGGCCTCGACATCGAGGTGGAGCCGCTGGTACGAGAACGTTGCGCTTTCTCATGTGATCAGGGCAGCCCGCCGGAACTGCTCCGCCGCCGTTGGCCGTCGCTCGATTTCACCGGCCTCGAGCCGGATTGGTGGGGCCGGCGGATCGAGAGTGTCGACGCTCTTCAGCTGCGTGCGACGGAGTTCATCCGGCGTGCGGCGCTCGATCCGGCACGCGAGCGGACCGCCGTCGTCAGCCACTGGGGGTTCATCCTGGCGGCCACCGGGCGGTCCGTCGATAACGCGGACATCGTGCGGCTACCCGAGGCGGTACCGCTTTGACGAACCATCGAGGAGAGAGATGATGACGACGGAAAACGGTCCGGGCGGCGCACAGCCCGCGGACGGACAGGCCGGAGCGACGCAACAGGCGCCGCGCCTGTCGATCCTCACCCAGTATGTCCGCGACCTGTCGTTCGAGAACCCGCGGCCGCTGGCGGCGGCGCAGAACGCCGGCAACCGGCCGGAGATCCAGATCAAGGTGGACGTGCGGGCGCAGCAGCTCGACCAGGAGCGTTTCGAGATCCTGCTCGAGATCAACACCGAAGCGAAAGCCGCCGAGGAGGCGGTGTTCGTCGCTGAACTCACCTATGGAGGCATTTTCGGCATCGCCAACATCCCGCCCGAGAGCCTGCAACCTCTCTTGATGATCGAGTGCCCGAGGCTGCTCTTCCCCTTCGCCCGGCGGATCATCGCCGATGTAACGCGTGACGGCGGCTTCCCGCCGCTGATGATCGACCCGATCGATTTCGTCTCGCTCTATCGCCGGCGGGTGCAGGCCAGCCAGACCGCCGCGGCACAGGCCGCGCAGCCGGACGGCCAGCCGACGAACTGACGGACGGCGACAAGGCGGGCGGTGATGCCGCGCGGCGAGCCGGTACTGCTGTTGCTCGGCACCGGTGTCATGCTCGGCGCCACCTTTCCTCTGGGCAAGGCCGCGGCTCTGGCGAGCATTGCGCCCGTGGTGTGGGCGATGGTCCTGGCCGGCGGCTCGAGCGCGATGCTGTTCGCCGCGCGGCTCGCCCGGGGCCGGGGGATCGGTGTGGGCCCGACGCGCCTTCGCTTCTATGCGATCGCCGCGACGATTTCGCTGGCTCTGCCCAACCTTCTGGTGTTCGCCGCCATCCCGCATCTGGGCGCAGGCTTCACCGCACTGGCCTTCACGCTGTCGCCGGTGTTCACCCTGGCGCTCGCCCTGGCCCTGCGCATGCGCCGGCCGGACGCTCTGGCGATCGGTGGCATCGCGGTCGGCTTTTTCGGTGCGGTGATGGTCGCCACCACCCGCGGCGAGCTCGGCGATCCGGCCGAGCCGATCTGGCTGCTTGCGGCGCTGGCCATTCCCGCCAGCCTCGCCTGCGGCAACATCTATCGGACCGCGGCCTGGCCCGAAGGGGCGGAGCCCATCGAACTCGCGATAGGCACCAATGCCGCGGCACTGCTGCTGCTCGGTGCTTATGCGCTGCTGGTCGACGGCGCGCTGCCGCTCGGGCCGCTCGCGTCGGCACCGCTGCTGACGGCGACCCAGGTGCTTGCGGCGACCGGCATGTTCGCGCTGTTCTTCCGTCTGCAGCAGGTCGGCGGGCCGGTCTATCTGAGCCAGATCAGCTATGTCGCGGCGACGGTGGGCCTGGTGGCCGGGACGCTGCTCTTCGACGAGCGCTACGCTTGGATCACCTGGAGCGGGGCCGCCCTGATCGCTATGGGTGTGGCCCTGACGACCATTGCCCAGAGCCGCGGTGTCATTCGGCCGCTTTCGCCACCCGCCGCGTGAGATTGCGGAAATCGTCCATCAGACGGGTGGTCGTCGGTCCCTGCTGATAGGAGAGATCGTCGATCGCCCGGACCGGGGTGATCTCGGCGGCGGTGCCGGTGACGAAGATCTCCTGCGCGTTCTTCAGTTCTTCGGGCTTGATGTGCCGCTCGATCACCTCGTAGCCGGCGTCCCTCGCCAGACCGATCACCGTCTGCCGGGTCAACCCGTCGAGAAAGCAGTCGGGAATGGGCGTGTGGATGGCCCCGTCGATCACCATGAAGATGTTGGCGCCGGTGCTCTCGGCGACGTAACCGCGATAATCGAGCATCAGCGCATCGCCGAAACCACGGCTCTCGGCCTCGTGCTTGCAGATGGTGCAGATCATGTAGAGGCCCGCGGCCTTGCTCTTCACCGGCGCGGTGTTGGGTGCCGGCCGGTCATATTTGGCGCGGGTCAGCCGCAGGTCGGAATAATAGGAACCCCACTCCCAGGCCGCGATGGCGACGTTGATCCGGCTCTTCTGCGCCGAGACGCCCATCTGCTCGGAGCCGCGCCACGCCACCGGCCGGACGTAGCAGTCCGAAAGCCCGTTCCTGGCGATCACCTCGCGGGTGGCTCGATCGAGCTCGGCCGCCGAATAGGGCACCTCGAAGCCCAGGATGCGACCGCTGTCGATCAGCCTCTGACTGTGCTCGGTGAGCTTGAAGACCTCGCCGCCATAGGCCCGCTCGCCCTCGAACACACAACTGCCGTAGTGCAGGCCGTGGGTGAGCACGTGCAGCTTGGCGTCGCGCCACGGCACCATCTCGCCATTGTACCAGATGTGACCTTCACGCGCATCGAAGGGGATGAGTTCGGCCATGGCGGTGTTCCGATGGAGATGGACCTTGTGGCGGCACACCCCGAAGGGACCGCCCGCAGGCGCATGAAGGCGTTGCTTTTTTGAGCGTTTTCAGTCGCTATCACCCGACTTCGAGACTGTCAACGCGACACACGATCGGGTGCACATGCCGGTGCCGGACGCACGCAACCCCCTGTTCCTGCGCGAGGAGGCGCTCGATTCGAGCCTCGAACTGCTGACGCTGGCGCATCTCGAGATGACCGTCGTGATCCGCCCGGCTCTGGCACGGGCGAGGCTGCAGGCGAGCGACGTCGTGACCCTGTCGCTGCTCGCCCGCCACCCCGGGCTCACTATGGCCGATCTGGCGCGCCTGAGCGGCACCAGCAAGCAGAACCTCTCGCGCCACGTGGCGGTACTGATCGATCGCGGACTCATCGTCGCCGCCGCCGATCGTCGGGATCGCCGGCGCCGACGCCTGAGCGTGACCGAAGCGGCGCTCGATCTGCTGCAAGAGGTCGTGCGGCTGCAGCGGCGCCAGCTGGTCCGCGCCTTTCGCCGGGTCGGCGGTGATGCGGTGGAAGGCTTCACGCAGGTGATGCGCGAGCTCGTGCAACCCTCGTCCGCCCTGCTCGAGCGGGCGGCGGAAAGAGGACCGGCCATATCGCCCTGCCGTCCGAGCGACGAGCGCGATCGATGAGCGAGCGGGCGCATCTGCTGGTGGTCGACGACGACGAGCGCCTGCGGGCGCTGCTGCAGCGCTACCTGACCGGCCAGGGTCACTTCGTCAGCACCGCCGCGGATGCCGGCGAAGCGCGGGCCAAGCTGCAGAACCTGACTTTCGATCTGATGGTGCTGGACGTGATGATGCCCGGTGAGGACGGTATCGCACTCACCGCCGATCTGCGGCGCGCCGGCAGCGATCTGCCCGTTCTGTTGCTGACCGCCCGCGGTGCGACCGAGGATCGGATCGGCGGTCTCGAGGCGGGTGCCGACGATTACCTCGCCAAGCCCTTCGAGCCGCGCGAGCTGCTTCTTCGCATCTCCACCATCCTGCGCCGCGCGCGCCAGCCGGCGAGCCGGGCCGACGTCGCGGCCAAGGTGTCGTTCGGCGCCTTCACCTTCGATCCGGCGACGAGAGAGCTCTGGCGCGACGGCAAGATCGTGCACCTCACGACCGGCGAAGCGGCGCTGCTCGGCGTACTGGCCGGCAGTCCGGGCCAGCCCTTCGATCGCGCCCGGCTGGGCGAACTCTGTCGCATCGGCGGATCGGATCGGGCGGTCGACGTTCAGATGGTCCGGCTCAGGCGCAAGCTCGAGAGCGATCCGCGCCAGCCGCGCCATCTTCTGACGGTGCGGGGCGAAGGCTACGCCTTGCGTACCGGTTCCTGAGGCGGGCGCGCCTTGGGCCCGATCCGCGAGCTGCTCAACCGTACGGTCGTGCCGCGCACGCTGTTCTGGCGTTCGTTGCTGATCGTCGTCCTGCCGCTGGTGGTGCTGCAGGTCGTGCTCACGGTAATCTTCTACAATCGGCACTGGGATTCGGTGACACGCTGGCTGGCCGCGGGTGTGGCGGGCGAGGTCTCGATGGTGGTCGAGCTGCTCGAGGAGGCGCCCGATCGCGAAGCGCAACGCCATATCCTCGACCGCTTCCGCCGGCACACCGATCTGCGCATGTCGCTGGAGCCGGGTGGCCGGCTCGCCCACGCCGTCGACGTGGCCGGGATCGCCCCGGGGCTCGCCACCCACATCGACGAGAAGATCATCGAGGCCTTCGCCGAGCGGCTGGATCGGCCGTTCGCCGTCGATCTGCGCTCGGAGATGCCGGCTCGTGCCGTCGTCTACGTCCAGGTCGGCCCCGATCTGCTGCGCGTCCTGGCCCCGCGCAACCGCGTCACCAGCACCACGACCCTGCTGCTGTTCTTCTGGATGGTCGGTGCTTCGGTGGTGCTGATCGTCATCGCCGTCTATTTCCTGCGGCTGCAGGCCGCACCCATCCGTGAACTCGCCAAGGCGGTGGAGAGCTTCGGCAAGGGCCGGGATCTGGGCGAGTTCCAGCCGCGGGGTCCGGCCGAAATCCGCCAGGCCGCCGTCGCCTTCAACGCCATGCGCCACCGCATCCTGCGCCACATCGCCCAACGCACCGAGATGCTGGCGGCGATCAGCCACGATCTGCGCACGCCTTTGACCCGCATGAAGCTCGAGCTGGAGATGCTCGGCGACGAGAGCGGCCTCACCGAGGGCCTCGAGGCGGATGTCGCCGACATGATGGAACTGGTCGAGACCTACCTCACCTTCGTGCGCGGCGAGGAGGGTGAGGCGACCGAGCCACAGCGGCTCAAGCCGCTGCTCGAGGGCATGCGCGGACGGGCCGAGCGCGCCGGCGCCGTCTTCGAGGTGCTGGCCGACGCCGATCTCGAGCTGCCGCTGCGGCCGATCGCCTTCAAGCGCTGTCTCGCCAATCTGGTCGACAATGCGACGCGGCACGCCCGCTGGATCCGCATCACCGCGCAACGCCGCCCGCGCGAGGTGGTCGTGGCGATCGAGGACGACGGGCCGGGCATCCCCCAGGAACTGTGGGAGCGGGTCTTCCAGCCCTTCTTCCGCGGTGACGAGGCGCGCCGGCGCAGCGGCGGCGGCACCGGGCTGGGCCTGACCATCGCTCGCGACGTGGTGCTCGGCCACGGCGGCGAGATGACCATCGGTCGGTCGTCGCGTGGCGGCGCGCTGGCGCTGATCCGCCTGCCTGCCTGAGGAGACCGCCATGACCTCCGATACACCACCTATCGTCCTCGCTTCCGCCAGCGCCGCGCGGGCCCGCCTGCTGCGCGCCGCCGGCGTCGCGGTGACGCTGCAGCCGGCACGGATCGACGAGGCCGCCGTCAAGGAGGCGCTCGCAGCCGAGGGCGCTTCGGCCGAAGACGCCGCCGTGGCGATCGCCGAGTTCAAGGGCCGGGCGGTAGCGGCGCGCGTGCCGGCGGGGGCCATCGTGCTCGCCGCCGACCAGTTGCTGGAGGCGGAGGGCACCTGGTTCGACAAGCCGCGGGACACTGCCGAAGCGCTCGCCCACCTGATGCGTCTATCCGGCCGGCGGCACGATCTGATCGCCGCCGCCGTGGGCTTTCGCGGCGGCGCCCGCGTCTGGCACCAGGTGAGCCGGGCCCGCTTGTGGATGCGGCCGTTCGACGAGGCCTTCGCCCGGGCCTATCTCGAGGCGGCCGGGCCGGACGTCCTGGCCTGCGTCGGCTGCTACGAGATCGAAGGTCTGGGCGCGCAACTGATGAACCGCATCGAGGGCGATCTCTTCACCGTGCAGGGTCTGCCGCTCTTGCCCGTCCTGCAGTTTCTGCGCGACCAGGGTGCCCTGCAGGCGCCGATGCGATGCACGTGATCGGCCTCACCGGGTCGATCGCCATGGGCAAGAGCCATGTCGGCCGCACCTTTCGCCGCTTCGGCGTGCCGGTGTTCGATTCCGACGCCGCGGTACACGCGCTCTTCGCCCCGTCCGCCGCGCTTCCCCGGGCGATCGAGGCGGCCTTCGGCGGTGTGATCGACGCCGAAGGCGGGGTCGACCGCGGGAAGCTCGGCGCGCGGGTGATCGGCGATCCCGCGGCGCTGGCGCGGCTCGAGGCGCTGGTGCATCCGGCCGTCCGCGCGGCACAGCACGGCTTTCTGGCGCTCGCGTCGCGCAACCGCATGGCGGCCGTGGTGCTCGACGTGCCTCTCCTGTTCGAGACCGACGGTGCGCGCCGCTGCGATCTGGTCGCCGTGGTCGACGCGCCACGCTTTCTGCAGCGCGCGCGGGCGCTGGCCCGTCCGGGGATGACGAAAGCCAGGCTCGATGCCATTCTGGCGCAGCAACTGCCGGCGGCGGACAAGCGACGGCGCGCCGACGTGGTGATCGCATCGGGCTATGATCGCGGTGCCACGGTCGAGGCCGTGGCGGCCCTGCTGCGCCGCCTTCCAGGGTGGCCGGCGAAAGCCTGGCCCGACCGGTGGCTCGGCGACTGAACGGGCGGGAACCTTGCGCGAGATCATCCTCGATACCGAGACGACCGGTCTCGACCCCGAGCGCGGCGACCGGGTGGTCGAGATCGCCGCGATCGAGATCGAGCACCTGATCCCGACCGGCCGCACCTATCATCAATATATCAACCCCGACCGCGCCATGCCCGAAGAGGCTTTTCGCGTGCACGGACTGGGCGACGAATTCCTGGCCGACAAGCCCTTCTTCGCCGAGATCGTCGACGGCTTTCTCGATTTTCTGGGCGACGGGCCGCTGGTGATCCACAACGCCGTCTTCGACATGCGCTTTCTCAATGCCGAGATGCGCTGGGCGAAGCGGCCGCCGCTGGCCGACGAGCGCGCCATCTGCACCTTGGTCATGGCGCAGAAGAAATTTCCCGGGCAGGGCAACAGCCTCGATGCGCTGTGCAAGCGTCTCGCGGTCGACGGGTCGAGGCGCGTGCTGCACGGTGCCCTGCTGGACTGCGAGCTGCTGGCGGAGGTCTATCTGCATCTCTGCGGCGGCCGACAGACGGGTCTCGATCTGGCGACACCAGCCCGAGGCGGCGAGAGCGCCCGGCTCGACCGGCCGGTTCGGCCGCCCCGCACCTTCGCCGTCGACCCGGCCGAGTTGGCGGCGCACGATGCCTTCGTCGATCGTATCCGTGACCCGATCTGGCGACGCTGAGTTCCATGCTTGATGAATAGCTACAGGCGATCTCAACTCCTTGGAGCATAGATCGGTAGTTGCGCGTACTTGAATGGCAGAGTGGCCCGCGGCATACTGCAGCGCGGTGAAACGCTGAATTGTTCGGCGCAACTTCGGGGATGGTCCCTTGCACATCCTCCATCACGATCTGACCGATCCGGAGACTATCGCTCGTGCGGGAAAGCGCATTTTTCCGGGTCTGTCGCGGATCGAAGCCCATCAATCCCGTCTGCCGATGCGCTTTCGTCGCATCGACGCCGGGCGCTTGAGGCTGACCTGCTTCGTCAGCCGCCGCATGACGGTCGGGTTCGAGGAATCGGACGATCTGGTGTTCGGGCGGCTGTCCGACGGCGGCCTGCATCACGTGACCCCGAGGGCGACGCTCGACGTCGCTTCGCCCGAGCAATGCAGCCTCTACGCCCGAACCTCCATCCGGGTCACGACGACCGAGCGGTGGAGCGCCCGCTTCTTCAACGTCGACCGGCGCGGGCTTGTGGAGTTGCGGCGCATCGTCCAGGGCGATGCCGGGCCGATCGATCTCGAGGGCCTGCACGGTCTCGACGGTGCCGCCGATCCGGTCTTTCGCCGGCTGAACGGCCTCCTGGCGATGAGCGGGATGTGGGACAGCCTGAGCCTCGATGAGTTGGCCGCCAGCCAGGACTTCGCCAGCTTCGAGGACGTCGTCCTGCTCACCGTGCTCGAGGTGGTGGATCGTCTCTCCCTCGGGGTGGCGACGCACGCACCGCGCCCGGCGGCGCCGCGGGCGGTGCGCCGGGCGGAAGAGTACATGCTGGCGCGGCTGGACGAGCCGGTTTCGATGACCGCGATGGCCGAGGATCTGGGCGTCGGCCTGCGTGCACTGCAACTGGCGTTTCGCCGTCATCACGGCCGGACGCCCAGCCAGTTCCTGCGCGACCGACGGCTGGACATGGCGCATCGTCTCCTGATCGGTGATGCCGGGTTCGGCTCGATCACACAGGTCGCCTTTGCCTGCGGTTTCGAAAATCTCAGCCGCTTCGCCGCCCATTACCGACACCGGTTCGGCCACGCACCTTCGGCCGCGCGTCCCTGAGCGACCCGGCGGATTCGCATTTCGCACATCGCTTTTCGTATCGTGGTTAGCGCCCTGCGGGCCGAACGAGCGATGATAGGATGTGATCGAAGGGGAGGACGCATCAGGGTGGATCCGATGCATGACGAACGCGAGAAAATGCGCGCGGCGCTGATGCGCGCATCGGCGATGCTCGACGAAGAGGTCCGGCTCCAGGGGTGCGCCGCCGCCGACCGGTTCGGCAACGAAACCTGCATCGAGAGCGAGTTCGCCGTGCGGTTCTGCCTCTACGGTGCCGTCGCTCGGGAATTGCTGCTGGCGACGGGACGCGACGGCTTTCTTCACTGCTCCGCCCTGCTGCACCGGGCCGCACGAATCTACAGCGGTCGCAACGATATCGACGTCTTCATCTTCAACGATCTGCCGACGACGACGCTCGACGACGTACGGGCGGTACTCTACATCGCCGTCCAGTTGCTCGACGGTGTCGAGCCCACCGAATTGTCCGGCGGGTCGCCGCGGACCGACGACGACGCGCCGTCGATCAGTGCCGTCGACATCGTCGCCATCGTCGATCTCGTTCTCGAAGAGCAGGCGCGCGCCGCCGGCGCCGATCCGGATCGACACGCTGGCGCAAGCCTGCGCCGGGCGGGCTGAGGCGCATCGGGAGCCTGTCCTCGAGCCCGCCCGGCGGCGTGCACCGGCGCCGCGAGACCTATCCCGCCGTGTAGCGGTAGGGACGGCCGGCCTTGCGCATCAGGGCGTTGTAATCCTTGAGGATCTGCACGACCCGGCCGTTGCGTTCGCTTTCCGCGGCGATCTCGTCCCAGAACTTCTGGGCTTCCTCCTCGACCTTGTCCCATTCGTCGTCGGGAATCGAGGTCAGCTCGAGCTTCTCGCCCTCGACCCGGAGCTTGGCTTCGCCGCCCCAATACCAGTGCTGGCGGTAATAGTGCGAGCTGTCCATGCACAGGCGGAACAGCTCCTTGAGCTTGTCGGGCAGCGCCTCCCACCGCTCGGTATTGGCGAAATAGGAGCCGCACCAGGCACCGGAAATATTGTTGGTGAGGAAGTAGTTGGTGACGTCGGCCCAGCCGACGGTGTAGTCCTCGGTGATGCCCGACCAGGCGATGCCGTCGAGCGGTCTGCACCGCGACCTCGATGTCCTCCCAGGGCAGCGTCACCGGTACCACGCCGAAGCGTGAGAGGAAGCGCCCGGCCGTGGGGAAGGTGAAGACCCGCTTGCCCTCGAGGTCGGCCAGACTGCGGATCGGGTCGACCGTGTTGAAATGGCAGGGATCCCAGGCCCCGGCCGAGAGCCAGGTCACGCCCTCGATCTCGCCATAGGCTTCCTCCCAGATCTCCTTGAGGCCCCACTGGTTGAACAAGACCGGCACGTCGAGGCTGTAGCGGCAGGCGAAGGGGAAGTAGCCGCCGAAGACGGAGATGTCGACCGGGGCGGCGATGCTGTCGTCGTCGCTCTGCACTGCGTCGATGGTGCCGTTCTGCATGGCGCGGAAGAGCTCGCCGGTCGGCACAAGCTGGTCGGCGAAGTAGAGCTCGATCTCCATCTCGCCGGCCGCGACCTTGTTGAAGGAGTCGATCGACGGCTTGATGACGTGCTCGGCGAGCGCCGGGCCGGCATAGGTCTGCAGGCGCCAGCGGATCGTGTCCTGCGCCCGCACGATGTTCGGTCTGGCGAGCGTCGAGGCGCCGATCGCCGCGGTGCCGACGGCGGCATCGCGGATGAAGGTGCGTCTGGCGGTCATGGTCGTACCCTCCCTGTTCGTTTCGCTACCGAGCCAAGCACAGGAGCGATTTTCGATCCAGCTTCTTGCCGATCCGGCGCGTTGCGAGGCGGCGTGCCTCAGGGCGAATCGGCGCGCCTCGCCGGGCGGGCACGCCGCTCGTTCATGATCGCCGCGTTGAGCTGGGCGCCGAAGATGAAGATGATGGCGGCGATGTAGAAGTAGAAGAGCGTGAAGATGATGCCGCCCAGGCTGCCGTAGAGGATGCTGTAGCGGCCGAAGCTGCGCAAATAGACCGAATAGAGGGCGGCGGTGGCCGTCCAGAGCGTGACCGAGACCAGGGCCCCCGGCCAGATGTCGCGCAGGGTGAGCCTGGCATTGGCCAGCGAGACGTAGATGCACAAGGTCAGGATACCCAGCATCAGTACGCCGACGGCGTAACGGGCCAAGGTCGAGAGCGACTGCTCGAAGATGTCGCGCTCGGCCAGCCACGTGCCGATGTCGCGCGCCAGCGGCAGGCCGACGAAGGCCAGCATGGCGATGCAGATCATCGCAGCGAAGACGACCGTGAGCGCCATGCTGCGCAACCGGTTGGCCCAGAAGGCCGGCGGATCCTCCACGCGAAACGCGAGATTCAGGGCGTGCCGCAGGCTCTCCAGCCCCGAGGAGGAGAACCACACCGAAAAGGCGATCGAGATGGTCAGGAGCGTGCCGTGCGGCGCGCCGCGCAGTTCCGTCACCGCCGGCTCCAGCACCGCCGCCACCTCCGGCGGCATGAACGCCAGGCCGAGTTCGATGGCGTTGGCGGCGAAATCGCCCCAGCCCATGAAGCCTGCGAACGACAACAGGAAGATCATGAAGGGGAACATCGCGAAGATCGCGGTGAACGCGATGTAGCCCGCCAGCACGAAGCCTTCGTCGCTGATGAAATGGTCGATCGCCGGCCACAGCACGCGTCGCACCCAAGAGAGGTCCGGTGGCCGCAGCCTTCGGGTGCGCACGGGGCTGGTGGGCGCCTCGAGCCCGGTGGTGGCGAAGGGCTCGATGGGTGCCAGATGGCGCATGTTGGCACGCCGCCCGCGCCGTCTGAGGGCCGGGCCCGTGACCATCACGTGTCGATAGCCGTCGCTCAGGGCCATGCAAGCTGTCTCGTGCGCCGATCGGTGTCGCCGGAGAAGGATATAGCACCGCCCGGGACCCGCTCAAACCGGCCGGCCGCGGGCTGGTCAGCGGGGTACACCGGCGGTATGGTGCGCCGCGCCCGATGCTGCCCAGGAGCCGATCCCCATGCCGTCCATCACCGTCTTCGACAAAGCCAGATTGCCCAGCCGGAACAGCACCCTGGGCCCCGACCGGGCGCCGCATCGCTCCTATTACTACGCCATGGGGCTGAGCCAGGAGGACATCGCGCGACCCTTCGTCGGCGTGGTGACAACCTGGAACGAGGCGGCGCCCTGCAACATCGCGCTCGGCCGCCAGGCCCAGGCGGTCAAGCAGGGCGTGGCGCGCACCGGCGGCACCCCGCGCGAGTTCACCACGATCACGGTGACCGACGGCATCGCCATGGGCCACCAGGGCATGAAGAGCTCGCTGATCAGCCGCGAGGTCATCGCCGATTCGATCGAGCTCACCGTCCGCGGCCACGCCTACGACGCGCTGGTCGGTCTGGCCGGCTGCGACAAGTCGCTGCCCGGCGTGATGATGGCGATGATCCGCCTTAACGTGCCCGCCGTCTTCATGTATGGCGGCTCGATCCTGCCCGGCCGCTTCAGGGGCAAGGACGTGACCGTGCAGGACGTCTTCGAGGCCGTGGGCAAGCATGCGGTCGGCGACATGTCGGACGAGGATCTGGCCGAGCTCGAGCGGGTCGCCTGTCCTTCCGCCGGCGCTTGCGGCGGCCAGTTCACCGCCAACACCATGGCCTGCGTCTCCGAGGCGATCGGCCTCGCCCTGCCCTATTCGGCCGGCACGCCGGCACCCCTGGAAGCGCGTGACAAATGGGCCGAGCAGTCGGGTGAGGCCGTGATGAACCTCCTCGCATCGGGCGTCCGGCCGCGCGACATCGTCACGCGCAAGAGCCTCGAGAACGCCGCCCGGGTGGTGGCCTGCTCGGGCGGGTCGACCAACGGTGCACTGCATCTGCCGGCGATGGCGCACGAGGCCGGTATCGATTTCGACCTGCACGAGGTGGCGCGGATCTTCCGCGAGACACCCTATATCGGTGATCTCAAGCCGGCCGGCCGCTACGTGATGAAGGATCTGGCGGAAGCCGGCGGCGTGCCGCTCCTGATGAAGGCGCTGTTCGACGGCGGCCTGCTGCACGGCGAGTGCATGACCGTCACCGGCAGGACGATCGCCGAGAATCTCGCCGACGTGCCCTGGAACGACGCGCAGGACGTGGTGCGGCCGGTCTCCGACCCGATCACCTCCTGGGGCGGTGTGGTCGGCCTCAAGGGCTCGCTGGCACCCGAAGGTGCGATGGTCAAGGTGGCGGGCCTGCCGAGCCTCAAGTTCAAGGGGCCGGCGCGCGTCTTCGAGTGCGAGGAGGACGCGATGGCCGCCGTCCAGGCCGGCAAATATGCCGACGGCGACGTCATCGTCATCCGCAACGAGGGGCCCAAAGGCGGGCCGGGCATGCGCGAGATGCTGGGCGTGACCTCGGCGATCTACGGCCAGGGCAAGGGCGACAAGGTGGCGCTGATCACCGACGGCCGCTTCTCCGGCGCGACCCGCGGCTTCTGCATCGGCCATGTCGGGCCCGAAGCCTTCGTCGGCGGACCGATCGGGCTCCTGAAGGACGGTGACACGATCGACATCGACGCCGAAGCGGGCCGGCTCGACGTGCTGCTGGACGCCGACGAGCTGGCCGCCCGGCGCAAATCCTTCTCGCCCAAACCGACGCAATATCCCTCGGGCACGCTCTGGAAATATGCACAGACCGTGGGCCCGGCGGAGAAGGGTGCCGTGACCCATCCCGGAGCGGCGGTCGAGATCACCGCCTATGCCGACCTCTGACCCGGCCGACCATTGACATGAGCGAGCCTGCGAAGCCCGAACCGCTGAAATGGTTTGCCGAGACCCTGCACGCCGCATGGCAGCAGCGTCTCAAGATGGACCGGGTGCTGTTCCACGAGCGGACCGAGCATCAGGATCTGATCGTGTTCGAGAACGATCAGTGGGGCACGGTGCTGGCTCTGGACGGCGTGGTGCAGACGACGACGGCCGACGAGCGGGCCTATCACGAGATGTTGGCGCACACACCGATCGTCGCGCACGGCCGGGCGCGCAGTGTGTGCATCGTCGGCGGCGGCGACGGCGGCACGCTGCGCGAGGTGGTCAAGCACGAGACCGTCCGGCGGATCGTCGAAGCCGAGCTCGATCCGGAGGTCATCCAATTCTGCAAGCGGCATCTGCCCGGCCTGTCGGATGGCGCCTATGACGATGAGCGTCTCGAGCTGCGCTTCGGCGACGCCGCTCATTTCATGGCCGAAGAGGGTGAGAAGTTCGACGTGATCCTGGTCGATTCGACCGATCCGATCGGCCCCGGCGCGGCCCTCTTCACCGAAGCCTTCTATCGCGACTGTCGCCGGCGGCTGAACGCAGGCGGCATTCTGGCGACCCAGTGCGGTGTGCCCGCGGTGCAGCCGTTCGAGCTGCGTCAGACCCAGCAGCGGCAGAAGGCGGCCGGCTTCGCCGACGTCTCGTTCTACCTCACCTGCGTTCCGACCTATGTGGGCGGTTACATGGCGCTCGGCTGGGCCAGCGACGATCCCACCCGCCGGCGCATCCGGGTCGATACGCTGGCGAGCCGCCCCATCCCCTCGGGGCTGCGTCACTACACGCCCGACACCCACGTCGCCGCCTTCGCCCATCCGCCCTGGATGGTCGACATCGTCGACGGGCGTTGACCCGCATGCGCCGGGAGCCGGTCCGCCCGGATATCGCCGAGCTGGAACTGACCGGCATCTCGCGGATCGCGGTCGGCGCCATGCACGACCCCGAGGTGATCCCGCTCTGGTTCGGCGAGAGCGACATCGTCACGCCGGATTTCATCCGCGAGGCGGCGAAGAAGGCGCTGGACGACGGCCAGACCTTCTATTCGAGCTCACGCGGCACGCCGGCGCTGCGGGCGGCCATCCTGCGCTATCACGAGCGCATCTACGGGCTGGGCCTCGCCGAGGGCCGGCTGATCGTTCCGGGCTCGACCATGCTGGCCGTCACCTGCGCCTGCCAGTGCCTGCTCTCCGACGGCGACGAGATGCTGCTGATCGGCCCTTACTGGCCGAATATCGCGCGCGCCGTGGCGATCTGCGGCGCCCGGATTCGCGAGGTGCGGCTGAACGAGGGTCCGGGCCGCTGGTCGCTCGATCTGCCGGCCGTCGAGGCGGCGCTCACCCCCGAGACCAGGGCGGTCTACGTCAATTCACCGTCCAATCCGACCGGCTGGATCATGACCGCCGAAGAGCAGCGGGCGCTTCTGGACCTCTGCCGGCGACGCGGCGTGGCGGTGCTCTCCGACGAGGTCTATCACCGCAACGTCTTCACCGGCCGCGACCCGGCCCCGTCCTTCCTCGAGATCGCCGGGGAGGACGAGCCGGTCTTTGTCGTCAACGGCCTCTCCAAGGGCTGGTGCATGACCGGCTGGCGTCTGGGCTGGCTGATCGGCCCCGCGCGGCTGGCCGAGCCGCTCGCCGTGCTCTCGGAATGCATGAGCACCGGAGCCACCGTCTTCGCGCAGGCTGGTGCGATCGCGGCGCTCGAGCAGGGTGAGGAGTTCCTCGCCACCTTTCGCGAGCGCTGCCGCATCAACCGCGACCTCGTGATGGACATCTTGGGCGGCCATCCGCGTGTCGACCTGCTCGAGCCGGAAGGCGCGTTCTACGCCTTCCCGCGCATCGAGGGGGTGCGGGACAGCCTGTCGCTGGCCCGACGAATTTTACACGAACGAAAAGTCGGCACGGCACCGGGCTACACCTTCGGCCGGGGCAACGACGCCCATCTGCGCCTGTGCTTCGCGATCGACACGCCGCGCCTGAAGGAGGCGCTCGAGCGGATCGTGCAGGTGCTCGACGACTGATCGGCCCGGTCGGCCGGCTCGGATCGCTCGGTTACCGCTTGCGTCGCTTCTCCGCCCGGCGCAGACGGCCGGTGTTCGCCGCGGCGGCCCGGGCCACGGGGCGCATGCCGGCGGCGACGATTTCGGCCGCCGGCCGGTTGCGCATCACGGCACTTCCGGCCGCCATCGTCCCCGTCGCGAACGCACTCGCCTTTTCCGTCACCATACGCGTCGCTTCGGTCGGTGTGAGCGCGCCCGTCGCCATCAGCATGGATCGCCGCCAGATCACCTCGCCCGCCGACATCCACATACGCTGACCGGCCATCAGCATATCCCACCAGGCATTCAACGTGATCATCCCTTCCAAATGGTCATTGCGAACACCCGACGGGCCTAGCCGATGGGGCGCGCACACCGCACGCCCGTTGTGCGACGGCCTCGCAGAACACCGAAGTCACCGCCGAAGTTCCGGATGAGGGGCCGCGTGGTGTTCGCCCGGCGCCGGGGCAAGAAGCACGCTGCCGTAGCGTTCGGAAACGACCGCGAGTATCCGACCGCCCGCATCCACGATCAGCGCATCGTGCTCGAGCACGGTCCCGCGCGTCTCCCCAGAGATCGGCGGGTCGCCGTCGGGCCGGAGGTGCCGTACCGCGATCGTCCGGCGCTCGATCGCCAGCGTCGCCACGGCCGCGCCGAACGGCACGTCGGTCGTCTCGAGGCAGGCCGCCACGGCCGGCGGCAGCCTCTGCGGCACGTACCAGTTGTGGGCACGCGACAGTTCGACCTCGCCCCGCACGAGCGAGACGGCCCGCAGCACCACGCTCTCGTTCGGCCCGGCGCACAGGCTCACCGGCGGCCCGAAGCGCGAAGGACCGGCGACCTCGACGCGGTGCTTGACCGCCACCACGCTGCCTCGACCGATCGCACGCGCGTCACACCAACGCTGCAGCGCTTCGGTCGCCGTTCGCGACGAGAGGATGTGATCGCTCAGGAGCCGGGCGTCGACGTCGAGTGCGTGCGCCGGCCGTGCCCACGGATTCCAGGGATCGCTCCGCCGGTTCAACCCGCCTCGCTCGACAGTCGCTCGGCCTCGGCCAGATCCTCCGGGCGATTGGTATTGAAGAAGGGGTCGACCGGCTCGGCCTCGAAATCGACCACGGCAACCTCGAAGCGGGCCGTCCAGCGATCGATCTTGCGCATCTCCTCCAGGCGCATCGCCCGCTCGAGCGTGTCCGCCAGCTTCGTGTCCCAGAGACCGACGACGGGATGGGTGCGGCCGCCCGAGGCGGCGCAGGCGAGCGGTGCTCCGAGCCGTGCCCGGGCCTCCTGCAGGCGCGCCACCAGATCCAGCGGCAGGAAAGGCGTGTCGGTCGGCACCGTCGCGATCCAGCGCACGTCCGGCCTGTGTTCTCCGGTCCAGCGCATGCCGGCGAGCACACCCGCCAGGGGGCCGGCGTGACCGGGCAGCGGATCGGCCACGGTCGGCAGGCCGAAGGAAGCGAAGCGGGCGGGATCGCCGTTGACGTTGAGCACCAGCGCCCCGACCTGCGGCGCCGCCCGCTCGATCACCCGCGCCAGGATCGACCGCCCGCCCAGCGACCGCAGGCACTTGTCCCCACCCCCCCCCCCCCCCCCCCCCCCCCCCCCCCCCGACGATCCCCCCACCCCCCTCCCCACCGCACACGCCAGCCCCCCCACCCGTCATCT
>JAGREO010000116.1 GCA_020446525.1 Geminicoccaceae bacterium | reverse complement strand
CGCAAGGCGGCCTGGCTCTACGCCCAGTTCGTCACCTCCAAGACGGTCGACGTCAAGAAGAGCCATGTCGGCCTGACCTTCATCCGCGAGAGCACGATCCAGGACGAGAGCTTCACCGAGCGGGCCCCGGAACTGGGCGGTCTGATCGAGTTCTACCGCTCGCCGGCGCGGGTGCAGTGGACGCCCACGGGCACCAACGTCCCGGATTATCCCAAGTTGGCGCAGCTCTGGTGGCAGAACATCGGCGACGCCTCCTCCGGCGCCAAATCGGCGCAGGAAGCGATGGACGCCCTCTGCGCCGCGCAGGAGCAGGTGCTCTCGCGCCTCGAGCGTGCCGGCATCCAGGGCGATCTCGGACCCAAGCTCAACGAGGAGCAGGACCCGCAATACTGGCTCGACCAGCCGGGTGCGCCCAAGCCCAGGCTCGAGAACGAGAAGCCGCAGGGCGAGACCGTCGACTATGACGAGCTGATCAAGAGCTGGCAGTAACGCTCCGGGAAATTGCGGCGTCGGGCGATCCCCGGCGCCGCGTTCTCACCCCGGCACCGGCGCATCGGCGCGCAGCAGGCCCTCCTGCTTGAGTTCGGCCCAGAGCGCATCGGGGATCGCCATGCGCATCCAGGCCACGCCCTGGCGCACTTCGGCGCGCGAGATCGCACCCGGAATGGTCGAGACGACACACGGATGGTGCAGGGGAAACTGCAGCGCCGCCGCCGCCATCGGCACGCCGTGTCGCGCACAGACCGCCTCGATGCCGGCCACCCGCTCGCGGATCCCGGCGGGCGCCGGCTTGTAGAAATAGGTCGAGCCTTCCTTCGGACCGTGCACCAGAATGCCCGAATTGTAGGGTCCGCCGATCACCACGCCGATGTTCCGCTCCGCACAGAGCGGCAGCAGTTCGTCCATCGCCTCCTGCACCAGAAGCGTGTAGCGGCCGGCCACCAGCAGACAATCGATCGACGTGTCGCGGGCGAAGCGAAGACAGGGCTCGGTGTCGTTGAGGCCGGCGCCGAACGCACCGATGACGCCGTTGCGCCGGAGCTCTTCGAGCGCGGGCACGGCGCCCTCCAGCACCGCCGCATAGGCCCGTTCATACGCGTCCGGCGTGCCGTGGGAGAAGATGTCGACGTCGTGGATGTAGACCACGTCGATCCGGTTCATGCCGAGCCGCAGATAGGACTGCTCGAGCGAGCGCATCACGCCATCATAGGAATAGTCGAAGCGCTCGTCGAAGGGCAGGCCGTTGGGCCGGAGCGGCGGCGTGGCGTCGTCCGGCCGGTGCGGGCTCATCACCCGGCCGATCTTGGTCGACAGGACGAAGCCGTCGCGCGGCTCCTCGCGCAGCACCTGTCCGACCCGCAATTCGCTGCGGCCGTAGCCGTAATAGGGCGAGGTGTCGAAATAGCCGATGCCGGCGTCATAGGCGGTGCGCACCGCCCCCGTCGCTTCATCTTCGGCGATGGCGAAGCGGAAACCGCCGATCGGCGCCGCGCCGAAGCCGAGCGCGGTCAGGGCGACGCCGCTCGACCCCAGCTTCCTTTCGAACCTGTGATCCATCGTCGGTCCCCCCTCTCGATCGGCACTCCTCGCGCCCGGCCGCTTATGACACTTCGAACAACGTGAGCGAAGTACTTGTGCGAATCGAGGAATTGGTCGAAACTCGCGCAAGAAGCCTTACCGGGCCAGAAAACGATCAGGCCACGGATCGATCAGGGGAGGTCATCGATGAATCGTACCGGCGGGATCCTGCTCGCAGGCGTCCTCACGCTCTCGGCCGCGGGCTCGGCCGCGGCACAGGACACGCTGCCCTACGGCCTCGAGCCCGGCAAGCCCTATGCCGGAACCACGCTGAACGTGATGTCGGTGGTCACGCCGCAATTCACCGGTCTGGCGCTGCGCGACGGTGAATTCGAGGAGATGACCGGGATCACCGTCAACTGGACGGAGATTCCCTTCGTCGGTCTGCAGGAGAAGGTCTCCTCGGTCGGTGTCGCTGCGGACGGCAGCTTCGACGTGGTCAATTATCTCGACAGTTGGGGGCCGCCCAACGCCCGCTGGCTGATGCCGATCGACGACCTGATGGCCCGCGACGGCATCTCGATGGACCGCTATCCGGCCGCTTTCGCCAAGTCGGCGCAGTTCGACGGCAAGACGCTGGGCTTTCCCCTGCGCGCGCACGCCCAGCTCTTCTTCTATCGCAAGGACATCTTCGACGAACTGGGTCTCGAAGCGCCGAAGACCTGGGACGACGTGATCGCCGCCGGCAAGGCCATCCGCGAGAGCGGCAAGGACATCGAGCCTCTGGCGCTCTACTACCACAACGACGGCAACCGTCAGAACCTGTTCATCTGGCTCAATTTTCTCTGGGCCGCCGGCGCCGACCTCTTCGACGAGAACATGAAGCCGGCCTGGAACAGCGAGGCCGGCCTGCAGGCGACGAAGGACTATATCGGCCTGCACACGGAAGATAAGATCACCCATCCGGGCTCGATCCAGTTCGTCGAGCAGGATGCCCGCGTGTCCTTTCAGCAGGGCAAGGCGGCGATGATCCCGATCTGGTGGTGGGCCTATTCGCCAATGATCAACGACGAGCAATCGGTGCTGAAGCCCGAGCAGGTGGCGTTCACCGGCATGCCGTCCTACGAAGGCAAGACCGTCACCTACGCCATCTCCATGCCGTTTTCGATCTCCGACTATTCCAAGCACAAAGAAGCCGCCTGGGAATTCCTCAAGTGGCTCTCCAACGCCGATCTCGAAAAGCGCAACGCCATCGAGCGCGAGGTCGCGGGCACGCCGATCTCCAACAATGTCGTCACCCACATCGCCAATCTGCAGGATCCCGAGGTCAACGCGGCCAATGCCGGCATCCAGGAAGCCGCCTGGGCCAGCCTGCAGAATTCCGACATCATGCCGCAGATCGCCGAATGGTCGGAGATCGGCGACGTGCTCTCGGCGGCCATCGCCGAGGCGGCGGCCGGCGGCGACGTCGAGCAGTTGATGAACGACGCTGCCGATCGGGCCGAGAAGATCCTCAAGCGCGCCGGCTACTACTGAGCGGCCGGTAGAGGTTCCGGGCTCGTGGACGATCGCCGGCTGAAATATCTCCTGGTCCTGCCGGCCGTGACGGTGGTGCTGGCCACCGCCGTCTGGCCGCTGGGCTATTCGGCCCTGCTCAGCCTGCGCAGCTGGAAGCTCTCGCGCTCGGCCGAGCCCGGCCCGTTCATCGGACTGGAGAACTATCTCTGGGCGTTGCAGGAAGAGCCCGACTTCCTCAACGCCGTCTGGGTGACGACCGTCTTCACCTTCTGGACGGTGCTTCTGACGACGGTTATCGCCCTCGCCATCGCCGTGCTGCTCGCCCCCGGCGGACGTCTGAGGCTGACCGTCCGCACACTGCTGATCCTGCCCTTCGCCATGAGCCCGGCGCTGATCGGCGTCTCCTGGCGTTTCATGTTCAACCCGGATTTCGGCCTGTTCCAGGCGTTCTTCGCCACCATCATCCCGCCGCTCGCCGAGGTGCAGTGGCTCTCCCACCCGCAACTGGCGCTGGTGGTGGTCATCATGGCCGACGTCTGGGGCTGGACGCCCTTCATCACCCTCGTCTTCATCGGCGGTCTCGCCGCGGTGCCCGGTGAGACGATCGAGGCGGCACACCTCGACGGTGCCGGAGGGTGGACCACCTTCAGACACGTCGTGCTGCCGCAAATGACCAACGTCATCGGTGTCGCCGTGATCCTCAAGGCGATCTTCTCGCTCAAGACCTTCGATACCGTCTACATGCTCACCAATGGCGGCCCCGGCACGTCGACCCAGACACTGGCCCACTATGTCTACGTCAACGGCTTCAAATATTACGATATGGGCTATGCCTCGTCGGTCGCCTGGCTGATGGTGCTGCCGATGGCGGTGCTGACCTGGCTCTATACGCGCTTCGTCTTCGCGCGGCCGGGACGGGCCTGATGGTCCGGCCCAACGCGGCGCGAAACGAGGCGATCCAGGTGGTGCTGATCTTCCTCGTACTGGCGGTGATGATGATCCCCATCTTCTGGATGGGCTCCGCGGCATTCAAATATTCGGTCGACGTCTACCAGTTGAAGCTGTTCTTCGAGCCGACGCTGCGCAACTTCGTCGAGATCACCGAGCCGCCCTACCTGATTCAGGAGAAGTTCCTCAATTCCACCATCGTCGCCACCGTCACCGTCGCTCTGGCGATACCGCTCGCAACGCTGGCCGCCTACGGCTTCTCGCGCTTCAGGCTCGTCGGCGAGAAAATGATGTTCGTAACCATCCTCGCCACCCAGTTCCTGCCGGCGGTGGTCATCGTTCTGCCCTTCTTCATCATGTTCCGTGATCTGGGCCTGCTCGACACGCGCCTGGGCCTGATCATCGTCGATCTTGCGCTGGTGATGCCGTTCGGCATCTGGATGATCAAGGGCTTCATCGACGGCATCCCGATCGAGATCGAGGAAGCGGCGATGATCGACGGTGCATCGCGGCTGCAGGTGATCGGCCGCGTCATCCTGCCCTTGGCCGCACCCGGCATCGTCACCGCCGGCATCTTCTGCTTCATCATCGCCTGGAACGAGTTCCTGTTCGCGCTCATCCTCACCACCAACGAGGCGGTGACGCTGCCGGTCGGCCTCGCCCTCTTCAAGGCGGAGGAGGGCGAACTCTGGCACTATATCGCCGCCGCCGGCATCCTCATCATGGTGCCGATGTGGGTGCTCGCGCTCCTGATCCAGAAGCACTTCGTCCAGGGCATGACCATGGGCGCGGTCAAATGAGCGCGGACGGGCAGGGGCAGGGACCCGCCCGCCTCGCCGAACCGTTGCTCCGCTAGCCGCGGCGGTCCATCGGCACGAAGTCGCGCTTGGCCGGGCCGTCATAGAGCTGGCGCGGGCGACCGATCTTCTGCTCGGGATCCTCGATCATCTCGCTCCACTGGGCGATCCAGCCGACGGTGCGCGCCAGCGCGAAGATGGCGGTGAACATGGTGGTGGGGATGCCCATCGCCTCGAGGATCGTGCCGGAATAGAAATCCACGTTCGGGAACAGCTTGCGCTCGCGGAAATATTCGTCCTCCAGCGCGATCTTCTCCAGCTCCTTGGCGATGGCGAGCTTGGGATTGTCGCTCTGGCCGAGTTCGGCCAGCACCTCGTCGGCGCTGGCCTTGAGCACGCCGGCGCGGGGGTCGTAGTTCTTGTACACCCTGTGGCCGAAGCCCATCAGGCGGAACGGATCGTCCTTGTCCTTGGCGCGGGCGATGAATTCGGGGATGCGGTCGGGCGAGCCGATTTCGGCCAGCATGTTGACCACGGCCTCGTTCGCGCCGCCGTGTGCCGGACCCCAGAGCGAGGCGATCCCGGCGGCGATGGCGGCATAGGGGCTGGCCCCGGTCGAGCCGACCAGCCGCACCGTCGAGGTGGAGGCGTTCTGCTCGTGATCGGCGT
>JAGREO010000115.1 GCA_020446525.1 Geminicoccaceae bacterium | reverse complement strand
CAAGGCGCTGCTGCGCTCGGCCGAGGTGCTGGACACCATCGAGCACGCCAAATCCTTCGGTCTCGCCGCCGACAATGTGCGCTTCGATCTCGGCGCCGTCGTCGAGCGGTCGCGCAAGGTGGCGGGTCAGCTCTCCCGCGGCGTCGCCCATCTCCTGAAGAAGAACAAGGTGACGGTGATCGACGGCGAGGCGCGGCTCGCCGCCAAGGGGCGGCTGGCGGTGCACGGCAAGAGCGGCGAGCAGCAGGTCGAGGCGAAGCACATCGTTCTCGCCACCGGCGCGCGTGCACGGCAGATACCGGGGCTCGAAGCGGATGGCGAGCTGGTCTGGACCTACAAGGAGGCGATGGTCCCCAAGACGCTGCCCCGGCGCCTTCTGGTCGTCGGCAGCGGTGCGATCGGCATCGAGTTCGCCAGCTTCTACCGCTCGCTCGGTGCGGAGGTGACGGTCGTCGAGGTGCTCGAGCGCATCCTGCCGGTCGAGGACGCGGAGATTTCCGCCTTCGCCGCCAAGGCGCTGCAAAAGCGCGGCATCGCGCTGCACACCGCCACCCAGGTCAAGGGCCTGCAGCGCGGTGAGGGCAAGGTTCGCGCCACGCTGGAGAAGGACGGTGCGGCCGACGAGAAGAGCTTCGATCGCGTCGTCATGGCGGTCGGCATCGTCGGCAACACCGAGCATCTGGGCCTGGAAGAAGCCGGCATCAAAATCGAGCGCACCCATGTCGTGGTCGACGAATGGTGCCGCACCGGTGTCGAGGGCGTGTACGCCATCGGCGATCTCGTCGGCCCGCCCTGGCTGGCGCACAAGGCCAGCCACGAGGGCGTGCTCTGCGTCGAGAAAATCGCCGGCGTCGAAGGCGTGCACCCGCTCGACGTGACGCGCATTCCCGCCTGCACCTACTGCACGCCGCAGGTGGCCTCGATCGGCCTCACCGAAGCCGCCGCGAAGACGGCCGGCCACGAGGTCAAGGTCGGCCGGTTCCCCTATGTCGGCAACGGCAAGGCGATCGCGCTGGGCGAGACCGAAGGCCTGATCAAGACGGTGTTCGACGCCAAGACCGGCGAACTGCTCGGGGCGCACATGGTCGGTGCCGAAGTGACCGAGCTCATCCAGGGCTTCGCCGTCGCCCGTCAGCTCGAGGCCACCGAGCTCGACCTGATGCACACCGTCTTCCCGCACCCCACCCTTTCGGAGATGATGCACGAATCGGTCCTCGACGCCTACGGCCGCGCCATTCACTTCTAGTCAGTCACTTCCAGATGGACCATTCGCTTCCAGATGGAATGGTGGATCGCCCTCTCGGAGATCGTCCGCAACTTCGCTCTGGTCGCGGCCGGCGCCGTCGGCCTATTGCTGGCGGGCTTGCGTGTCGCCGCCGCCAACCGCCAGGCGGACGCGGCCCTGCGGCAGACGGAGCTTCAGCGGCGCGATCACGTGGCCGAGCTCTTCAACCGCGCCGTCGGCCAACTGCACGACGACGAGCTTCATGTCCGCCTCGGTGCGGTCTACACGCTGAGGCAGATCGCCAACGACTTTCCCGACCTGACGGGTGCCGTTTTCGAGTTGCTGAGCCTATATGTACGGGACAGCGGGCATGTCTATGGCGAAGCCGGCCAGCCGGACGATATAAGGATCATGCTCGATATCCTCTTCGAACAGCCCGGGAAGCGATGATGCGCCAGCTCGTGCGCGAAAGGCCCAAGCCCCGAGTGAACATCAGCGGTGCGTTCATCCGCCGCTCCGGTCTGGAGGGCGCCGACCTCAGCCATGCCGACCTATCCGAGGCGGATGCGGCGAATTCCAGCTTTCGCGGGGCCGATTTCGAGAACACGAACCTGCGCGGCACGAAGCTGCAGGGCGCCGATCTGCGCGATGCGCGCAACCTCACCGAAGAGCAGATCAGGAGTGCCGTCATCGACGAACGGACCCGGCTTCCGGATCATCTGGCCCACCTCAGCCCGGGTAACTCCTGATCGATGTCGACCATCACCCTGACACCGCCTGCCGCCCGCGCCCGCAAGCCCGAGTGGATCCGCGTCAAGGCGCCCACCTCCGAGGGCTATCACGCGACCCGCAAGCTGATGCGTGCGAAGAAGCTGCACACGGTCTGCGAGGAGGCCGCCTGCCCGAACATCGGCGAATGCTGGCAGCAGAAGCACGCGACGGTGATGATCCTGGGGGACACCTGCACCCGCGCCTGCGCCTTCTGCAACGTCAAGACCGGCATGCCGATGACGGTCGATCCGCACGAGCCCGCGCATCTGGCCGAGGTGGTCGTCACCATGGGGCTCGAACACGTGGTGATCACCTCGGTCGACCGCGACGACCTGCCCGACGGCGGCGCCTTCCAGTTCGTCCGCTCGATCCAGGCCATCCGTGCGGCGCGACCCGAGACCACGATCGAGATCCTCACACCCGACTTCCTGCGCAAGCCGGGTGCCGTCGAGGCGATCGTCGAGGCCCGCCCCGACGTCTACAACCACAATCTCGAGACCGTCCCGCGCCTCTACCGCACCGTCCGCCCCGGTGCCCGCTACTTCCACTCACTCAGGCTGCTGCAGCGGGTCAAGGAAGCCGACCCGTCGCTGTTCACCAAATCCGGCATCATGCTGGGACTGGGTGAGGAGAAGCGCGAGGTGCTGCAGGTGATGGACGACATGCGCAGTGCGGAGGTCGACTTCATCACCATCGGCCAGTATCTCCAGCCGACGCCGCGCCATCACCCGGTCGCACGCTTCGTCCATCCGGACGAGTTCGCGGCCCACGCCCGTGCGGCCAAGGCAAAGGGCTTTTCGATGGTGGCCTCGAGCCCGCTGACACGCTCGTCCTATCTGGCGGGCGACGATTTCCGCAGACTGCGTGCGGCCAGGGACGCCACGCTCGCCGGCGGGGCCACCGGGACGGGCGGCTGATCCGCGATGCCCACCCACGCCGAAAAGCGCCGCCTGCCCTACGCGCCCGAGCAGATGTACGAGCTCGTCGCCGCCGTCGACCGCTATCCTGAATTCCTGCCCTGGTGCAAGGCGGCGCGCATCACCAGGCGTGAGGGCGACGTCTTCTTCGCCGACCTCATCATCGCCTTCAAGGTGTTCCGCGAGCGCTTCGCCTCGAGGGTCGAGCTGATCCCCGAGACCGGTGTCGACGTCGCCTATGTCGACGGCCCCTTTCGCTATCTGAACAATCACTGGCGCTTCCGGCCGGACGAGGGCGGCGGCTGCATCGTCGACTTCTACGTCGATTTCGAGTTCCGCTCGCGCGTCCTGCAGAAGCTGATCGGTCTCCTGTTCGAAGAGGCCGTCCGGCGCATGGTCGCGGCCTTCGAGGCACGCGCCGCCGAACTCTACGGCAGCCGCGCGATGGAGCCGGGATCCCCGGCGGAGAGCCGCGGCACGGTCTGACACCGTTGCACCTCGAGTGCGCGGGCGGCTTTCCCGCTTTCCCGCGGGTCGCCGGTGTGCCGCCCGTCGGCGAGGATCGCGCGGGCATCGTCGAATGTCGCCGGATCGAGACGGCCCTGTGGGTTGCGTCCGCCCGGCCTGCGCACCGTCACATAAGAGAGCCGCAGGCGGGTGGCGCCGTAGGCGAATTTGTAGGCTTCGTCACCGTGGCAGAAGTCGTAGCGGCGGGCGCCGTTCTCGATCGCCCAGCGGATGCCGTGGGCGTGCAGCGCCCAGCCGACGAAGGGCAGCGGCTCGCTCTCGTCACGCCCGGCGATCAGGAAGTAGACGGCGGGTTTCTGCCGGTCGACGGCATAGCCCATCGCACCGAGCGGCCGGTCGCCCCGCCACAGAACCGGCAGGTGCAGGGAACCGGCGGCGGCGAGGCTGGTGAGGATGTGACGGTAGCGGGCCGCCCGTCGCCGCGTATGCGCCCCGGTGCTCTCCGCCCACTTCTGCGTCCACAAGCCGATCAGCGCGTCGAGATCGCGCTCCAGAGTCGACGCGTCGGCGACGGTGAGACGCAGTTCGGAGTCGTTCTCGACCTTGCGCGCGAACCGTCTCAGCTTCTGGCGCGCATTTCCGCTGGCGAGTGAGCCGAGCCACGCATCGTAATCCGACGGCAGCTCGATGTGCGGGCAGACGAGATTGTCGACCGTGCCCTTGTTGATGCGGATCTCGTGCTCTTCGATACGCGTGCCGGCCTCCTCGAGCGGCCGCAGGAAGGCCTGGCGCCGTCGGGGCGAAAGATGCAGATAGCGCATGGACATGCGCGACCACGGCATCGTCGCAAGGTACGTGCCAAAGGCCGACGCCACCTCGGCTTCGCGCGAACTTGCGCAGAGAAAGCCGTTATACTGGCCCCAGTGATGGCGCCCGGCCAGTTGCACCTCGTTGTGCCAGGTGCGCCGGCTGCGGCTCCAGAAGGTGTCGATGCGCAGCGGCAGCAGGCCGATGATCCGGCCTTCGGCGCCTTGCTCGCGCGCCACCAGCACACGCCAGCGCGCATCCTTCTGCGCCAGAACCTGCGCCATGAACGGCCATGAGAGAAAGAAGAGCGCGTCCTCGTCCTCGTGATAAAGACGATCCCACACCGGACCGAGCGCGGCGATACCGTCGCGGTCCTCGAACTTCTCGATGTGCATGCGTCCACCCGCCGACGGCCCGCGAAAGCCGACACGATAGAGGCGACCGCCCCTGCATCAATCGTGCGGCGTCGTGTGGCGCCATACGGGGTTACGTGGCACGGGGCGGATCCTCGACGACGGTCCGCTTCGGCCTTAGCGTCCGTGACCTTCGTCCTCGCCCCAGCCTTCCTCACCGACCAGCGGGACGAAGGCGACACCGCCCAGATCGACCTCCTCGCAGCCGCCGTCGGCCGTGCGCGTGAGGCACAACAGCCGCTGGCTGTGCCGATCCGCGCCGACCGGCACGATCAGCCGACCGCCGACCTCGAGCTGGTGCACGAGAGCACGAGGCCGCAGAGGCGGCGCGGCGGTGACGACGATGGCGTCGAAGGGTGCGGCCTGCGGCCAGCCCAGCGTACCGTCGCCACACACCACTTCGACGTTGCGGCAGCCGGCTTCGGCCAGGCGCGCACGGGCCCGCTCCGCCAGATCCGCGTGGCGTTCGACACTCACGACCCGTTCGGCCAGATGCCCCAGGATAGCAGCGCCGTAGCCCGAGCCCGTGCCGATCTCCAGCACCCGATCGGCGGGTTCGATGCCGGCCGCCTCGGCCATCAGCGCCACCACATAGGGTTGCGAAATGGTCTGACCCGAGCCGATCGGCAGTGGCCCGTCGTCGAAGGCGCGCTCGCGCAGATGCTCCGGCACGAAGAGCTCGCGCGGCACCCGAATCATCGCTTCGAGCACCCGGCCGTCCCCGACACCGCGGGCGGCGATCTGCGTCTCGACCATCCGGCGCCGTGCCGCCGTGGTGCGATCTTCTTGGTTTCTCATGCCGACCTCTTCCCGAGAGGCATCGGCGCGCTCATTCGTCGGACAAGGCCCCGAGCAGTGCGAGATTGCCACCGACCGCCGCCGTGTTCACCGAGAGGCAGCGCTCGGTCAGGAAGCGCAGCAGGTAGTTCGGGCCACCCGCCTTGAAGCCGGTGCCGGACAGACCCTCACCGCCGAACGGCTGCGAGCCGACGATGGCGCCGA
>JAGREO010000114.1 GCA_020446525.1 Geminicoccaceae bacterium | reverse complement strand
CTGTCAGCAAAGCATGCAGCATAAAAAGGAAGTTACGACTTGTAGTCATATAGCAAGAGACGAGATTCGAAATCGCGACCCCAACCTTGGCAAGGTTGTGCTCTACCCCTGAGCTACGCCCGCGCGCCACCCTTGTCGCACCGCCCGTATCGCACCGGCGGAACGAGCGTTGTCTAGTCGAAGGCCGGGCGTTTGACAAGGCTTTCGGTGGCCGATCGCACCGGCGTATGGGGCGGCTCGCCCTTGCATCGCGAAGCGCCGGTGTCCATCTAGATCGGACGCCGCGAGGGGCGCGTGGCGTAGCCGACGGTGGCGCAGGACGACGACGAACGACGATGGTGGAAGGCGGTTGCGATGCAGTTGATCGGTGAGGCACAGGCGACGGCGGGAGCGGCGCCGGGTGACGTGATCAAAGACGGTTCCATCGCGACCTTCGCCGCCGACGTCATCGAAGCGTCGATGCAGGTGCCCGTGCTGGTCGATTTCTGGGCGCCGTGGTGTGGTCCCTGCAAACAGCTCACGCCGGTGCTCGAGCGTGCGGTCAGGCAGGCCAGGGGCAAGGTCCGTCTGGTCAAGATCAACATCGACGAGAATCAGGCCCTGGCGCAGCAGTTGCGGGTGCAGTCGGTGCCGACGGTCTACGCTTTTGTGAGCGGGCAGCCTGTGACGGGCTTTGCCGGAGCCCAGCCGGAAAGCCAGATCAAGCAGCTCATCGAGAAGCTCACCGGCGGTCCGCTCGGCCCGGGTGACGCCGAGGAGGGGCTGGCGGCAGCGGCGCAGGCCCTGGATGCGGGTGATTTTCAGAGTGCCGCGCAGATCTATGGAGCGCTGCTCGAGGAGGATCCGGAGAACCCCGAGATAGTCGGCGGCTTTGCCCGCTGTCTGATCGGTGCGGGCGAACTCGAGCAGGCGCGGGCGATGCTCGATCAGGTGCCGGCGCGGCATGCCAACCATGCGGCGATCGGCGGGGCCAGGGCGGCGCTGGAGCTGGCGGCGGAATCCGGTGAGATCGGTGATCCGCGGCAGTTGCAGGCGCGGCTCGATCGCGATGCCGACGATCACGAGGCGCGCTATCAGCTCGCCACCTCGCTGTTCCTGCGCGGCCAGATCGAGCCGGCGATGGATCAGCTCGTCGATCTCTACAAGCGGGATCGGGCGTGGCAGGACGGCGCGGCGCGGCGACAGCTGGTGCGGTTCTTCGACGTGCTGGGGCCGGCCCATCCGCAGACCAAGAAGGGTCGTCGCATGCTCTCGACGATGCTCTTCTCATGACCGGCCGATCGCCCGGCACGAACCGGCGGGTGCTCCCGGCCAGAGGCCGATGACGTCGAGCATCGAGAGCCTGCCCGAGCGCTTTCCGGTCTTCCCGCTCAAGGGCACGGTGCTGCTGCCGCGGGGCAATCTGCCCTTGAACATCTTCGAGCCGCGTTATCTGGCGATGGTCCGCGATGCGATGCAGACGGACAAGATCATCGGCATGATCCAGCCGCGCGACGAGGAGGCCGACGAGCACGGCATCCCCAGGCTCTATACGACCGGTTGCGCCGGTCACGTCACCAATTTCCAGGAAACCGACGACGGCCGCTATCTGATCACGCTCTCGGGCATCTGTCGCTTCGACGTCACGCACGAGCTCGAGGTGCCGACCGCCTATCGCCAGGTTCACGCCGATTTCCGCCGCTGGTACGGCGACCTGCAGCCCGACACGCCGCCCGCCTCGATCAAGCGGGAGCTGGTCGGCACGCTCCGCGGCTATTTCGAGAGACACGGGATCGAGGCCGACTGGAAGGCGATCGACACGGCACCCCTGGCCGGGCTGATCACCTCACTGGCGATGATCTGCCCGTTCGAGGCGGCGGAAAAACAGGCGCTGCTCGAGGCGCCCACACTCGCACGTCAGGCCGAGCTCCTGGTCGCCCTGATGCAGATGGCCACGATGCAGGAAGAGGACGGCGCCCAGCGCCTTCACTGAGCGGGATCACGATCATGACCGACACGGAAGGCCGCAGCGACGCCGGCATCTCGCCCCAATTGCTGGAAATCCTCGTGTGCCCGCTGACCAAGTCGGCTTTGCGCTACGACCGGCGCAGGCAGGAACTGATCAGCGAGCAGGCCGGCCTGGCCTTTCCCATTCGCGACGGCATCCCGATCATGCTGGTCGACGAGGCACGTCCCCTGCGCGAGGACGAGCAGCTACCCGAAGCGCTGCGCCGCGACGGCGGAGGCGACGGTGAAGCCGGTGCGGTGAAGGAATGAGCGACGAGGTCCAACCCTGGCCGGTCGACATCCGCGTGCAACGGGCCGAGCGGGTACTGGAGATCGATTTCGACGACGGTGCCACCTTCCGGCTTCCGGCCGAGCTGTTGCGGGTGGAGAGCCCTTCGGCCGAGGTGCAGGGGCACAGCCCGTCGCAGAAGGTGACCGTGCCGGGCAAGAAGAACGTCGCGATTGTTGCAGTCGAGCCGGTGGGCAACTATGCGTTGCGCATCGTCTTCGACGACGGCCATGCGACCGGTATCTACTCCTGGGTGTATCTTTACGGTCTGGGACGCGACCGGGACGCAATCTGGGGCCGCTATCTCGAGGCGCTGGAACGACAGGGCCTGTCGCGCTGACCGGGAACGACGTTCCGTCCGATGAGCCTTCTCCTCCTGCACACCGCCGACTGGCAACTGGGCAAGCCGTTCGCCAACATCACGGGTGACGCCGGGGCGCTCCTGCGCAGCGCGCGGTTCGAGGCCGTGGCGCGGCTGGCCGAGCTCGCCACCCGGCGCGGGGCCGACGCGGTGCTGGTGGCCGGCGACGCCTTCGACGGCAACATGGTGGCCGACGACACCCTGCATCGTGCGCTGGCGGCGATGCGCGGTTTCACGGGCCCATGGCTCATGCTGCCGGGCAATCACGACGCGGCACTGGCGGCCAGCGTCTGGACGAGGCTGGCCGAAGCGGGACTGCCGGGCAATGTCGTGCCGCTGCTCGAGCCCGTAGCCCTCACCCTCTGCGACGGTCGTCTGGCGGTGCTTGCGGCCCCACTCACCACCCGCCACGTCGTCGAGGATCTCACCGCCTGGATGGACACGGCCGTGACGCCGGCCGGCGTCATTCGCGTCGGCGTGGCACACGGCAGCGTCACGGGCTTCCTGCCCGATCAGGCCGACGCGCCCAATCCGATCGACCCGGCCCGCGCCACGAAGGCCGGGCTCGATTATCTGGCGCTGGGCGACTGGCACGGCGCCATGCGCATCGACGAGCGCTCCTGGTATGCCGGCACGCCCGAGCCCGATCGCTTCAAGGCCAACGATGCCGGCCATGCGCTGCTGGTCCGGCTCGACGAGCCGGGCGTGGCACCACTGGTGGAACGAGTGCAGGTCGGCCGCTACCGCTGGACGGAGATGCTGCTCGACGATACGGCCGGACAGGGCCTCCTGCCGACTCGGCTCGAAGCGGCACTGGATGCGATCGAAGAGCCGGCCGACAGCCTCGTGCGCCTGCACCTTCGGGGTGTGGCCGATCTCTCCGCCCGCGAACGGCTCGGTCGCCTGATCGAACGACGCGGCGCGGCCTTCGTCCACATGGACGTCGACTGGAGCGGGCTCGAAGTGACCGCGAGCGAGGCGGATCTCGCACCGCTCGACGATGGTGGTGCGATCGGTGCGACGGCCGAGCGGCTGCGCGCACAGGCGGCCGATCGGCCCGAGGCAGCGCTGGCGCTGCGGCTGCTGCATCGTCTGGCATCGCGGGTACAGGAGGGGCCCCGCTGATGCACTTCACCCGCATCGAGGTACAGGGCTTCAGAAAACTGGTGCAGCCGCATTGCCTCGACGGGCTGACGCCGGGGCTCAACGTCATCGGCGGCGACAACGAGGAGGGCAAGTCGACCCTGCTCGCGGCGCTCAAGCACGCTTTCTTTCAGCATCACAAGGTGTCGGGCGAGGTGCGCCGGCGCATGCTGCCGCATGCAGGCGCCACCGCCCCCCTCGTCGTGCTGGATTTCGTCATAGGCGGCACCGGCTTTCGCCTGACCAAGGCGTTCCGTACGGACGGCGTGCGGCTCGAAGAGGGCGCCCGGTGCTGGTCCAACGAGGAGGTGGAGGAGAAGCTGCGCTCGATGCTCGACTTCGAGCGCCCGGGCCGGGCGACGAAGGAGCTCAAACCCGCGCACACGGGGTTGGCGGGGCTCTTCTGGATCGAGCAGGGGCGAAGCTTTGAGGCGGTGGAGACGACACCGGGCGATCTGCGCCGCCTGACCCCCCTGCTCGACCGCGAGATCGGCCATGTTGTCGACGGCGGGCTGGCCGACCGCGTGGCCGACGCGGTGGCGACGGAAATGCCCAAATTCTGGACACGCACCTTAAGGGAAACCGGGGCATTGAGCGCCGCCCGGCAGGCTCTGGAGGAGAGCGAGTCGGCGCTGGCCGAATGGCGGACGAAGGCGGCCGCGCACGAGGAGCGGCTGCAACGCCTGCAGCGTCTTCGGGCCGAGCGCAAGCGGGTCCAGGACGAGGATCTCGAAGGCCAGGCCGTCTCGCGCCGCGAGGCGCTGCGCAAGGCCGTGGACGAGCTGATCCGCCGCGAGCAGGAACGGCGCGTGGTCGGCGAGCAGCTCGCTCTCGCACGGGCGCGCTACGAAAAGCTGCAGGAACGCACCACGGCACGATCGCGGAGAACGAACGAAGCCGAAGCGTTTCGCACCAAACTGGAGCGCCTGAACGAAGAGCGCCTCGAGATCGAGGCGCGCATCGAGCGGCAGACACGACTGCTCGAAGGCGCGCGGGCGCGTGCGGCTGCGGCGCGAGCCGAGGCCGAAACGGCGCATCGCGGCCTGAGGCGGGCGTGGCGTTCGAAGGAGGCGACCGCGGCACGCCTCGAGGTCGTCAAGCTCGAACAGCTCACCGAAGAGATGAGGTATCGGGAGACCCGGATCGAGCGACTGCGACACGAGCGCGCCCTCAACCCGCTGACCGAGGACGCCCTGCGCGAATTGCGGCGCCGCGTCGACGCGCGTGACAAGGCGCGGGAGGCTTCGGCCGTGAGTGCCACGCGCCTCGATCTTCGACCCGAAACCGGACGCAAGGCGCGCCTCGACGGCCTGGACTGCACCGCCGACGAACCGCTCTATCTCGTCGACACCACCGAGATCACCCTCGAAGGCTGGGGCCGCGTGCGGGTGACGCCCGGTGGCACCGACGTCGCCGACCGGCGCAAGACCTTGGAGGAAGCCGAACACGCGCTCGCCGACATGCTCGAGCGGAACGGTACGACGGATCTCGATGCCGCCGAGACACGTGCGGCCGAGCGACGCGAGGTCGAGACGGTGTTGCAGCGCCTCGAGGCGGAGCGCACGGCTCTGCTCACCGCGGCCGGGCTGAAGACCGCGGACGCGTTGCAGCCATCGCTGGATGCGGCGCGCGAGGATGCGGCGCGAGCGACCGACGGGACGGACGCCGACGACGACGCGGCTCCCCTCGATCCGGCGGGCCTGCAGAGGGCCGCCGATGAAGCCGATGCGCGCGTGGCCGAGACGCGTGACGCGGTCGAGGCCGCAGAAAAGACGCTGAGCGCCGATCGCGAACGTTCGGCCGTCTGCCGCACCCGCATCGAGGATGCCGAAGCGGGCGCCGTGAGCGTGGCCGGACGCATCCGCGAAGACCTCGAAGAAATGGACGACGAGACGCTGGCCCGCCGGCTCGCCGACGAGGAAGCGGCCTGGAAGGAACGGCGCGAAGCGGCGGCCGATCTGGATCGAACGCTCGAAGCACCCGACACGCTGATGCTGCGCGACAAGCTGGCGATCGCCGAGGCCGGGCTGGACGAGCTGATCGCCGAGCGGCGCCGGCGCGACAACGACATTCTGGCGTTGCGCAGCGAGTTGCGCGCACTCGGCAGCGAGGGTGTCGGTGAAGCGCTCGAGACCCGTCGCCAGCAATGCGAGGCGGCGCGGCGTACGTTCGATGCCGTCACTCTGGAAGCCGCCGCCTGGAAGCTGCTCGACGAGACGCTTACGGCCGAGCGGCGCCGGTTGCGCGATCGTTACATGCAGCCAATCCGCAGCCGGCTCGAACCGCATCTGCGGCTGCTCCTCGACGAGACGAAAGCGGTCCTGGACAGCGAGGCGATCGCGCTCACCCATCTGGTGCGTGGCGACGCCGAGGAGGCTTACGACGATCTGAGCCTCGGCACGCGCGAGCAGGTGGCGGTGCTCGTCCGCCTCGCCTTCGCCGAGCTGATGGCCGATCAGGGTGCAGACCTGCCGCCACTGATCCTCGACGACGCGCTGGTCTATGCCGATGAGGAGCGATTCGAGACGATGAAGGCGATCCTCAAGCGGGCGGCGGAACGCCAGCAGATCGTCATCCTCACCTGCCGGCCGCGCGACTATGTGGGCCTGGGCGCCTACACGCTGCGCCTGCGCGACTGTCGCCGAACGGCGGATTGAGCGCGACTGGAGCCTGAACCGATCCTTAGCTGGCCGAGTCGTCCGGTTCGAGCAGGGTGAAACGCTCGGGCGCGACTTTCAGTGGATCCGCAGGCCGCCACGCCACCAGCTCCTCGATCTTCTCGGCGAGCGCGAAATCCCTGGCACTGATGCCGCCCGCATCGTGATCGACCAGCCGCACCTCGACACGGCCATAGGCGACGAGCAGGTCCGGATGGTGCCACGCCGTCTCGGCCAGATGACCGATCGCGTTGGCGATCATCAACGAGCTCTTCCAGCCGCGCGTGCGGTAGGTCCGACAGAGACGGCCATCGATGACGCGCCAAGACACGAGCGTGCCGACGAGGCGGGCGGCAGCCTGCCCGGTGTCGAACGTCGAAGATGTCATGCGGACCTCCTCCTGCCTGCTCGATGCATTCTCTCGGGTGCGTCACAGAGCGAAGCGGTTTTCCGGCAGGCCGCGGACGTCGGTCTCGATCGCGAAGAGACCGCCCGCCAGCCGGTCGCCGGCGGCCCGGCCGAGGCTCGACGTGGTGACCAGCAGCGTCGTCAGGTCCGGCCCGCCGAAGGTGGCGGTCGTGATGTTCTTCACCGGCATCTCGATGATCCGCTCGATGCGTCCTTCGGGATCGACCCGCACGATGCAGCCGCCGCCATACCGGCAATTGTAGAGATGGCCCTGCTCGTCGATCGCCGATCCGTCCGGGTGGCCGCGGTCGAAACCGGCGAAGAAGGGTCGTTCGTCCGCGATCGCACCGGTGGCGGGATCGACGGCATAGGCGCGCAATTCACCGGCGATGGTGTCGCCGGTATAGAGCGTGCGGCCGCCGGGACTCCAGCAGAAGGTGTTGGCGATGCCGATGTCGCGCCGCCATTCGACCGGCCGTTCGCCGCTTGCGATCGAATAGAGCCGCCCGTGGCCCCGTCCGTCCGGGCTGGCGGGCATGTCCCGGGGCTCGCCATCCGTCCCGACATTGTTGCCCATCGAGCCGACCCAGAAGCGTCCCTGCGGATCGCTGCGGCCGTCGTTGAAGCGGGCGGTCGGATGATCCGGCAGATCGAAGCCGAAATCCTCGCGGCGGTCGCTCCCGGGCCACCAGAAGACGAGCTTCGAGGCCTGCGCCACGAGCAGGCGCTCGGGATCGGTGGTCAGCGAAAGCGCCGTCACCGGCTCGCCGAAGAACCAGGAGCGGGTGGCGCCGGTCTCCCAGTCCAGCCGGTGGATCAGGAACCGGTTGATGTCGACCCAGAAAAGCGCCTGCTCCTCAGCCGACCATGTCGCCGCTTCGCCGCACCAGTCGCCCTGCGGCACGAGACAACGGGGTTCACCGTGCTTCATCGCCCTGTCACCCGACAGGCCTGACCTCCGACCTCGCTCATGCGTTCCGCTCCCTCGATCGGCTGCTTCGTCTAGAGAACACCGGTCTCGAGGCCGGCCGCCATCAGCATACCCAATTGACGACACTCGTCCACGAAGCGGTCTTGCCAGGGGCCGCGGCAGACCAGGGGCGGATGGACCGCGCGCCAGCGCAAGCCGGTGGTGATGCTCGAAATGGCCCGACAGGTGCCGGTGCCGTCGTGGCCGGCGCGGACGTAGAAGGCGAAAGGCAGGCCGTCCGTCCGATCGAGACAGGGATAATAGCAGCGGTCGAAGAAGTCCTTGGTGGCGCCGGCCATGTAGCCGAGATTCTCGGTCGTACCCAGCAGCAGCGCCTGCGCCTCCAGGACGTGGCGCGCCTCGGTCGCGAGCGGTGCGCGGCATTCGACCGCGACGTCGTCGATTTCGTCGGCACGTGCGCCCTCGAGCACGGCGTCGCACAGCAGGCGAGTATTGTGCGAGGGTGCGTGCGCGACGATCAGCAGGCGTTTCACGACGACCGGCCGCGCCTGCTTGCCATGCGCAGGCCGAGCGGGCAGGAAAGGCACCGGCGACGGGCCCGGGACCGGCCATCATCGCCTCGTTCGCGATCGAACACCCGGTTCGGAGGACCCTCTTGCATCTGCGTATCACCACCTGGAACATCAATTCGGTGCGCCTGCGGCCGGCCGCACTCGCCAAGGTTGTGCGCCAGTTGGAGCCGGACGTCCTCTGCCTGCAGGAAACCAAGGTGGCGGACGAAGCCTTTCCGCGGTCCATGGTCGAAGATCTCGGGTTCGAACATCTGCACATTCATGGTCAAAAAGCCTATCACGGCGTCGCCATCCTCTCCCGACGACCGCTCGAAGGCTGCCACACGCACCGCTGGTGCGCCATCGACGACAGCCGGCACGCCGTCTGCACCCTGCAGGGCGGCATCGAACTGCACAATGTCTACGTGCCCGCCGGCGGCGACGAGCCCGATATCGAGAAGAACCCCAAGTTCCGCCACAAGCTGGCCATGCTCGACGAGATGAGCGACTGGTTCGCCGCGTCGCGCGACGACACGCGCCGGATCGTGCTGGTGGGCGACCTCAACATCGCGCCTCTGGAGAACGACGTCTGGAGCCACAAGCAACTCCTGAAGGTTGTGTCGCACACGCCGGTCGAGGTGGCGAAGCTCGAACGGCTGCGGCAGAGCCACGGCTTCGTCGACGCGGTGCGCGCGATCGTTCCGCCGGAGGAGAAGCTCTACACCTGGTGGAGCTATCGCGCGCGTGACTGGCGGGCGGCCGATCGGGGCCGGCGGCTGGATCACGTCTGGCTTTCTCCGGCGCTGGCCCCCGCGCTGCGCGACGCGACGGTGATGCGCGAGGCCCGCGGCTTCGATCTGCCGTCGGACCATGTGCCGGTGACCGTCGATCTCGATGTGTAGCGTGTCGGACGATCGAGCCCGGAGCGGTCGGCACATGCTCCGTGGCGTTCGGAGCGGTCCCGCGGCCGTTAACGACCTCTTCACCGTTATCGATTATTGTCGAGGGCTCGAAGCGGACAGGCGGGAGGGAGTGCTTAACCGCCCTGCGCATGGGACGAAGGATGACGAGCAGGCCGGCCGGCAGCGACATGCCGCACCTCGAAGTGACCTCGTGCACGGGCTCGAAGCCGGGCCGTCCGCGGTATCCGCGCGAAGGCCGGCCCGGTTGCTGCGCGAGGAAATGATGAGCACGGAAGAGTCATGCCCGCAGGGTGACGACCGATGGCGGCGCTCAGCGTGCCAGACGATAGCCGCCCGCCTCGGTCAGCAGGAGGGTCGGCTCGCCGCCCGCGGGCTCGATCTTCTGGCGCAGCCGGTAGATGTGGGTCTCGAGAGTGTGGGTGGTGACACCGGCATTGTAGCCCCACACCTCGTCGAGCAGCACCTCGCGGCCGACCGGCCGGTCGCCGGAGCGATAGAGGAATTTGAGGATCGCCGTCTCCTTCTCGGTCAGATGGATCTTCCGGCCGTTACCGGCCAGCAGCATCTTGGTCGCCGGCTTGAAGGCATAGGGACCGATGCCGAAGGTGGCGTCGTCGGACATCTCGTACTGCCGGAGCTGGGCGCGCAACCGAGCCGTGAGCACGCTCAGCCGCACCGGCTTGGTGACGTAGTCGTTGGCCCCGCTGTCGAGGCCGCGGACGGTGTCGGCATCGCCGTCGTGGGCGGTCAGCATGATGATCGGCGCCTTCAGTCCGCCCCGCCGCAATTGCCGGCAGAGCTCCCGTCCGTCGCCGTCCGGCAATCCGACATCGAGGATGACGGCGTCGAATTCGCTTTCTTCGACCTCGGCCAGAGCCGCCTCGAAGGTCGCCGCTTGCGCGATCGCGAAATCCTCGTGCAGCGTCAGTTGTTCGACGAGCTCGTGGCGGAAGTCCTCGTCGTCGTCGACGATCAGGATACGGCTGCGCTTGCTCATGTCCGTCTTTCCGCCCCTTGCGAATCGGCCGACCGATCCCGCCTGACCGCGGCCAGTCTAACCGCTCGGGCGGGATCGGCCAACGACGGGAAACGATACCCCGACGCACGGTTCCGAGGCGCCGGTGCGGATGGGCTTCGTTCTCGCCTGCGTCGCCTTCGTTCCTGGAGAAACTCCGTGGCCGAGACGGAGCTTGCCGGCCTTGCGTACGAACAGCGGCGATCCGGTGACGACGCGCGTGGCCGGTCTGGAGAGCGGCATCGCGGATGCGGCCTTTCGGGCGTCCGTTCGTGTACATGATCCTCTATCTCCTGCTGCTCGCGGCGGTGCTGCTGCACGCGCCGGATGCGCTCTACCGGCCCGAGGCGCGCTCGTTCATCTTCATCATCGGCGTCGTCGGTATCTGGCGCTACGGTTGGGGTCTCGTGCATTTCGTGCGCGCGCTGATCTACAAGCACCGCACATTCCCGCGCTGGCGGCGCTATCTCGATCGCCTGCTGGCCGCGCTCGACGATCCGGAGGGTGCACCCGACACGGGCGCGCACGCGGCGTTCGCGGCCGAAGCCGAATCGCTCGACCGACCGGCGGCGTTCATGCAGATGCGCCACGCCGATCCGGGTTCGGACCGCCCGCATCCGGCCTCCCACGGACACGCTGCCGGCGCAGCGCTCGCGGCCGATCTGCTGCCGGACGCCTATATCGTGGTGACGGCCTATCGGGTCGGCACGGAGACGATCAGCGCCGTCTTTCGCGCGGCGTTCGCCGAGGCGCAGGATTACGGCCGGCCGGTCTGTATCGTCGCTTCGGTGGTCGAGATGGCCGACCAGCGCCACGTCAAGCGGCTGTTCCAGACGGCGGACCTCGATCCGCGGGTGCGCCTGCTGCTGGTCCGCGCACCGCCGACGGGCAAGCGGGACGGCCTGGCCCTGGCGTTGCGGACCGTGGCGCGGCAGGCGCCGGCGCGGGACAGCGCGGTGATCCTGATGGACGCCGACACGATCCTGCCGCCCGGCAGCCTGCGGACGACGCTGCCGTTCCTGCGCCTCCTGCCGCATGTGGCCGGCCTCACCACCGACGAGGATTCGGTGGTGGCGGGCAGCCGGCTGATGCACCACTGGCACCGGCTGCGTTTCGCCCAGCGGCAGGTGCTGATGTGCTCCATGGCACTCTCGTCGCGGCTGTTGACGCTGACCGGTCGCATGTCGGTGTTCCGCAGTCAGGTGGCGATCGATCCGGGCTTCATCGACGCGGTGCGCGACGACGTGATCGACCACTGGCGTCTCGGCCGCATCAAGCTCCTGACCGGCGAGGACAAGTCCACCTGGTTCTGGCTGCTCAAGCACGGCATGAAGATGATCTACGTGCCGGACGTGCGGGTCGTGACCATCGAGCATCCGCCCTCGCCCTGGTTCCTCTCCGCCTCGACGCAATTGATGACGCGGTGGTTCGGCAACATGCTGCGGGCGAGCGGCCGGGCGATCGCGCTCGGGCCGCGCCGGATCGGGCCCTTCACCTGGTGGTGCCTGATCGATCAGCGGGTGTCGATGTGGACGCCGCTGCTCGGCCCGCTCGCCGCCGGGTTCTACGCCGTTCTCGTGTCGCCCATCTTCCTCTACGCTTATCTGGCTTGGGTGCTGCTGACGCGCCTGGTGCAAACCTTGATGCTGTTGCCGTTTCGCGCCAGCGTGAGCGGCGCCTATCCGCTGCTGCTCTATTACAACCAGGTCTACGGCGCGTGCGTGAAGACCTACATGCTCTTTCGCCTGGACCGGCAGCGCTGGACCCGCCAGCAGATCGAGATCGGACGGATCGATCCGCACCCCTGGCGCCGGCAGTTGCGTGCCGCCGGCTCGCTCTACGTGCATCTGCTCGCACTCACCACGCTGGTCGCCGCGGTTGGTTACCTCACGGGTCTGCTCACCTGGCCGGCCGAATTCGATTTGGCGGGACTCTGAAGTTCGCATCGCTGGAAGTTGATCATGCAGTCACCGATCGCCGAGCAGAAGCTCGGACAGCCACAGATCGTTCACGAAACCGAGGTGCACCGCCAGCACGTGCGGCTGAAGATCCCGATCGTGGTGGAGATCGACGGCTCGCGCTTCACCGTCGACGACTGGTCGATGGGCGGCTTCGGCATCCAGGCGGAGATGAGCTCGAGGCAGCCGGGTGAGAATTTCGCGGCCCGCCTCATCTTTCCTTTCGAGGATTTCGAGGTCTCGCTGCGTCTCGACTGTCAGATGGTCTACATCCTCGAGGACAACAGCCGCTTCGGCTGCCGCTTCACCTCGATGTCGCGCGGCCAGCTGTCGATGTTCCGCTATCTGATCGACGCCTACCTCTCGGGCGAGATGGTCAGCGGCGGCGATATCCTGCACATCGCCGGGCGCGAGAACACCGCCGAAGCGCGGGCGCAGCCGCTCAGCTTCACCCCCTTCGCCGAGGAAGAGACGATGGGCCGCAAGGTCCGCCGCATCGCCGGCTTCGCCCTGCTGGCGGTGGTCGGCCTGCTGCTGGTGACGGCGGTAGCGCTCGGCCTGCAGGACCGCTTCTTCACCGTGCGGGCGGAATCGGCCGTCATCCACGCACCGACGGTGCGCCTGCGTGCGCCGATCGCCGGCGCGCTCCGGCCGGTCGACGCACCCTCGCTGCTCGAGCCCGGAACCGTCTTCGC
>JAGREO010000113.1 GCA_020446525.1 Geminicoccaceae bacterium | reverse complement strand
CGACTGGGGCGACGTCGACCTCGTGGTCCAGGTCGGCGCGCCCAAGGGGGTCAGCCGGCTGCTTCAGCGCATCGGCCGGGCCAACCACCGTCTCGACGCGCCGAGCCGGGCCATGCTCGTGCCGGCGAACCGTTTCGAGGTGCTGGAGTGCATCGCCGCCCGGGATTCCGCACTCGCCGGCGAGCTCGACGGCGATCCGCCGGCCATCGGCCATCTCGACGTGCTGGCGCAGCACCTGACCGGCATCGCCTGCAGCGGCCCCTTCGACGCCGGCGCCGTCTTCGAGGAGGTGCGCTGGGCCGCCCCCTATGCCGGGCTCGGGCGCGACGCTTTCGATCGGGTGTTGCGCTTCGTCGCCACCGGCGGCTACGCCCTCGCCCAGTACGAGCGCTACCGGCGGCTGGAGCGGGGCGGTGACGGCCTCTGGCGGCTGACCGATCCCGGCATGATCCGCGCCTATAGGATGAACGTCGGCACCATCGTCGAGGCGCCGGTGATGCGCGTGCGGCTCGGCCGGTCACGGCCGCTGGGCGAGATCGAGGAATATTTCGTGAGCATGCTCACACCGGGCGACACCTTCATCTTCGCCGGCCGCCATCTCTCCTTCGTCGGCATCCGCAACGACGAGGTGATCGCAGCTATCGCACCCAGGGACAGGTCGCCGAAGGTCCCCGCCTATGCCGGCGGCCGGCTGCCGCTCTCGGGCCACCTCGCCCGCCGCGTGCGCGAAATCCTGGCCCGGCCCGAGGGCTGGGTAGCGTTGCCCGAAGCGGTGCGCGAATGGCTCGAACAACAGGAGAAGCGATCGGCCCACGTCGCTCCCGACGAGCTGCTGGTCGAGACCTTCGAGCGCGCCGGCCGGCACTATCTGGTCGCCTACTGCTTCGCCGGTCGCAACGCCCATCAGACGCTGGGCATGCTGCTGACCCGCAGGATGCAGCGCCGCGGCTGTCGGCCGCTCGGCTTCAGTGCATCCGATTACTGCATCGCCACCTGGAGCATGGACGAGCCGATGGACGTCGAGGCCCTGTTCGACACCGACCTCCTGGGCGACGAGCTCGAGGAGTGGATGGCCGAGAGCAGCGTCACCCGCCGCATCTTCCGCAACTGCGCGGTGGTCGCAGGCCTGATCGAGCGGCGCCACCCGGGCCAAAAGAAGACCGGCCGGCAGGTGACCTTCAACGCCGATCTGATCTACGACGTGCTGCGCAAATACGAGCCCGACCACGTCCTGCTCGAAGCCGCGCGCCTCGAAGCCGCCGCCGGCCTGACCGATATCCGCCGGCTCTCCGAGCTCCTGAGCGAGGTCCGGGGCCGCATCCGCCACCGCCGGCTGAAGCGCATCTCCCCCTTCGCCGTCTCGATCGTTGCCACCATCGGCCGCGAATGGGTGGCGGGCGACGGCATCGATTCCATGCTCGACGACCAGACCGCCGACCTTATCGCCGAAGCGCTCGGCCCCGAACAGGAGGACCAACCGCCGGACGAACCGCCAGACCAACGGGTGGATGACTCCGATCGATGAACATCGCCGCTCCGACGACCATCCGCCTCGCCGGCGAGACCGTCCTCCTCGATCCCTCGGGCGCCGCCTTCCTGCCGGACCACGCGATCCTGATCGTCGCCGACCTGCATCTCGAGAAAGCCGCCGCCTTCGCCCGCCGCGGCGCCCTGCTGCCGCCCTACGACAGCCTCGCGACACTGGTGCGGCTCGAGGGCGCGGCGGTCCGCCTGAAGCCTCGTCGCATCGTCAGCCTCGGCGACGGCTTCCACGACAGTGCGGGCGCCCGCCTGATCACCGGTGAGGCCGCCGACCGCCTCGAAGCGCTGTCCGCCCGCTACGAGCTCGACTGGCTCGCCGGCAATCACGACCCGCATCTGCCCTCCACCCTGCCCGGCCGTCGCTCGGATACCCTGCACATCGGCCGCCTGACGCTGCGGCATCTGCCCGACGGCGGCGGCGCCGATGGAACCGGCATCTGTGGCCACCTGCACCCCAAGGCACGGATCGCCGGCCGCCACGGCACGCTGCGGCTCTCCTGCTTCGTCCACGATCACCGTCGCCTGCTGATGCCCGCCTTCGGCACCTTCACCGGCGGCCTCAACGTGCTCGATCCGGCCATCGCCGGCCTGTTCGCCACAGGCTCGCGGATCCATGTCATGGGCGAGCACCGCCTGCACCCGGCGTCACCGGCGCGGCTGCGTCCCGACCCCGCCGACTGGCGCCGCCACATCCTCGGGGATCGACCCTGCCCAGCCTCGCCCGATTTCCCTCAGCCCGGCAAACGGACCGACCGATGAACCGAGCCCCCGTCATCCTCTGGCTGCGCGAGGATCTGCGCCTCGCCGACAACCCGGCCCTCACCACCGCCGCCGCCGCCGCCACAGCCGGCGATGCCGGCCGCCCGCTCCTGGCCGTCTTCATCCGTGACGACGCCGCGGCCGGCAACTGGCCCATGGGTGCCGCCGCCCGATGGTGGCTGCACGTCACCCTCGAAGCGCTCGACCTGCCCGTGCTGCGCCGGCGCGGCGACGCCGGGGCGGTGCTCGACGCCCTGCTGAAGGACACCGGCGCTACCCGTGTCTTCTGGAACCGGCGCTACACACCCTGCGGCATGGCGCAGGACCGAAGGATCGAGGCCGACCTCGAGGCCCGCGGCATCGCCGTCGAGACCTTCGCCGCCCGCACCCTCTTCGAGCCCGACGCCGTCACCCGTGAAGAGGGCGCACCCTACAAGGTCTTCACCCCCTACGCCCGGGCCTGGATGCGCCACGGCACGCCGCGATCACCGCTGCCGCGCCCCCCGCGGATCGAGGCATTCACCCACGACCTGCCGCAGGACGATCTCGACCTCCTGCCCCGCGGCGTCGACTGGACACCCCCGCTCGCCCGAAGCTGGGAGCCCGGGGAGGCGGCGGCCGAGCGGCTGCTGCAGGCCTTCGTCGAGGACGCGCTGCTCGCCTATGACGAGGACCGCGACCACATGGCCGAAGTCGGCACGTCGCGGCTCTCGCCCTATCTGGCCATGGGCTCCATGAGCCCGCACCGCATCTTCGAAGCCGTCACGGGCGCCGTCGCCGACGGTACCTGGCCCCGGGCCTGGCCTTACGTCCGCCAGCTGATCTGGCGTGAATTCGCCTACCATACCCTCGTCCACCACCCGCATCTGCCGGACGAGCCGCTTCGCCCCGAATTCGCGCGCTACCCCTGGTCGAACGACGAGGCGGCGCTCCGCGCCTGGCAGCGCGGCCGGACCGGCTATCCGATCGTCGATGCCGGCATGCGCGAGCTCTGGTCGAGCGGCTGGATGCACAACCGCGTGCGGCTGATCACCGGCTCCTTCCTGACCAAGGATCTGCGGATCGACTGGCGCGCCGGCGAAGCCTGGTTCTGGGACACGCTGATCGACGCCGACCTCGCCAACAACGCGCTCGGCTGGCAATGGGTCGCCGG
>JAGREO010000112.1 GCA_020446525.1 Geminicoccaceae bacterium | reverse complement strand
CCGCCCACGCGGGGATGAACCGGATGGGAGACACATGCCGGTCGAGGAGATGAGGTGTTCCCCGCCCACGCGGGGATGAACCGTTGATGCTCCAGGAGCGCCGCAGGGAGGCCCAGTGTTCCCCGCCCACGCGGGGATGAACCGACGTGGATCGAGCATCAACCTGCCGAGGGCGGGTGTTCCCCGCCCACGCCGGGATGAACCGGGGTGGTCGTGCACCGAGATCATCTGGGAGACGTGTTCCCCGCCCACGCGGGGATGAACCGCAGACGGGTCTGCGAGACGACCGGCGAGCGATCCCGGTCGGGGTCCATCCCCGCGGCTGCGGGGGAGCCCTTGCCGCGAGCGGCTCGCGCGCATATCTGCGTTGCGGGTGTCCGAGCCACGTACCGGTAGACCCGCCTCGTGCGGCGGGGGCTTCACCGGCCCCCCGGACGCCCATCCTCCCGATCCGCGTCCCGCGCTGCTCGGCCCGCCCGATGGGTCCGTTTTCGCGGGTGCGGGCCCGATGGGTCCATGCCCGCGGGTGCGGGAAGTCGGCGCGCGGGCGCCGGCCCGTTGGCTTCTGCGCTTCACTCCTTCTTGCGCATGGCCTCCTTCACCTCGGCCGCAGCCGCGGCATCTTCCGCCTCGTAGAGCCTGTTCCTGAATCCGGGCGCCACCCGGATCCAGTCGCCGGGGGCGGAGATGAACCGGTCGTAACGCCCCGGCTCGCGCCGCCGGTCTTCGGGCGGCGGCGGAGGAAGCTCCGTTTCGTCTCGTGGCAGCGCCGGTCGCTTTTTCATCGTCGTGTCCCTCATGGTCCCGGTGCGATCCCGATCGTCGCGATCTTCTTCATCTCGTCGCCATGCGCCATCTCCTCGACCTTCACCACGTCGCCCACGGTCCGGCGGCGTCGCAGATTCCCGTGTTCGCCCGGCGACCCGTTCGCGTCGACGGCAACCGCGATCGCCGGCGTCGCCTCGGGCACCCGAAAGCGCAGCACCGCGTGTTCCGGCTCTTTGCCTGGGTTCATCCACCGGTTCGGCGCGAGGCGGCCGTTCGTGACCCTCGGAACGAAGGTCGAATTGTAGCAGCGATCGCCGCGCTTCGGAACGCCGCGGGGGCATCGTCACGGTCCATCCCCGCGGGAGCGGGGGAGCCGCAGCGGGAGAGCGCTGCCGCGCGCAGACGAGCGTGGCGGACCTGCAGGCCGGCCGGAAGCGCCGGATCGATCGCGCCTGCCGCCACCCGCGCGGCGAGCCGGTGTTTCGGCGCCTCGGCGGCCCGGCGGCCGTTTCTCTCGGCCGTTTCTCTCGGGGGCGGCGGCGCGTCCAGTCTTCTCAGCCCTTCACGGCACCCAGGGAGAGGCCGCGGACGAGGTAGCGCTGCATGGCGGCGACCAGCAGCATGACGGGGATCATGCCGAGCACCGACATGGCCGAGATCTTGGCCCAGAAGGTCGATTGGGGGCCGAAATAGTTGCTGATCTGGACGGTGTAGGTCATCACCTCGTTGCGGGTCATGACCAGTGCGAAGAGGAATTCGTTCCAGGAGTAGATGAAGGCGAAGACGGCGGTGGCGAAGAGGCCGTTGCGGGCGATCGGCAGGACGATGCGCCAGAAGACGCCGAAGCGGGTGCAGCCGTCGACCAGCGCCGAATCCTCGAGCTCGAGCGGCACCTCCATCAGGAAGCCGCGTGCCATCCACACCACGAAGGGCAGGGCGAAGGCGGTATAGAGCAGGATCATGCCGCCATGGGTGTCGGCCAGGCCGAACTGCGCATAGACCAGAAAGAGCGGGAAGACGATGGCGATGGGCGGCAGCAGGCGCTGGGCGATGAGGAAGGTCGCGAGATGCTCGCCGCCGGTATGGAAGCGTACGATGCCGTAGGCGCAGAGGCTGCCCGCGGCCATGGCCAGCAGCGTGCTCGAGCCGGCGAGCACGAGGCTGTTGACGATCGTCCAGACGTCGCCGTCGGTGAACAGCACGACGAAATTGCCGAACTGCGGATCGGAGGGATACCAGGCCGGCGGCGAGCGGAAGATCTCCTCGGGCCGCTTGAGCGAGACCGCGAACATCCAATAGACCGGAAAGAGGAACACCACGCAGACGGCGATGGAGACGGCATACCAGAGCGTCGTGCGCAGCAGCTTCATCGATCGAGCCTCACCCGTCTGAGCGCCAGCATCAGGACCGACGACAGGACGATCGCCAGCACGACGACGATGGCGGCGACGTAGGAGGTCTGAAAGCCCTGGAAGCCCTGGATGTACATATAGACCGAGATCGTCTCGGTGCGGTTGCCCGGGCCGCCTTTGGTCAGCTGCCAGACGACGTCGAACAGGCGGAAGAGGTCGAGGGCGCGGATCAGCACGGCGATGATCAGCACCGGGCGGATCGCCGGCAGCACCACGTACCAGAAGACGTGGCGGCGGTGCGCACCGTCGAGGGCCGCGGCCTGCATCTGGTCGCGATCGACATTGGCGATGGCGGCGAGCAGGATGATGAACATGAAGGGCGTCCACTGCCAGACTTCGGCGACGACGATCGACCAGAAGGGCAGCGAGCCCTTGACCACCCAGAGCAGCACCACGGGCTTCTCGGTGAAGGCGGAGATCATCTGGTTCACCGGCCCGAAGCGGTGATCGAACATCAGCCGCCACATCGAGCCGGCCACCATGGGCGAGATGACGGCGGGCAAAGCGAGCAGCGCCACGAACAGCTTCTTGCCCGGGCGCTCGGCCTGGAAATGCAGGGCCAGCAGCATGCCGAGCACGAGCTGGACCGGCAGGGCCACGGCCATGATCAGGAACGTCCGGCCGAGCGCCGCCCAGAGCTTGGTGTCGCTCAGCAGCTTCTGGTAGTTCGCCAGTCCGACGAAGTCGCCGCTCCGGGTCGATCCGGCGAGGTTGAGGAAACTCACCCAGATCGACCAGAGGAACGGCAGGAGCCCGACGAGCACCAGAACGAAGACCGCCGGCGCCACATAGGCCACGCCGGCGGCCCGCGTCCCGCCGGCGTGGCTCGGCGCCCGTGGGGGCGCGACGGTCCCGGCGACCGCAGCCGGACTCATTCGTCCCGATAGGCCGACGGCTTGGCGGCCCAGGCCTCGTAGGCCGCGCGCTGACGCTCGACGCCGATCTCGTCGGTCAGCGCGTCCCATTCCGCCGCCAGCGCGTCCAGCGCTTCCTTGGGATCCTCACCCGAGATGGCGGCGATGACCGCCCGCGACATGGCGTCCTGATAGCGGTAGGTGTCGATCCAGGCGAAGTCGGCCAGGCCCTGCGCGGCGCCTTCGTTGAGCACCGTCAGATAGTCCTTCGCTCCGGGCCAGAGCGCCTGATATTCGGGCGATTCGTAGTGCGAGATGCGGAAGGGATCGCGCAGGCCGACCGGGCGCATCACGTTCTTCAGGCTCTGCGCCCTGGAGTGCATCCACTGGCCGTAGAGATAGGCGGCGTCCTTGTTGTCGGAATTGGTCGCGACGCTGCTCATGAAGCCGACGGCGAGCTCGGGATGGCCGCCCGGATTGATGGCGTAGCCGACCTTGTCGGCGACGGTGGTGGGCGGCACCCAGGAGAGCGCCTCGTCGTCGATGTTCACGCCCTGCGACCAGCGGCCGAGCGGCGGCCAGGAGATGGTCATGGCGATCTGCCCGGCGTTCAGCGCCGAGAGGTTCTCGGCGAAGCCCCAGGTCTCGATGCCGGGCGCCATGCAGGCGTTCTGCTCGACCATCTGCGTGAGCACGTCGACCGCGGTCTGATCGTTGATCGTGGCCCGCATCGTCTCAGGCTCGAAGAACTTCCCGCCGGCGACGCGAAAGCGCTCGGAGAACATCAGGAACATGTAGCCGGTGTTGATGACGCCGGCGCCGTAGATGTCCGGGGCGTGCCGCTCGGTGAGAAAGCAGGCGATGTCGCCGAACCGGGCGTAATCCGCCGGCGGTGCCAGGTCGTAGCCGTACTGCTCCTTGAAGGCGGCTGCGGCCTCGGCGTCCTCGAACAGGTCCTTGCGGTAGTAGGTCACCAGCACGTCGCCGTCGACCATCATCCCGTACTGCTTGCCGTCGTAGAACTGGTAGTCGCGGAAGGCCGGGTTGATGTCCTCGTCCTCGGCCGGCACGCCATATTTGTCGATGAAGGGCTGGAGGTCGACCACCGCACCGTTCTCGACCGTGTCGGCCAGCCAGGCCGGCGCCACCAGCATCAGGTCGTAGGCACCGCTGCCCGCCTGATGCTCGAGGATCTGCTTGGGGTAGATCTCCTCGAACGGCAGCTCGACGATCTCGACCTTGACCCCGGTGCGCTCTTCGAATTCCGGGCCGGTGATCTGCTTGTCGAGCAGCGCCTGCAGGCCGGCCTCGGCGACCACGGTGATGGTGCTGCCGGAGAACTCCCTGGCGGCCTCGATCGCCCGGGTGGCGGCGTCCTGATCCTGCGCTTGGGCGCCACCCGCCAGGGTCAGGGCCAGGGCCGTCGCCCCCAGAACCTTCGTCTTGATGTCGATCGCCATGTTCTTTTCCTCTCCCTTTCTTCGACCGTCCGCGCCGGCGGACCGTCAGCCTACGATCTCGTTCGCGTCAGGCGGCCGGCGCCTCCACGCCCGGCACCGTCTGCAGCGGCACGCCCGGTTCCTGCCCGGCCATCAGGTCGGCCAGGGCGCGACCGGAGCCGCACGCCATGGTCCAGCCCAGATGGCCGTGGCCGGCATTGATCCAGAGCCCGTCCACCGGCGTGCGGCCGATCAGCGGGCGGCCCGACGGCGTCACCGGCCGGAGCCCGGCCCAGAGCCGCGCCTCCTCGGGGCGGTAGTGCCGTTTCAGCTCGGGGAAGGTGAAGGCGGCGTTGGCGGCGATGGCGGCCCCGCGTGCCGGTGAGGGCGTGGCGTCGTAATCCGCGACCTCGGCCGAACCGGAAATGCGGATACGATCGCCGATCGGCACGAGGCCGAAGAGCTTGCTGTCGTCGATCACCGGCACCCGTGGCGCCGTCGTCCATCCGCCGCGGGCGAAGGTGATCGACACACCCTTGACCGGGCGGATCGGCGCGCGCACGCCGACCGTGTGCAGCAGCGGCGCGGTGAAGCTGCCGAGCGCCGCCACCGCACGGTCCGTCTCGATCGCACCCCGATCGGTACGGATCGCCGCGACCTTCGCCTGCCGCACGACGATTTCTTCGACGGTCGTCCCGTAGCGGAAGGCGGCGCCGCGCGCGGCGCAGGCCTCGGCCAGGCCCTGGGTGAATTTGTTGCAGTCGCCCACTTCGTCGCGCTCGAAGAAGAGCCCGCCGGCCAGCGTCGGCCGGGTGTCGTCGAGCGCCGGCTCCCTGGCGGCACAGCCGGCCGCATCGAGACGCTCGAACAGCAGGCCGTGCGGGGCCAGGGCCCCAGCACCCCGTGCGGCCGCGTCGAGCGCCGCCGGATCGCGATAGATCTTGAGCACGCCCCGCGTGGCCCGGTCGTAGTCGATGCCGGTTCGTGCGGCGATCTCCTGCAGCGAACGCAGCGAGTGCAGGGCCAACTCGAGATTAGCCAGCGTGTTGGTGCTGAAGCGGTCCGGTCGGCAGTTGGCGACATAGTCCAGCGCCCAGCGCCAGATCCGGGGCAGGACGCCGTAGCGCACCAGCAGCGGTGCGTCCTCCTTGCCGAGCCAGCCCAGGATCTTGCGCGGCATGCCGGGCTGTGACCAGGGCTCGACCTCGCTGGCGTGGATCACGCCGCCATTGCCCCAGCTGGTCTCCAGCGCCGCGGCGGGCTGCCGGTCGATCACCGTGACCCTGAAGCCGTGCTCGAGCAGGTACCAGGCGGTGGCGACGCCGACCGCGCCGGCGCCCAGTACGACGACGTGTTCGGCCCGCTCGCTCACCAGGACACCAGCGCCACGGCATAGGCGTCGAGCTCGAGCGTGCCGTCGCCCGGCGGCGTCCGCTCCCCGATGCGGCCCTGCGACGCGACGTCGATCATCCGGAGTTCGCGTGCGCGCAATCCGGCGAGGCGCACGGTCCGGGCGGCGTCGGTGAGATTGGCGAGGCACAGGAGCCGCCCTGTCGCACCTTCGGCGGCGATCGCCAGCACCTCCTGCGGCTTCGACGAGGCGGTCTGCAGCACCGCGTCGCCGGTGAGGCGGGCGAAGCGGCCCAAAACGTGACCCGCGGGCGTCGGTGCGCCGTCCCGCGTCACGCCCATCGGTCCCGCCACGGCACCCAGGGTGACCCGGGTCAGGCCGCCTTGTGCGGCGCGTGCGAGATAGCCCGCGGTGAAGGTCGCGCCGAAGAGGGCCTTGTGGCGCGGATCGTCGGTGGTCATGGTGGTGCGGCGTCGGTCGGGATTGGGTGTGGTCGCCTCGCCATAGGGATTGAACGGCATGCCGATGCCGGCCGGGCCGACGTGATAGGCGGCATCGCCGATGAAGCTGCGCGCGGTGCGGAAGACGTGCGGCAGCGATTCGAGGGTCTCCATCACCGAGCGGTCGTCCGCCGCATGCACGTCGGCGGCACTGGCGTGCTGCACATAGTCCAGCAGTTCCACCGGCGGCCGGCGGCGGTTGAGCTCGGTGAAGAACGAGAACATGCCACCGCCCAGCGGCACACCGGGGAAGGCCGAGCGTGCGGCGGCATAGAGCGGGCGGAGCGGCGGCGAGGACGGGCGATCGACCGAAGGCGGGTAGGAGGCGAGGTCGATCTCCGGTGAGACCATGACCCGGTCGGGCCGGAGACCGGCCGAGGCGGCGGCGACGGCGACCAGATCGAGCTCGCATGCCGCCTCGCTGCGCGCGGAGACGACGATGTCGAGCGCGGTGGTCGCGTCCAGCGCACGGGCCAGCAGCGCGGCCTTGCGCAGCACGCCCGGAAGGTCGGGCGTATCGCTGCAGACGCGCACGGAGAGTTCATGCAGGCCCAGATCGCGCAGCAGAGGCGCCTCCTCAATGCCGCCGTCGAGGTCCTCGACCATCGCCGAGAGCCCGATCGCGGGCATCGCTGCACCGGTGCGGTCGCCGACCGTGACCACGATCTCGTCGGTTTCTTTTTCGGCCGGCAGGTCGGCGATGTCGGGCTCGAAACGTACCGTCACGCGCTGGCGCACCGTTTCGCCGGCTTCGATGGTGTAGGGGTGCGGCAGGGCGAGCGAGCGGAAATAGGTCTTGAACGAGGCGTCGAGCCAGTTGCGGTGGTCTTCCGTCTCCCAGCCGCCGCCCTCCATCCGGCAGGTGACGCGAAGGCCGGGAACGGGCTCGTAGCTCATCGCCTGCACGTCGAGAAAGGCGCAGAGCGGGTCGACGAGATCGGGAAAGCGGCTCGCCACGACCCGCCCGTCAGTGTGCTCGATGACCGCAGCCGTACCGGCGCAACGCGCCAGCGGATGCAGGATGACGAAGCCCGTGCGCTGGGTCGAGAGATCGGCGTCGGGTGTCGCCTCGACCGCAAAGCTCAGGCCTTCGCGGGCCGAGCCTTCGATCCGGGCCTTCCAGACGATCGTCTGGTTGTCCGCCGGGGTGACGCAATGGGCAGCGAAGGAGAGGGTGAAGCCTTCTGCGGTCTCGTCGATCCGCAGGTCGCGGACCTCGGGCACCGGGGTCGCCCAGTTGCGGTCGCGGATGAGGAAATAGAGCCCGCGGATCACCTCGACGCCCTGCACGGCGATCGAGCGCAGGGCACCGCCGGCGTAGAGGACGGAAAGCGCACCCGCCTCGAGCCGACGTTCCTCCGGACCCGGCTCGTCGGTGCCGAAGAGAAGCATCGTTCGGTCGGCCATGGGACCGTCCCTTTCTTTCGTTTCCTCCCGTGGACCCCTTCGTCATGAACCACTAGCATGCAGGCGTAAAGCCGGTTGCTCGAACCGCGCCCATCGAGGAGGTCCCGTCACCATTCACGCCCACGCCGATCTTCCCTCGCCGGCACTGGTCGTCGACCTCGACGCGCTCGAGGCGAACATCCGGGTCATGGCCGATGCGGCGGCCGTCGCCGGCACGGCGCTTCGTCCCCACGTCAAGGCGCACAAATGCGGCGTTATCGCCCAGATGCTGCGGCGGGCCGGGGCGATCGGCGCGTCCTGCGCCACGCTCAGCGAAGCCGAGGCGATGGCCGGGGCCGGTATCGAGGGCCTGCTGATCACCTCGCCCATCGTCGGCCGCGACGGGCTCGACCGGCTGACCCGCCTGCTGGCGCGCGGCGCCGACGTCGCGGTCGTGGCCGACCATCCCGCACCGCTGGCGGGTCTGGCGGCTGCCGCCATGGCCGCCGGCCGTATCCTTCCGGTGCTCGTCGATTTCGACGTGGGCCAGGGCCGTACCGGCTGCGTCGACGGCGACGCGGCGACGGCTCTGGCGCAGAGCATCGACGATTGCGAGGGGCTGCGCTTCGGCGGTGTGCAGGCCTATTGGGGACATCTGCAGCAGGTGGCGCCACCGGCCGAGCGCCGCGCCCGCGTGCTCGGGCAGGCGGATCGGGTGCGCGCGCTCGTCCGCGCGCTGCGGGATGGCGGCCGGGCGGCGGAAATCGTCACCGGCGGCGGCACGGGCACGGCCCACCTCGATTTCGAACTCGGCCTCTTCACCGATGTCCAGCCGGGCTCCTACCTCTTCCTCGACAGTTGCTATGCCGCCAGTCTTCCGGGCGATGGCGATCTCCGTTTTCGTCCGGCACTGTTCGTCTCGGCGGTGGTGGTCTCGGCCAACCGGCCCGGAACCGCGATCGTCGACGCCGGGCTCAAGGCTTTCGCCACCGATTCCGGACGGCCCGAGCCGGTGCGCGGTGCGCCCGCCGGTGCCTCCTACCGTTTCATGGGCGACGAGCACGGAGCGCTCGATTTCGATCCGGGCGCCGGCCGTCTCGTGCCGGGCGACCGCGTGCTCTTCTTGGCCTCGCACTGCGACCCCACGGTCAACCTCTATGGCCACTTCCACGTCCTGCGCGACGACCGGCCGGTCGACCGCTGGCCGATCGTCGGGCGCTACTGACGGGAGACGGACATGCCGCCCACGCGTCGGGCCTGGCCGGTGCGCCACGACGTGCCGATCTCGATGGTGCAGCGTGCGGGTGATTTCGTCCTCACCTCGGCCTTCGGTCCCTGGCTGTTCGATCCGAAGGACGTGACGTTTGCCGCCGACGGCACGATTCTGGACGATGGCACGGGCCTCGCGGACATGCTCTTCGACGAGCAGGTTCACCGGACGTTCGCGCATGTGCAGGAGGCTCTGGCGGTCGCCGGCTGTACGCTGGCGGACGTGGTCGAATGTCGCTGCTGGCTGGCGGACGCGCGCGACTTCGTCGCCTTCAACGCGATCTATGCCGGCTATTTCGAGAAAGATCCTCCGGTTCGATCGGTTTTTCCCTCGGCCTTCATGTTCCGATGTAAGGTCGAGATGCAGGCGATCGCCTATAAACCCCAGGCGGACGGCCCGCGCGCTTCTTGACGGGAACGTCGGGAGCGCGTCGCTCGTTCTCGTCGTCGAACCCGACTCGACCGGTACAATAATGGAGGAACCCCGATGGTCGATTTCAGTTCATGGCTCTCGTCGGCCGGCCGCCTCGCGGCCGCCGGCCTTCTGGTGGCGACGCTCTCGGCGTGCGGCAACAGCGGCGGAAGCGCGCTTCTGGGCGGTGCCGCCGGAGCGGCCGCCGGTGCCGGCGGTTTCGAATATCACCTGAACCAGCAGATGAAGAAGGTGGAGGAGGACTACGAGAAGGGTCGCATCGATCGCGACGAGTACGAGATCCGCAAGGATCAGATCAAACGCGATTCGCTCATCCAGTAGCGGGCGTCGCGGGTCGGAGCGGACATCGAGGTTTCGTCGTTCGCTCCGGCATCGATCCGGGGCGAGCTACATCTGGGCTTCGTAGTCGATCACCAGGGCGTCCTCGATGTGCGGGCGCGCTCCGGCGACGAAGGCGCGATGCGCGGGATGGGGCAGGTAGGCATCGCGCGCGGCCGCGTCGGGGAAGCCCATGACGAAGGCGTGGGTGAAGCCCTTGTCCTTGCCTTCCGGGCTGCTGTTGATCCCCCACTCGAAGCCGTCGATCAGCCCGGTTTCCTGCGGCAGACGGCCGAAGGCCGCCTCGATCGATCTCAGGGTTGCGGCGGATGTTTCCGGCTTGAATTTGAACAGTACGACGTGACGGATCATGAAGGGGCCTCGAGTGCGGGGGGTCAGGACGTTTCGGCGTGCAGCTCGACCACGATGTCGCAGGCGAACCCGCTTTCATCGTAGCGCATCTCGACATCGGCGCTCGCTTGCAGCAGGCGGGTTCCGAAGCCGTGGCGGGTCGGCGGCGCCACCCTTGGGCCGTCCTTCTCGCGCCACGTCAGATGCAGGCGATCGCCGTCGATGCGCCAGCTCAACGCGATCGATCCCGTTTCGTTCGACAGGGCGCCGTACTTGCTGGCGTTCGTGCCGAGCTCGTGGAAGATCATCCCGAGCGACGTCGCACGGCTCGCCTGCAGGCGGACCTCCGGCCCGTCGAGATGGAGCCGCCGGTCGGCGGCGGCGAAGAAGATCTCCAATTGTGTCGTCGCCAGAGTTCGCAGGTCGGCGCTTCGCCACGAGCGACCGCTCAGCAAGGCGTGCGCCCGCTGAAGCCCGCACAGGCGATCGTCGAACTCCGAAAGAAACGCGTCGCGATCGGTCGTCGTCCGCCATGTCTGCCGCGCCATCGACTGGATCATCGCGAAGAGATTCTTGATGCGGTGGCCCATCTCGCGCCACATCAGCTCCTGGCGCTTTTCCGCCTCCTTTTCGAGCGTCACGTCGCGTGCACTGCCGCGATAGCCCGTGAAGGTGCCGTTTTCGTCGAAGACCGGATCGCCGCTGGTCGAGATCCAGACGACCCGCCCGTCCGCCAACACCCGTCGAAAGACAAAATCACGAAACGGTCGATGCGCGTCCAGCGTCTCTCGATGGGCGCGCCAGAACGCCTCGTCGGCACCCGCATCGGGCGCGTCCCAACGCGTCCTGCCGATCCGCGCCTCGACCCCTTCCGTCCATATCGATGCGGCGGCGCCCGAAAAGGTCGTGAAGCGATGCGCCGCATCCTGCTCCCAGAACCAGTCGGCGCCGAGCATCGCCAGCGCCCTGAATCGCTCTTCGTTTCGTTTGAGCGCGGCTTCGGCCTCCTTGCGGCGACCGATATCCTCGACCACGACGATGAAGTAGTCCGGTGTGCCGTCGGTTCCGCGCATCAGCGAGACCGTGATCTGCACGTCGACGACCGAGCCGTCCTTGCGGATGTAGCGTTTTTCCAGCCGGTATGACGGGATTTCCCCCGCCAGCAACCGCTCGACCAGAACGAGATCCCCGGCCAGATCGTCCGGGTGGGTCACGTCCTGAAAGCATCGGCGCGCGAGTTCGGTCCGCTCGTAGCCGAGAATGGCGCACAAGGTGTCGTTCACGCGCAGCCAGCGCCCGTCCGGCGCCACGTGGGCGACACCGACGGCGGCGTTCTCGAAGGTGGCGCGAAAGCGCGCGTCGCTGACGCGCAGCGCATCGAGCCTGCCGCGCGCCAGATACTGACGTTCACGCGAGCGACGGGCGCAGCGGATCACGCTCAACAGGGTCGCCGGAAGACAATCCTCTTCCAGCAGGGTGACGTTGCCCAGACGATCGACGCACGACGCGAGGAGCGGGCTTCCCGAGACCAGATGCGCCCGATCGGCCAAGAGGACGATCGGCAGCGCGGACCAGTCGTCCTGGTCTCCGATCCAGTCGCTCAATCGTGCGACGGCGGCCTGGTCGAGCGCCGTCTCGCCCAGCACGACCGCGCCGACGTCGCCCTCCATTCGCCGAACGAGCGCGTCGATGTCGGTGCAGAGGGTGGTGGCGATGCCGTGCGCGCCGAGCAGCGCCGGTATGCCGGTATCGCATGAGGCCGCGGGAAGCATGACCAGAACGGGCAGGGGGCCCGGCTCCCGCGCGCCGTCACTGTTCGCCTCGGCGGGGCCGTCGGCGCTCGGTCTGGGCGAAGGACACCGATCGTTCATGGTCGGGCGATCTCGAGGCGACGGAAGGCGTTGATCGGCCGGGCGGCACGTTCGCCGGCCGTATGTTCGTTGGTGGCATGTGCGTTGGCGGCATGTTCGTTGCAGGGAGAGCCATGGGCAAGAATTTTGTACCTCGCTCGCCGGCTGGCGGCTATCTGGGTACCGCTCCTTCGTGCCCGGCCGGGCGGCTCTCGAACCCCGCGTCACGGCCCCTCAACCGATGCTTCCGGCGGCGATGCTCCTGGTTTCATGAACCGCTCCATCTGGCTCCTGAGTCTCGCCGCCTTCGTCGCCGCGGCGACCACCCGCATCACCGATGCGCTGCTGCCGCAACTGGCGGCCGATTTCGGCGTGGCGATCAGCGACGCCGCCGCCGCGATCACCGCCTTCACCTTCGCCTATGGTGTGTTCCAGCTCGCCTATGGCGGCATCGGCGCACGTATCGGGCCTTTTCCGACGGTCATCGTCGCCTGCGCGCTCTCGGCGATCGGCACCGTCGCCTGCGCCGTCGCACCGAGTCTCGGCTGGCTGACCGTCGGGCGCTTCCTCTCGGGCATGACCGGTGCCGCCGTCATTCCGATGTCGATGGCCTATATCGGCGACACCGTCGCCTACGAGCAGCGTCAGCCGGTCATCGCCCGGTTTCTGATGGGGCAGGTGACGGGTGTGATCGTCGGCCAGTCCTTCGCCGGCCTGTTCGGCGAGCTGCTCGACTGGCAGCAGCTCTTCCTGCTCCTGGGCGTGCTCTGGCTGCTGATCGCGGCCGCACTCTGGCGCGAGCGCGCCTCGGGCCGCGTACCTCCGCACGAGCGGCCGGAGGTGCTGGTCAATCCGTTCTTCCAGTATGTGCGGGTGCTGCAGATTCCCTGGGCGCGGGTGGTGCTGGCGACGGTACTGATCGAGGGCTTCGTGCTGTTCGGTGCCTTTCCCTTCGTCGCCGCCCATCTGCGGTTCGCCTTCGATCTCTCCTATCTGACCATCGGTCTGGTCATGAGCGGCTTCGGCGTCGGGGGCATGGTCTACATCATGGGTGTGAGCTGGCTGGTGCGGACCCTGGGCGAGGGCGGGCTGGTCCTGGGCGGCGGCGTGATCGTCGCGCTGGGCTTCGTCGCGATCGCTTCCGCCGGCGCGTGGCAGATCGTCGCGTTCGCGACCCCGGTGATCGGCTGCGGCTATTACATGCTGCACAACACCCTGCAGACCAACGCCACCCAGATGGCGCCCTTCGACCGCAGCGCCGCGATCGCGCTCTTCGCCTTCGGCCTGTTCTTCGGGCAGGCGATGGGGGCAGCGGCCCTCGGTCATCTGGGCGAGTGGACCGGCTACCCGGCGATCTTCCTTGGCGCCGGCGTGGCGCTCTTCGTCCTCGCCATTCTCTTCCGCCTGGCGGCGCGGGGCCGGCCGCAGGCGCGCTGAGGGCGTGTCAGTAGAGCCTGTCGCGGTAGACCGTCTCGAGATAGGCGTCGCTCTCGGCGGCGTCGATGCCCTCGATCTGATCGGCGATGATCTGCCCGAGCGAAGGGAAGTCGCCGCGTTCGATTTGTGTCGCCGGATCCCAGAGCCGCGAGCGGATCAGCGCCTTGCCGCAATGCATGAACACCTCCTCGACCGCGACACGGATGGCGGCGGTGGGTGGCTTGCCCTGCACCGCCATCGGCGTCAGCACCGCCTCCTCGACGACGATCTCGGCCCGGCCATTGATCCGCAGCGTCTCGCGCACACCCGGCAGGAAGAAGATCAGGCCGACATGCGGGTTGCTCAGGATGTTCTCCATTCCGTCCACCCGGTTGTTGCCGAGCCGGTCGGGGATCAGCAGGGTCACGTCGTCGACCACCTGCACGAAGCCCGGTCCGTCGCCCTTGGGGGAGGCGTCGCAGCGCCCGTCCGCCCCGGCCGTGGCCATCACCAGAAAGGGCGAGCGGGCGATGAAGTGGCGGCAGTGCCGATCCAGGCGGTCGAGCTCCTTCTTCACCGCCCGTTCCGAGGGCTGCCCGTAGCGCTCGCGCAGCGCCGTCCCGTCGGTGATCCGTTCAGTCATCAACCCGCCTCCGCGTTCGATCCGGTGCGGGCGGTTTGACCATGTCGCCGGGCTCGCGTCCATGGCGCCGCGCGGTGGTCGCGCCTCGAGAGCGCACACCATTGCCGAACCCTCTCGATCCGGGTCATGAGGGGGGCGTGTCCGCCCGATCCCGTTTGCGGATCGACATGACGAAACCGGCGCAATGATCGCGAGTGCACGATCCTGGATCTGCTCCTGCTCTTCACTCAGGCCCTTCTCGCGGCCACCATCCTGCCTTTCTCCTCGGAGGTGACGCTGGCGGCGATGCTGGTGGCGGGCCAGCGCGGACCGCTCGCGCTCCTGATCGCCGCCGGGGCCGGCAATGTCCTGGGCTCGGTGGTCAACTGGTTGCTCGGCCGCTTCGCGCTCGCTCTCGCCGACCGCCACTGTTTTCCGCTTTCGCCCGCGACCCTTGCAACCGCCGCCGCACGCTTTCGCCGCTACGGCCTGTGGAGCCTGCTCTTCGCCTGGCTGCCGGTGGTCGGCGACCCGCTCACCGTGGCGGCCGGCATGCTCCGGGTGCCGTTCTTGCCCTTCCTGATCCTCGTCGGCACCGGCAAGATCGCCCGCTATGCGATTCTTCTCTGGGTGTTGCACGAGCCCGGCGGTCCGGCCGGGCTATCAGGGAAGCTGGGCGCCCCGGACGTTGGTGAGCACGGCATAGAGCGAGGTGGTGCCGCAGATATAGAGCCGGTTGCGCTTGAAGCCGCCGAAGCAGACGTTGGCCACCACTTCCGGCACGTGGATCTTGCCCAGCATCTGCCCCTGCGGCGTGTAGCAGTGCACGCCGTCGGCGGCGCTGGTCCAGATGCGGCCTTCGGTGTCGCAGCGAAAGCCGTCGAAGACGCCCGCCTCGCAGGTCACGAGCACGTCGCCGCCGGCGAGGCTGGCGTCGTCGCGCAGGTCGAAGGCGCGGATGTGGCGCGGGCCGTTCGGATCGTGGCTGATGCCGGTATCGGCGACGTAGAGTCGCTTCTCGTCGGGTGAGAAGGCGATGCCGTTGGGCTTGACGAAATCGGTGGCCACGGCTTTCAGGCTGCCGTCCCTCGGATCGAAACGGAACACGTGGCAGCCGCCATATTCGGGCTCGGCCTTCCATCCCTCGAGATCGGTGAGGATGCCGTAGGACGGGTCGGTGAACCAGATGGTGCCGTCGGATTTGACCGTCGCGTCGTTGGGCGAGTTCAGCCGCTTGCCCTGCCAGCGGTCGGCGAGCGTGACCACCCGGCCGTCATGTTCGGTGCGCTCCAGCCGGCGGTTGCCGTGGCTGCAGGAGACCAGCCGGCCCTCCATGTCGCGGGTGTGGCCGTTGGTGTTGCCGGCCGGTGCGCGAAAGACGCTGCCGGTGCCGCCGAGGCTGTTGAGGTCGGGGACGAAACGGATGATCCGGTCGTTGGGAATGTCGGAGAAGAGCAGATAGTCGCCGTCGCGGACGAAGACCGGCCCCTCGGCCCAGGCCGCTCCGGTCCAGAGCTGGTGCAGCCGGGCATTCCTGCTGATCAGGTTGCGGAAAGCCGGCTCGACGATCTCGTATTCTCTCATGCGCTCGCTCACGATCTGTTCCTCCCTGGTGGATCGGCCGGCCGCACCATCGCCGCCGCCCGGCCGGCTGACAAGAGCCGACGATTGTTGCAAAGGCGACATGCGAGGTCGCCTCGCCGTGCGTCCGAACAAATCATCGCGCCTAATGCGCGGATGCGGAGCCAAGGGAGGTCGGTCATGGCACAGGAAGGTCGTCGGGGCGGTCGCGGGGCGCGCCGGGCGGAACGCACCAGTCACGCGGTCCATGCGCTGCCGGCACTGGTCCGGCGGATTCCGGTCTACGAGGTGCTGAACGACGAAGGTCTAGAGATGATCCACGACGCGTCGCTCGCCATCCTCGAGGAGATCGGCATCGATTTCCGCGACGCCGAGAGCCTGGCGATCTGGAAGGAGCAGGGTGCCGACGTCCAGGGCGAGCGCGTGCACGTCCCGCGCGACCTGCTCATGAAGCTCGTCGAGCAGGCGCCGTCCGAGATCACCATGAACGCCCGCAACCCCGAGCGCACCGTCACCATCGGCGGCGCGCGAACGGCGTTCGGTCCGACCTACGGCTCGCCCTTCGTGCGCATGGCCGACGGTGCGCGGCGCTACGGCACGCTCGACGACCTCGCGGTCTTCCACAAGCTGGCCCACATGGCGCCGGCCATGCACAATACGGGCTCGGTTACCTGTGAGCCGACGGACAGCCCGGTCTCGCGGCGCCATCTGCACATCACCGCCTCCGCACTTCGCCATTCGGACAAGCCGTTCATGGGACCGGTCACCGCGCCCGAGCGGGCCGAGGACGCAGTCACCATGGTCGGAATCGTCATGGGCGACGATTTCGTGCGCAAGAACTGCGTGATGACCTGCATCCTCAACTGCAACAGCCCCTTGGTCTGGGACGAGACCATGCTGGGTGCGATGAAGGTCTATGCGCGCAACAACCAGGCCTCGATCGCGGCACCCTTCACGCTGGCCGGGGCCAACACGCCGGCCTCGACCGTAGCCACCACCGCCGAGCTCAACGCCGAGGCGCTGGCGGCGATCGCCTTCACGCAGGCGGTCAATCCCGGCTCGCCGGTGATCTACGGCAATTTCCTCGCGACCGTATCGATGAAGACCGGCGCGCCGATGACCGGCAATTCCGAGTGCGCCCTGATGAACTTCATGATCGGCCAGCTCGCCCGCAAATACGGCGTGCCGTGGCGCTCGTCCGGCATGATCACCGGTGCGAAGACCTGCGACGCGCAGGCCGGTTACGAATCCGCCTTCAACATGCTCCCCATTCTGCTGGCCGGCGCGAACTACGTGATGCACACGGCCGGCTGGTCGGAGGCCGGCCTGACCGCCAACCTCGCGAAGTTCATGATCGACGCCGAGCAGATGCAGATGATCTACAAGCTCGGCCAGGGGCTGCGCTTCGACGACGTGCCCGAAGCGCTGGCCAGCATCCGCGACATCGGCCCGGGCGGGCACTTTCTCGGTACCGCCCATACCCAGGCGCATTTCCAGGATGCCTTCTTCATGAGCGACCTGGCCGACAACAACAGCTTCGAGCAATGGCAGCTCGATGGCGAGAAGGACATGGCCGCGCGCGGTCTCGAGGCGGCGAAAAAGGCGCTGGAGGGCTACGAGCAGCCGTCCCTCGATCCGGCGATCGAGGAAGCGCTCGCGGCCTTCATCGCCAGGCGCGAGAGCGAGATACCGGGCAGTTTCGAGTAGCGGTCACGGGTCCGGCGTCGTCTCTTTCGCGCACGTCGCGTCTCTTCTATCCTGCCGGTCGAACGACCGGTCACGTCGGAGCGGAAATGTTCGCCAAGCGAGCGATGGTCTACGAGCCGATCGATCTGCCCGATCGCGCCGATCTCGACGACGCGGCGACGCTCGCCGCGGCCGAGGCGTTCCACCGCACGATGAAGCGGCGGCACACGGTGCGCGACTACGCGCCGAGGCCGGTGGACCGGGCGGTGATCGAGGCCTGCGTGCGGACCGCCGGCACCGCGCCCTCAGGCGCCAATCACCAGCCGTGGCACTTCGTCGCCGTCTCCGACGCCCGGATCAAGCGCCGTATCCGCGAGGCGGCGGAGGAGGAGGAGCGGCGTTTCTACGACGGCGGGGCCGGTGACGAATGGCTGGGCGCGCTCGAGCCGATGGGCACCGGGCACGACAAGCCGCATCTCGAGGCGGCGCCGTGGCTGATCGTGGTCTTCGCCCAGCGCTGGGGCACCTTCGACGACGGCACGCGCTACAAGAACTACTACGTGCCCGAGAGCGTCGGCATCGCCACGGGCTTCCTGCTCGCGGCGCTGCATCACGCGGGGCTGGTCTCGCTGACGCACACGCCCAATTCGATGCGCTTTCTGGGCGACCTGCTCGGCCGGCCCGAAGGCGAAAAGCCGACGATGATCGTCGCCACCGGTCATCCGGCCGCCGATGCGACCGTGCCCCGGGCCGCCAAGATCAAGAAACCGCTCGACGAGATCCTGACGATTCTGGGCTGAACGGGAAAGCGATAAAGCCGGATCGTAGGCGGGCACCCCCCCTCAGGCGTGGCCGTGATCGTGCTCGAGGTGGTCCTTGAGCGGATCGATCCGCATCTGGCTCGCCGGATTGTGCCAGACGCTGTGGCAGTGGGTAGCGTCGTTCTGGCTGTTCTCGTACTCGACGACGAAGGTCGGGCCGTGCAGGCGGTAATAATGCTCGCGCCCGGGCGAGAGGGATCCCGCCCAGGCGAGGTGCACCTCGTCGAGACCTGCATCCTCGATGCGGCGGCGCTCGATGGCCGCTTGCGTCGACTCGATATTGTTCAGATAGAGGTCGAGCAGGGCGATTGCCCGATTGCGCTCGGCGTCCGGCATGGCGGCGAAGGCGAGGCCGCGCGGCTGCTTGAGCTCCCGCTCGCGGCCGGGTCCGGTGATGATGTCGCCGGGTGAGCGGTCGGCGATGATCGCCTCGCTCCGGCTTTTCTCATCGAGGGCGTTGATCAGCGCGAAGCCCATATCCTCCTCGGCGGGCAGCACGCGCCAGCCGTCGTGACCATGGCCTCGTGGCACGGTCTGACGATTGGCACCGAAGAAGACGGGCGTGGTGATCAGGCCCGAGGCCGGGTCGAGAATGAAGGTAAGGGAGAGGTGATGCCCCTCGAAGCGCCAGCCCCAGGGGGTGGCCGTGTCGGGCACGCCGAAGATCGCGAGCGCGTAGTTCAAGGGCCGGCGGAAGTCGGGCCGGTTCTCGATGCGCCCCAGAATGCCTTCGAGCTGCGTGATCTCGTGCGCCTTGCGCACGCCCTCGCCGGAAACACCGAGCTCGACCAGCGCCCACATTCTGGCCCGTTGCGACTCGCTCGCCCGCTCCAGCGGCAGCCCGCGCCGCTCGCGGGGGACATAGTGCCAGTCGCGGACATGGGCGGCGTCGAAGGGCTGCATCAGCATCTTCGCGCGTTCGCCGTCGAGGCTCTCGACGATCGCCCGCGCGGCGCGGCTCATTGCCTCGATCATGGGGCCTCGATCATACAGCTTCGCTCCCGGATCGCTCGCTCATCCCGCCCTCCGGCGGCGTGACTTGGCGAAGGTGTCGAAAGCGACGGCGAGCACGATGATGACACCGATGATGATCTGCTGGACATAGGAGCTGACATTGTTGAGTACGAGGCCGTTGAGCAGCACGCCGATCAGCAGCGTTCCGACGACGGTGCCGAAGATGGTGCCGATGCCGCCGAAAAGCGAGGTGCCGCCGATGACCACCGAGGCGATGACGGTGAGCTCGTAGGTGATGCCGGCGACGGCTTCGGCGGAGTTCAGCCGGGCGGAGAGGACGAAGCCGCCCAGACCCGCCATCAGGCCCATCAGCACATAGACCCGCAACGTGATGCCGTCGACGTCGAGACCCGAGAGGCGCGCGGCTTCGGGATTGCCGCCGACGGCATAGACCCGCCGGCCGAAGCGGGTGTAACGCAGCACGATGTGGGCGGCGAGCGCCAGCACCAGAAAGATGACGACCGGGACCGGTACCGGGCCGAGATAGCCTTGACCCCACCACCGATAGCCCTCGTCGAAGCCGCTGACCGGGCCGCCGCCGGCGAACAGCAGGGCCGCACCCCTGAAGGCCGACATGCCGCCCAGTGTGACGACGAAGGGCGGTACCTTGAGCTTGGTGATCGCCAGGCCCTGCAGGCCGCCGGCCGCCGCACCCACGGCAAGAGCCGCCAGGAGCGCCAGCGGCCAGCCCCAACCGGCTGCCTCGGCCTCGGCACCGACGGCGAAACGGCTCTCGAATCCGCCCTTGGCGACGGCGGCCGCGACCAGACCGGCGAAGGCCAGGAGCGAGCCCACCGAGAGATCGATGCCGCGGGTGAGGATGACGAAGGTCATGCCGATGGCGAGCAGGCCGAAGATCGACACCTGGCGCATGACGTTGAAGAGGTTGAGCGGCGAGAGAAAGCGTGGCTCGAGCGCGGCGAACACACCCATCAGCACCAGGAGGAAGATCAAGGGCGCGAACTTCGCCAGGAAGCCGAAGAGGTCGAACCTCTCGCCGTTCATGCGGCGGCCCTGGCCGTCGAGCGCAGCGTCATCAGCGCCATCAGCTTCTCCTCGCTCGCCTCGACGCCGGCGATCTCGCCGGTGATGCGGCCTTCGCGCATGGTCAAAATACGATCGGCGATCGTCAGCACCTCGGGCAGCTCGCTGGAGATGGCGAGGACGGCGATACCGGAATCCGCCAGCTCGAACAGCAACTGGTGCACCTCGGCCTTGGCGGCGACGTCGATGCCGCGGGTGGGCTCGTCGACGATCAGCACCCTGGGCTCGAGCGCCAGCCATCGTGCGAGCACCACTTTCTGCTGATTGCCGCCCGAGAGATTGGCGATCTGCTGTTCCGTGCTCGCCATCTTGATGTTCAGCCGCCCGCCGTAGCGCTCGACAAGCTCGGTCTCCGCACCGCGATCGACGAATCCGAGACGCCGGCAGATGGAATCGAGGGCGGTGATCGCTAGGTTCTGGCGCACCGCCAGCGTCAGGAACAGCGCCTGCTGCTTGCGGTCTTCCGGCACCAGACCGATTCCGGCGCGAATTGCATCGATCGGCGAGGCGATCTCGACCGGTTGGCCGTCGATACGGATCGTGCCGCGATCCTTCGGGTCCGCTCCGAAGATCACCTGTGCCAGCTCGGTCCGGCCCGCACCGACGAGCCCCGCCAAACAGAGTATTTCGCCACGGCGCAAGGAAAAGCCGATATCGGCCAGCCGGGTCGCGTGCGGATCGAGCAGATCGCCGGCCGCGGCCAGATCTTCCACTTCCAGCGCCACCGCACCGGCTTCGTGCGCGCCGCGGTGGCGAAAGAGGCGCTCGACTTCGCGTCCGACCATCATCCTGATGATACCCGCCATGTCGACCTCGCCCACGGCGGCGCTGCCGACCAGGTTGCCGTCGCGCAGAACGGTCAGCCGGTCGCAGATGCGCATCACCTCCTCGAGCCGGTGGGTGACGAAGATGACGGCGATGCCACGCGCCTTGAGGTCGCCGACGATGGCGAAAAGGCGTGCCGTCTCGCTATCCGACAGGGCGGACGTCGGCTCGTCCATGACGATCAGCCGGCTGTCGACGGAAAGCGCCCGGGCGATCTCGACCAGTTGCTGCTCGGCCACCGAAAGATCGCTGACGAGCCGGCGCGGGTCCATCTCCAGGCCGACCTGGGCGGTGATGGCGCGGGCCTCCTCGTTCATTCGCCGCCAGTCGACGATGCCGGCACCGAGACCCGAGTGGACGGGTTCGCGGCCGATGAAGACGTTCTCGGCGATCGAGAGCGTCGGCACCAAGTTGAATTCCTGATAGATCGTGACGATGCCGCGTGCCTGGGCGTCGAGCGGGCTCGAGAGGACGACCGGCTCGCCCGCGAAGGTGATGGTGCCGGCGTCCGGCGGCTGCGCACCGGCGAGGATCTTGAGCAGCGTCGACTTGCCNNGCGCCGTTCTCGCCCAGCAGGGCATGGATTTCCCCGGCCGCCACCTCGAGGTCGACGCCGTCGAGCGCCTGAACACCGGGAAAGCCCTTGGCGATTCCGGTCATGCGCAGGAGCGGCGCCGACACGTGCGTGGTCCCTTTAGTCAGTTCAGCTCGCCCAGCCGCTCCGCCTTGTCGAGATTGTCCTTGGTGATGGCGATCGGCTGCAGCAGCACAACCTCTTCCATCGGCTTGGCGCCGTTCTTGACGTGGTCGACCATCAGCCGCATCGCCGTGCGGCTCTGCTCGCCCGGAAACTGCTCGATGGTGGCCGTGAGGCCGCCGTCGCGCACCGCGGCCAGCGCCTCGGGCAAGGCGTCGAAGCCGATGATGACCACTTCGTCGATCCCGCGCGCCCGCACGGCTTCGGCGGCACCCAGCGCCATGTCGTCGTTGGCGGCGACGATGACGTCCGGCGGCGTGTCCATGCCGGCCAGGATGCTCTCGGTCACTGCCAGGCCCTGATCGCGGGCGAAATTGGCCGTCTGCTCGACGACGATCTCGTACTTGTCGTCCTGATCGAGCACGTTGTGCAGGCCCTTGTTGCGATCGATGGCCGGACTGGCGCCGGGCTGGCCCTGCAGATTGACGATCTTCGCACCGTCGGGGAACAGCTCCATGATGAGGTGACCCTGGGCCTCGCCGCCGATGACGTTGTCGGCGCCGACATGTGCCAGGATGCCCGGCACGCCGTCGACGCGGCGATCGATGGTGACCACCGGCACGCCGTTCTCGACCGCGGTCTGGATGGCCGGCGCCATGGCGTTGACGTCGGAGGGGCTGATGACGATGCCGTCGACGCCCTGCACCACCGCCGCCTCGACGTCGGCCGTCTGCTTGGGCGCGCTGTTCTGTCCGTCCGATTCGATGGTGGCGACACCCTGGGCCGCGGCTTCTTCCTGCAGCGCCTTCATCATGTGAACGAAGAACGGAAAGCCGAGGCTCGGCACCGAGGTGAGGATGGTCTTCTCTTGCGCCTGAAGCGGTGCCGCGAGGGACAGCCCGAGCACGACGGTGCTCGTCATCAGCATGCGGCGGGTGAGGTGGTGCATGGTCGTTCTCCCTGATCAGCGGCACGCCGTCTGCCTTCGTCGTGGCAGGGCGCCGATGGGACACTCTTCAGTGCCGGCCGTCGGCTGTCAACCGGCTGTCCCCGGTGCTCGTCGATGCGGCGAGGCCGAAGGCGCACGGACCGTCGTGACGCTGGACAGAGTGCGCGATCGGACGGTAAGGACTCTCAACCGAGGGAATGAATCGAGCGAGCATGACGATGCGCAGATTGTTCACGCCGGCCTTCGATCGGCCGGACGACGTGCCGGTTGGCCTCGCCCGTCGCATGCAGCTTATGGCGATGGAGCGGCGGTCCGGCACGCGCCGTGACCGGTTCGCGCGGGGCGGCAGGGCGGATCGTCGTGCCGACGCCTCGCCGCGTTCGGCAGCGCCTGTCGGACTGGAGGTCCTCGAGGGACCGTCGCGGCTCGAGCGCGTCCTCCTCGAATGCGCCGGTATCCGTTCGCTCGGGCAGTTGGCGGCGGAGCAACCGGCCCGGTTGACGGCCGAGCTGCGGCGGATCAATCACGAGATGACGCTCCTGCGCCGCTCGCCGCTCATGGGTCCGGTCGCCGGCTGGATCGACGAGGCGCGCCTCGCCGCCCATCGTTCCGACGTTAACCGCCGGTGAGCCGATCGAGCGCCGATTGGAGGGCAGGCGGCGGCGCCGCTCGCACGTCGATCGGCGCTTTCTTCTCGTAAAGTGGGAGAACGATCCCGCGCGCGTGCAGCAGCAGCGACGGCGCCCCCGGTTCGCGGGTCGACGAACCGTAGACGGGATCGCCCGCGATCGGGCAGCCGATCGCCGCCAGGTGAACCCGAAGCTGGTGGGTCCGGCCGGTCAGGGGCTCGAGCTCGAGCCAGGCGCGTCCGTCGCGGACGGCGCGCACGCGATAGCGGGTGACGGCCTTCTGTCCCGCCTCGTCCACCTGCATCCACCAGCCCCGCCGGGCCGTCGAGCGTTTCGTCAGCGGCCGGTCGATCACGCCTTGCGACGGCTCGGGCACGCCCTCGGTCACGGCCCAGTAGGTCTTGCGCACGAGGCCGGCGGCAAAGAGCTTGCCCAGCCGTCGCAGAGCCTTTCGGTGGCGCCCGAGAACGAGGCAACCGCTGGTGTCGCGGTCGAGACGATGGGCCAGATGCGGTGGCTGCGGCAGGCCGAAGCGGAGCGCGTCGAGATAGCTCTCGACCGTCGGCCCGCCCTTGGGTCCGGCATGCACCGGCAGCCCCGCCGGCTTGTCGATCACCAGCACCAGGCCGTCGCGATAGAGCAGCCGGTCGAGCAGCAGCCCGTCGGCCGCGGTCTGCGTCAGCGTCAAGCGGGCTTGTCCGGCTCGGCCATCGGGTAGTGGCCGGCCAGATAGAAGTCCCAGATCGCCCAGGCGCAGGCACCGGCGGCGACGAACGTCCACAAGCTCGCACCGACATTGACGATCTCGAACAGCAGCCAGAGCAGGCAGAAGCCGAGCGTCAGCGCGCGTCGCCAGGGCGGATTGAACCAGGGATGCGGCTTCACGCGCCGCCGCCGGGTATCGGCTTGTCCTCGACCACCAGTTCGGCGATCATCGGCGCGATACCGGCGGTCAGACCGCCGTCGACAACGAGATTGGCGCCGTTGACGAAGCCGGCCTCGTCGGCGGCGAGAAAAGCCACGGCGGCTGCGATGTCCTCGGCACGGCCGACACGGCCCACCGGGTACCATTTAGTCAGGGTGGCCATGATGTTCGGATCGCGCTGCCGCCGTCGGGCCCACGACTTGTTGCCGGTGTCGATGGTTCCGGGCGAGACGCAGTTGGCGCGAATGCCCCTGGGACCATATTCGACGGCGAGCGTGCGCATCAGGTTGATCAGGCCGGCCTTGGCGGCGCTGTAGCCCGGATTGCCGACGTGAAAGAGGCCGTTGACCGAGGCGATGTAGACCAGCGCGCCCCGGCCTTTGGTGATCATCGAGGGCAACACCGCTTTGGTGACGCGGTAGGCCGCTTCGAGGTTGAGGTCGATCTCGAGGCGAAAGAGGTCCGCCGTGAGCATCTCGTGGGAGCTCGCCATCGTCCCGCCGGCATTGGCCACCAGGACATCGGCCTCCACGTCGCGCAGTACCGTGTCGAGCGCCGCCGTGTCGGTGACGTCGGCGACGAGCGCGCGGCCTCCGACTTCCTTCGCGACCTCTTCGGCCGTCTCCTTCTCGCGATCGAGTACCAGCAGCGATGCACCCTCCGCGGCCAGCCTTCGTACCGTGGCGCGGCCGATGCCGTTGGCGCCGCCGGTCACCAGCGCCGTCTTGCCTTCGTAGCGTTTCATGGTCGATCCATCGCGCGGGGAGTCATATGCTGAAACTCTCGATGCCGGCACGCATGCGCTCGAGCGCCGCGATGCCGAGATGGCCGTAATTGTAGAAGGCGAGACCGGTGACGCCGGCCGCCTTGAGCGCCGCCGCCGCCGCGGCCGTATCGGCGCCGCCTTCGAGATCGGGATAGCCCGGGCGCAGGACGGCGTTCAGTTGCGCGGCGTCGCCGACGCGGCGACGCACGTCGTGGATGTCGGCGCGTACCGCAGCGGCGTTCGGTTCGTAGGCGCAGATTTCGAGCCCGTCGGCGACGGCGGCGAGTTCGGCCAGATCGCTGCCTTCGATCCAGCAGCGTGCGCTCGGGCGCTGGACCGAGGGGATGACCCGCAGCTCCGTCGCGTCCGGCACGGCGTCGCGCACTTCGGCGACCAGCGAGGCGACACATTCCGCGCGCCAGCGGTGATAGGCGCCCCATTCCGTATCGAGCGCCAGATCGGCGGCGATCCAGTCGGCGGCACGGGCTTCCTCGATCGGCTGCTCGGCCGCCAGCCAGCGCTCCAAGAGACCCCGCGTGCGCGCCTTGAGCCCCTCACCGTCGATACCGGCCGCAGCGCAACCGGCAAGGCTGGCCTCGGAAAAGCACAAACCCAGCAGCAGCCGCGCCCAGCGGTCGAGCGGGTGCAACTGTGCCTCGTGGTGATAGCCGTGGTCGTAGGGCAGCCAGCCGGGCGTTTCCAGCACGAGCGCCGAGAGTTCGTAGGACAGGGCGAGATCGCGACACATGGCGACGACGTAATCGCGCACGTCCTGATGCGCCGGACACAGGCTGTAGACATAGCCGTCGTCGAAGCAGTTGTGCGCCACCACGTCCGGATAGGCGAGACCGATGCGGGTGTTGTGGCAGCAGACGGTCCAGCCGACGCGCGCCAGATCGGGGGCCTGGCGGGCCAGCACGTCGAGCGGGTCGAAATCGGCGAGACCGGACCATGTTGCAGGCTCGATGCGACCGTAGCGTTCGATGCCGGGGCGGAAATAGAGCACGCCGTCTTCGGGAAAGTAGACCTTGCCGCGCACGCCGTGCGGCCGCAGGAACTTGCCGGCGTGATAGCTCGTCGCCAAGGTGATGGTGTCGATGCCGATGTCGGCGAGATCGACGGCCAGGTCGCCGATGTCCACCTCGGCCAGATCCCAGGCGTAGGTGTAGAGCCCGTGATAGGACATTGCCTCTCCCCGCGCCGCGACCCGCTCCCTTGCGGACGCCGCTTTTCCACTTATGCTCGCACCGTCGACGGGCGACAAGATAACGGGAGAGAACGATGAGGAAAGCCTTTCCGGCGCTTCTGGCCGGCGCCGCGGCTCTGGCCTCGGTGCCCTTGCTGATGGCGGGCACGGCCCTGGCTCAGACCCAGGTGCGCGTGGTGGTGTCGCACTACAGCGATCAGACGCAGGGACTGTTCGAAGGCATGGCGGCCGATTTCGAGGCGGCCAATCCCGATATCGACATCGTCATCGAGGATGTCGCCTGGGCGGTGCTGCAGCAGCGGCTGACCACCGACATCGCCGGCGGCACGGCGCCGGACGTGTCGATCATCGGCACCCGCTGGCTGGTCGACTTCGCCGCCAACGACATCGTCGAGCCGCTCGACGACTATGTGGACGAGGAATTCAGGAGCCGCTTCATCGACACCTTCATGGCACCCTCGACCATCGACGGCGTGCTCTACGGCCTGCCGGTCGCGGCTTCCGCACGTGCGATGTACTACAACAAGGACCTGCTCGAGCAGGCGGGCGTGGACGGGCCGCCCAAGACCTGGGACGAGCTCAAGGTGGCGGCGGAGAAGGTCAGCGCGCTCGGCGACGACATCTACGGTTTCGCCATCCAGGGCGGCGGCGACACCGAGGTCGAGGCTTATTACTTCTATTCGCTCTGGACCCATGGCGGCGAGATCATGGACGGCGACAAGAGCGGTCTCGGCAGCCAGGCGGCGATCGACGCGGCCCAGACCTACAAGGATCTGATCGACGCCGGCGTCACCCAGCCGGGCGTCACCAGCTACAACCGAGAAGACATCGAGAGCATGCTCAAGCAGGGCAAGGTCGG
>JAGREO010000013.1 GCA_020446525.1 Geminicoccaceae bacterium | reverse complement strand
GTGGCGGTGCCGCAGGTGGGCGGCATGTACAAGGGCGACCGGGTACGCAAGGAGACCCTGGCCGAGTTCGGCTTTCGCCTGCCCTCCTGCCGCGACAACCGGCCGCTGAAGTTCGAGGAGTGGGATGCGATGCGGCCGCAGACGCTCTACGTCTCGGCCACGCCCGGCCCCTGGGAGATGGAGCGCACCGGCGGGGTCTTCACCGAGCAGGTGATCCGGCCGACGGGGCTGGTCGATCCCGAGATCAGCGTGCGCCCGGTCGAGCACCAGGTCGACGATCTCCTGGCCGAGTGCCGGACCATGCGGGAGAAGGGCCTGCGCACACTGGTCACCACATTGACCAAACGCATGGCCGAGGATCTCTCCGAATATCTGCACGAGCAGGGGGTCAAGGTTCGCTACCTGCATTCCGACATCGACACGCTCGAGCGCATCGAGATCATCCGCGATCTCCGATTGGGCAAGTTCGACGTGCTGGTCGGCATCAATCTCCTGCGCGAAGGGCTCGACATCCCGGAATGCGGGCTGGTCGCCATCCTCGATGCCGACAAGGAGGGTTATCTGAGGTCCGAGCGCTCGCTGGTGCAGACCATCGGCCGGGCCGCGCGCAACGTCGAGGGCCGCTGCATCCTCTATGCCGACACCGTCACCGGCTCGCTCGAAGCGGCGATCGGCGAGACCGAGCGAAGGCGGGCCAAACAGCTCGCCTACAACGAAGCCCACGGCATCACGCCGCAGAGCATCAAGAAGAACATCGACGACATCATCCAGTCGGTGGCCGAGGCCGACTACGTCACCGTCGACATCGGCCCGGACGCGCCCGCCCAGCTCTCGGGCATGGACCTTCAGCAGCACATCGGCGGTCTCGAAAGGAAGATGCGGGACGCCGCGGCCAATCTCGAATTCGAAACCGCCGCCCGAATCCGCGACGAAATCCGCCGGCTCGAGGAAGCCGAGCTCACCGGCACCGCCATCCGTGCCAGCGTCACCTTCGGCGACGAACGCGGCAAGAAGAATTCCGCACCCTGGAAGCCCGCGGCGACCCGGGCGGAGAAGCGGAAAGCGGCCGAAGCGAAGAAGCGAGCCGGCGCACGCCGGCGCCAGGGTGCTTAGAGCGACGCTCCATCGAACGGGATCGGGCGAACGAACGCGGCTATTGCAGGTCGAGATCGAGGTGCTGCAGCAGCAGTTCCTTGAGCGGCTCGTGCGGGATGCGGATGAAGGCGTCCTGCCCCGGTTGGACGATGTAGAGCCAGTCACCGTCGGGCTGACGGACCCAGAGCTCGGCTGTGTAGACGTCGTCGAGCTTGGGGTCGGCGCGGCTCAGGTGGCGGATCCAGTGATATTCCACCCGGACCGGCCGGCCGCAGGCGTCGTAGCCGATCTGCAGCTCGCCCCGGGCACGCCCCAGCCTTTCCCAGCGCTGCCGTTCGGTGCGCACCGGGCGCAGACCGGTGATCGGGTCGGACAGCGTGATGCGATCCGTATCAGAAACCACCGACACGCACGTCCTCGGGGTGGGTGACGGCATAGCCCAGACGCAGGACGAGCCTCTCGTCGGGTGCGAGCGTCCTCTTCCAGGTGACGATGCCGCGCCGCGGCGCCCCGTCCGGGCCGACGTCGCGCTCGTCGATCGGTGTCGTCTCTCTGGTCGTCTCGACCTCGATGCGTTCGTCCTGCGGCACCGGTAACTGGTCGCGGACGATCAGCTCGATCGGCTCGCGGTGATGACTGACGACCTCGATGACGTAGTGCCGCTCACTGCGTTCGTAGCTGGAGATGATCCCTTCGCTCGAGCGCATGCCGGTATCAAGGCGATAATCGACGTCGATCCGGTCGTCGACACCGAAGGAGAGACGGCGGGTCTCGCCCGGCGAAAGACGCGGCAACCAGCTCGAGCCGACGAACGAGCCGTCGCGGAAGAGATCGATCGTCCCGGCCGGAAGGGGCGCTTCGCCACCATATGTCAGATCGGCCACCAGCCAGGCCGCCGGCTGAAGCTTCGGCACGGCTTCGGCGTGCAGCGTCACCTTCTCCTCGAGCCGGTCCACCAGCACCCGGTGCGACGAGCCGTCGGCCGGTATGTCGACCGTGCCGCGGACGTCGTAGCGGGCGGAGAAGGCACCCACCACGGCGTCCGCCCGGACCGGGGCGGGCGCGGCGGCCCGCAGGCTGCGGACCTCGGCCTTGTCGAAGGCGCTCGTCGCTTCGGCCATCGGCATCGGCCGGTCGTCGAGCACGTCGATACGCCAGGGCCCGAGCACCGGCAGGTCGCCCTGGATCGGCGTCGAGGTGGAAAGCTTCAGTGCGACGTCGCTCCAGTCCTCGCCGGTGGACTGGCTGACGCTGGCCTGCTGCTCGATCACGAGCCGGCCCCGTTCGGTGTCGAGCCTGGCGTCGTAGAGTGGCTGCCAGCCGACGTCGGTCACCTGGTAGATCAGCCGCAATTCGACCGCGCCCGGCGCCCGCACGAAGAGGTCGACCACCGCGGTGAACGACGCCCGCGCGCCGGTCGCCAGTTGCGCCCGCTCACGCTCGAGCTTGTCGATCCGCTGCTCGAGCTCGCGCTGATCCTCCTCGGCGAGCCGGATCGCCTCGAGCGCTTCGTCGGCGCCCTCGGTCAGGCTCTTCCAGCCTTCGCGCCAGCGGTCGGGCTCGATGGTGCCCCGGCCCAGCCCCTCGTCGATGCCGGTGGTCGACTTGTCGACGATCTTGCGGATGAATTCGAGCTTGAGGCGCTGCGCCTCGATGCGGTCGGCGCGAATCCGTTTCTGGATCTCGAGGGTGTGAATTTCGCGGGTGAGCTCTTCTTCGCGCGGGTGGACAAGCTCGCTCGCCTGCACCTCGCGCAACGTCACGGCGGCGACCTCCAGCGCGCCGGAGACGTGCTCGACCCGCACGCTCTCGCGGATCGCCGCCAGGGGCAGACCCTCGACCCTGAGCGCGTGCGCGCCGACCTCGAGACCGGCTTCGACGCTGCGCGTGATCTCGGCCCGGTCGGCATAGACCGTCACCGCCTCGATCGACGACGAGGCTTCGAGCTCGTCGGCGCGGAGCGGCGCCGCCTGCAGCACCACGAGGCCGACGAGCAGGCCGGCGGCGAAGGATGTCGGGCTCATGCTGTTCTCGATCCAGTCGATGATGGGGCCACACGACGGAAGATGTCTGAGCATGGTCTTTAGGCGAAGCCGCGAATCGATCCAAGGCGCCGCGAGGCCGGATCTCACTCGGCGCGCGGCAGTTTCGCCGCGAGCAGGCGCCCGACCAGTTGCGGATTGGCCTTGCCGCCGGTGGCCTTCATCACCTGGCCGGTGAACCAGCCGATCGCCTTGGGATTCTTGCGGCAGCTCTCCACCTGTGCCGGATTGTCCTCGATCAGGCGGTCGACGATCGGCTCGAGGGCGCTGGTGTCGCTCACCTGGCGCAGGCCCTTCGCTTCGACGATGGCAGCCGGATCGCCGCCGTCGACGGCCATGGCGGCGAACACGTCCCTAGCGATCTTGCCTGAGATCGTGCCCTCGGCGATCAGGTCGAGCAGGGCGCCGAGCTGCGCCGGCGCCACCGGGCTCTGCTCGATCGTCCGGCCCGAGGCGGCGAGCTGGCCGAAGAGGTCGTTGAGCACCCAGTTGGCGGCGAGCTTGGCGTCGCGTCCCTTGGCCGTCACCTCGAAATAGTCGGCGGTGGCACGCTCGGCGACGAGGGCGTCGGCGTCCTGCGCCGACAGGCCGTAATCCGCCATGAAGCGCAGCCGCTTGGTGTCCGGCAACTCCGGCAGGCTCGCCTTCAGCCGGTCAACGTAATCCTGCGTCAACTGCACGGGCAACAGGTCCGGATCGGGGAAATAGCGATAGTCGTGAGCCTCCTCTTTCGAGCGCATCGAGCGCGTCTCTCCGCGTTCGGAATCGAACAGCCGCGTCTCCTGCACCACCGCACCGCCGGCTTCGATCAGATCGACCTGACGGCGTGCCTCGTGGTCGATCGCCCGGGCGACGAAGCGCATGGAGTTGAGGTTCTTGATCTCGCAGCGTGTGCCCAGGGTCCGCTCGCCGACGCGGCGGACCGAGACGTTGGCGTCACAGCGCAGATTGCCCTTCTCCATGTCGCCGTCGCAGGTGCCCAGATAGCGGAGGATCGTGCGCAGCTTCCGCATGTAGAGCACCGCCTCCTCCGGCGAGGCGATCTCGGGCTCGCTGACGATCTCCATCAGCGCCACGCCGCAGCGGTTGAGATCGATCAGGGTCTCGTCGGCCAGCCTGTCGTGCAGCGACTTGCCGGCATCGGCCTCGAGATGCAGCCGGGTGATGCCGACCGATTTCGTCCCGCCGTCGGGCAGGTCCAGCAGCAGCGCACCCCGGCCGACGATCGGCTCCTGATACTGGCTGATCTGGTAGCCGAGCGGCAGGTCCGGATAGAAGTAGTTCTTGCGCTCGAAGGTCGAGAGCAGATTGATCTGCGCGTCGAGACCGAGGCCGGTGGTCACCGCCTGCTCCACCGCCCGGGCGTTGAGCACCGGCAGCATCCCGGGCAGGCCGGCGTCGAGCAGCGCCACGTGGGTATTGGGCTCGCCGCCGAAGGCGGTCGAGGCGCCCGAGAAGAGCTTGCTCGCCGTGGTCACCTGCGCGTGCACCTCGAGCCCTACGACGATCTCCCATTCCCCGGTCCCGCCGGCGATGCGATAGCTCAAGGTGCCTCTCCCAAACCGTAGGGAAGCGTGGCGAAACCGGCCGCCTCCTCCAGCGCCAGGGCGACGTCGAGCACCGTCTGCTCGTCCCATGCCCGCCCCAGCACCTGCAGGCCGAGCGGCAGGCCCTGGCCGTCGAGACCCGCCGGAACCGAAATGCCCGGCAGGCCGGCCAGGCTCGAGGGGACGGTGAAGACGTCGTTGAGATACATGGCGACGGGATCGTCCATCTTCTCACCGATGCGGAAGGGTGCCGAGGGTGCGGTCGGCGTCAAGAGCGCGTCGACCCGCTCGAAGACGGCCGAAAAATCCTCGGCGATGCGACGGCGCACCTTCTGCGCCTTGACGTAGTAGGCGTCGTAATAGCCGGCAGAGAGCACGTAGGTGCCGATCAGCACGCGTCGCTGAACCTCGGCACCGAAGCCTTCAGCCCGGCTGCGCATGTAGGTTCGCGTCAGATCCTCCGCCTCTTCCCGCAGGCCGAAGCGCATGCCGTCGTAGCGCGCGAGGTTCGACGAGGCTTCGGCGGGTGCGATGATGTAGTAGGTCGGCAGGGCGTAGCGGGTGTGCGGCAGCGAGACCTCCACCAGCTCGGCACCCGCCGCCCGAAGCCATTCCGCGCCCCGTTGCCACAGCCGCTCGATCTCCTCGGGCATGGCGTCGACGCGATACTCCTTTGGTATCCCGATCCTGAGGCCGCGCACGTCGGCCTTGAGCAAGCCGGACCAGTCGGGCACCTCGTGATCGGCCGAGGTCATGTCCTTGGAATCGAAGCCCGCCATGGCCTGGAGCATGAGGGCGGCGTCGGCGACGGTGCGCGTCATCGGTCCCGCCTGGTCGAGCGAGCTGGCAAAGGCGACGATGCCCCATCGCGAGCAGCGACCATAGGTCGGCTTCATGCCGACGATGCCGGTGAAGGCCGCCGGCTGGCGGATCGAACCGCCGGTGTCGGTACCGGTTGCCGCCATCGCGATGCGCGCCGCGACCGCCGCCGCCGAGCCGCCCGAGCTGCCGCCCGGCACCAGCGCCGCATTGTCGCCGGCGCGCGTCCAGGGGCTGGTGACGTGACCGTGGTGCGAGGTGACGTTGGCCGAGCCCATGGCGAATTCGTCGAGATTGGTCTTGCCCAGACAGACGCAGCCGGCATCCCAGAGATTGGCCGAGACGGTGCTTTCGTAGGTCGGTACGAAGCCCGCGAGGATCCTGCTGCCGGCGGTGGTCGGAATGTCCGCGGTGCAGTAGAGATCCTTCATGCCGATGGGGATGCCCTCCAACGACGCTGCCTCGCCCCGCCCGATCCGCCCGTCGCTCGCCTCGGCCATGGCGAGCGCGCGCTCGGGCGTCTCGGTGATGAAGGCGTTGAGGCTCCGATACGCCTCCATGGCGTCGAGATGGGCCAGGGTCAGCTCGCGCGCGGAGATCTCGCGGGCGGCGAGGCGCGCCGCGGCTTGGGTGATCGAAAGACCGAGCAACTCGTTCATCGGGTCGGCCTACTCGATCACGCGCGGCACGACGAAGCAGCCGTCGTGGGTCTTGGGCGCGTTGGCCAGCACGTCCTCGCGCCGCTCGCCGTCGTCGGCGACGTCCGGTCGCCAGGGCCGCTCGATCGCCATGACCGACCGCAGCGGTTCGACGTCGTCGGTGTCCACTTCGCCCAGCTGCTCGATCCAGCCGAGGATGTGCGAAAGCTCCAGCGCCAGTCGTGATCGCTCGCCCTCGGGCACGTCGATGCGCGCGAGTTCGGCGATGCGGGCCACGGTCGAGGGATCGAGCGCCATGAAAACGTGCTTCCTCGTTCGATGCGATCACGTAGGGTCGGTCGGGCGGATATGGCGGCGGACGCTACAACCGCGCGCCCGCCCGTGCAACCGCGCGGCCGGACTCCACGCCGCCATGCCGCACGACCGATCGCGGGAGCGGTGAGATGGTGACGTTCCTCGATCGTCTGCCCGAGACCGGCGCGCTCCTTGCCCTCGACGTCTCGCGCCGGCGGATCGGCGTCGCCGGCAGCGATCCGACGCAGACGCTGGTGACGCCGCTGATCACCATCCGCCGCAAGCGCTTCGTCGACGACGTCGCCATCCTCGCCCGGCTCTGTGCCGAGCGGGAGGTGGTGGCACTCGTCGTCGGCCTGCCCTTGAACATGGACGGCAGCATCGGGCCGGCGGCGCAGTCGCGGCGGGACGTCGCCGCGCGCCTGATGAGCGACCTGGCCCTGCCCGTCCTGCTGCAGGACGAGCGGCTGACCACCGAAGCGGTGCGCCAGGCAATCGAGGAAGGGCGCCTGCGACGTCCGAAGCCCGGCGCACCGCTCGATCATCACGCGGCCGCGGTGATCCTCGAGGATGCGCTGCATGCCCGTCGCGCCACGCGGTGATCCGGCGCATGCCGCGGGTCGAGGCGAAATTCCGGATTTAATTTGCCCCGTAGCCCGATTTTGTGTACTCTATCAGTGCAGCCACGTGTGACTGGCAGCGTCGGCTGCCGAGCCAATTTCCGGCTCTGCCGGAACGAAGACCCGCCGCCGATGGCATTCGTTGCTCTCGGCGGCTTTTTTTCGACTCCTATCGATCTTGCACGTCATCGCCCCCGCAGGCACCGTCGCGCACGACCCGTCACCGCGCAGATGCGCGGTATCGGCCCAAGCGAGAGAGGACGAAACATGCTGCGTGTGGCGATCGGCGGATTCGGAGCCATCGGGCGGCGGGTGGCCCAGGCGATCGATGCGGGCGTGACGGGGCTCGAGCTCGTCGCGGTCAGCGCCCGCGACGAGGCACGCGCCCGAGAGCGGGTCGCGGAGCTTCGTCGCCCGGTGCCGGTGGTGGCACTCGGGGATCTGGCGGACATGGCCGACGTGATCGTCGAGTGTGCACCGGCCGCGGTGTTCCGCCAAGTCGCCGAGCCGGCGATCGAGGCCGGGCGCATCTTCATGCCGCTCGGCGTCGGCCAGCTTCTGCTGTACGACGATCTGCTCGATCGTGCGGCCGTCACCGGTGCACGCATCGTACCGCCGACCGGCGCGCTGCTCGCCCTCGACGCCGTGCGCGCAGCGGCCGAAGGCACGATCGAGAGCGTGACCATGGTCACACGCAAACCGCCGGGCGGCCTCGCCGGCGCCCCCTATCTCGAGGCCAACGGCATCGTGCTCGACGGGCTCGGGGAGCCGGCCATGATCTTCGACGGCTCGGCGCGCGACGGGGCCAAGGGCTTTCCGGCCAATGTCAACGTCGCGGCCGCACTCTCGCTGGCGGGCGTCGGTCCCGATCGCACCAGACTGCAGATCTGGGCCGATCCGACGGTCGACCGCAACATCCACACCATCCGTGTCGAGGCCGATTCCGCACGCTTCGAGATGCGCATCGAGAACGTGCCCTCGATCGAGAACCCGCGCACCGGGCGGATCACCGCATTGAGCACCATCGCCGCCCTGCGCGGCCTCGTGGCGACGCTCAAGGTCGGAAGCTGAGCCTCACCTGCCCTTGTGCGCCGAAATCACCGACGACCTCGGCACCGGGTGCCACGGCGGCGAGGCCGGTGATGGTGCCGGTGCTGATCCAGGCGCCGGCGTCGAGACCGGGGCCATGGTCCGCCAGCCACGCCAGCGCGACCAGCGGACCGCCCAGCACCCCGCTCGCACGCCCCTCGCCCGCGACCCGACCGTCGACCATGCAGCGTGCGGTGATCTCGCCCGGATCGAGCTCATTCCACCCGTCGATGGCCGGCCCGGCGACGAAGGCGACGTGCGCGCCGAAATCGGCGATAGCACGCAAGGCGGTCAGGGGCCCGGCCTTCTCCTGGCGCAAGCCGATCAGCTCGATCGCCGGATGCATGTTCTCGATCGCCTCGATCAGCTCGCCTTCCGAATAGGGCGCGTCGCGCCGCGGCAGCGGTTGCGCGAGGCGAAAGGCCAGCTCGATCTCGGCACCGGCACAGCCCTCGGGCAGATCGATCGTCGCACCGTCGGGATGGACGCGACGGGTCGGGATCGGCCCGAAGAAGGGGCGATCCGTGGCGAGTGCCGTCTGCGCTTTGGCGTTGGTGGCGCCGATCTTCCAGCCCGCCATCGGCTCACCCAGAGCAGCCCGGACCCGCTCCTGAAGGGCGTAGGCGGCCGACGGGTCGGCGAGAAGCGCTTCGGGGATCGGCATCGTCGACGTGCCGTCGCGCATCGCCCGTGCCAGCGCGTCGGCGGTTTCCTGCAGGGGGTCGGCCATGGGAACTCTCATCCAAGGGTTATATCCTGCGGCATCATGCCGACATCCGGGTGCGATTGACAGTAGGGGCCGACGGGTCGAGAACTGCTCTTTGGTTTAGGGAGTTGCCGCATGCTGACCAAGGACATGGCCCGAGCGCCGGGCGCGACGATGCCGAACGACCTCGAATCGTTCTGGATCCCGTTCACCCCGAACAAGCAGTTCAAGGCCGATCCGCGGATGATCGCTTCGGCCAAGGACATGCATTTCACCTCGATCGACGGGCAGCGGATCCTCGATGCGACGGCGGGCCTCTGGTGCTGCAATGCCGGCCATTCACGCCAGCCGATCGTCGAGGCCGTGCAGGATCAGGTGGCCCAGCTCGACTTCGCGCCCTCCTTCCAGTTCGGCCACCCCAAATCCTTCGAGCTCGCCTCGCGCCTGGCCAACCTCTTCCCGGGCTCTCTCGACTACGCCTTCTTCACCAATTCCGGCTCGGAATCCGTCGACACCGCACTGAAGATCGCCCTCGCCTACCACCGCACCCGGGGCGAAGGCACGCGCACCCGTCTGATCGGCCGCGAGCGCGGCTATCA
>JAGREO010000111.1 GCA_020446525.1 Geminicoccaceae bacterium | reverse complement strand
GCCACCTTGATCTCGAGCTCGCGCGCGGCGTTCAGATATTCCGCGGTCACACCGAAGCGGCCCGAGGCGACCTGCTTGATCGGCGAGTTGGCATTGTCGCCATTGGGACGCGGCGTGTAACGTTCCACACCCTCGCCGCCCTCGCCCGAATCCGACTTGGCGCCGATCCGGTTCATGGCGATGGTCAGGGTCTCGTGGGCTTCGGGCGAAAGCGCGCCCAGCGACATGCCGGGCGTGACGAAGCGCTTGCGGATCTCGGTGATGCTCTCGACCTCCTCGAGCGGCACCGGCTCGTTGCGGTACTGGAAATCGAGCAGGTCGCGGACCGTCACCGGCGCCTGGGCGTAGACCATCTCCGCATAGCGCTTGAACGAGGCATAGCTGTCGCTCGAGACCGCGTGCTGCAACTGGTGGATCATCCGGCCTTCGAGCGCGTGCGCCTCGCCGCCCCGGCGGTAGCGGTAGAACCCGCCGATCGACAGCACCGGCAGGCTCGGAGCGAACGCCCGGTCGTGCATCTCCTTGACGCGATATTTGATGCCGGTCAGCCCGATGCCCGAGATGCGCGTCACCAGTCCCGGAAAATACTCACGGACCAGTGAGCGCGAGAGGCCGAGCGCCTCGAAATTGTAGCCGCCGCGATAGGAGCTGACGATCGAGATGCCCATCTTGCTCATGATCTTGAGCAGGCCCTGATTGATCGCCTCCTGATAGTTGGCGATGCACTCCTCGAGGGTCAGGCCCTCCAGCAGGCCGCGGGCGTGGCGATCGGCGATCGCGGCTTCGGCCATGTAGGCGTTGACGGCCGTCGCACCGACGCCGATCAGCACGGCGAAACAGTGGGTGTCGAGACATTCGCCGCTGCGCACCGTGATCGAACTGAAGGCCCGCAGCCCCTGGCGGACCAGATGGCTGTGGACCGCACCGGTGGCGAGGATCATCGGAATGGGCGCCCGATCGGCGTCGACCCCCTCGTCGGTCAGGATCAGATCCTCGCAGCCGCCGCGCACCGCATCCTCCGCCTCCCGGCGGATCCGGTCGAGGGCGCTCCTGAGCCGCTCACCCTTGGGATTGTCGTCGCTGCGGGCGAGGAAGGTGCAGTCGATGCGCCGTGCGTTCTCGCCGAAATGAACCTCGAGGGCGTGGAACTCGGTGGTCGTCAGCACCGGCGTCTCGAGCTGCAGGATCGCCGTCTGGCTCGGATCCTCGTCATAGACGTTGCCGAGATTGCCGAAGCGGGTCTTGAGGCTCATCACCCGCCACTCGCGCAGCGGGTCGATCGGCGGGTTGGTCACCTGGCTGAACTGCTGACGGAAGAAGTGATGCAGGCCGCGATATTTCTTCGAGAGCACCGCCATCGGCGTGTCGTCGCCCATCGAGCCCAGCGGCTCCTTGCCGTCGGCGGCCATCGGCTGGAGGATCAGTTCCATGTCCTCGACGGTCAGGCCGTAGAGCGCCTGGCGCCGGCGCAGATCCTCCGGATCGCGCAATTCCGGTGCCGGCGGATGTTCGGCGACCAGCCGCTCGAGATGGGTGATGTTCTCGACCCATCGGCTGTAGGGCTTGAGGCCGGCCAGATGGTCCTTGAGCTCGCGATCGCGATAGAAGGTGCCGGCTTCGAGGTCGACGCCGATCATCTCGCCCGGCCCCAGCCTTCCCTTCTCGACGATGTCGGCCTCGCGCAGGGGCACCATGCCGGTCTCCGAACCCACCACGAGCAGGCCGTCGGCCGTGCGGCTGTAGCGCATCGGCCGCAGGCCGTTGCGGTCCATGCCGGCCACGACCCAGCGGCTGTCGGTGCCGACCAGCGCCGCCGGCCCGTCCCAGGGCTCCATGACGCAGTTGCAATAGCTGAAGAGGTCGCGATGCGCCTCGGGCATGTTCATCCTGTTGGACCATGCCGGCGGCACGAGCAGCGTCTTGACCAGCGGCAGGGCACGCCCGCCGCGCACCAGCGCCTCGCAGACCGCATCGAGCGCCGCGGAGTCCGAGCCGCCCGCCTGGATCAGCGGCTTGACGTCGTCATTGTAGGCGCCGAGCAGCGGCGCCACCATCCGCGTCTCGTGGCTCTTCA
>JAGREO010000110.1 GCA_020446525.1 Geminicoccaceae bacterium | reverse complement strand
TTCACCAGGCAGTCGCCGAAGGCGTAGGCGTAGACGTAGAAGGGAGAGTGGACGAAGTGGGGGATATAGCTCCAATAGGGGCGATAGTCGTCTTCGAGCGCGAAGGCCGGGCCCAGGCTCTCACGCTGGACGGCCATCCACGTCTCGCCGAGCTCGTCCACCGTCAGCTCGGCTTTGCGGCGCGCCTCGTGGACCCGTCGCTCGAAATCACAGAAGGCGATCTGGCGAACGACGGTGTTGATCATGTCCTCGATCTTGCCGGCGAGCAGCAGACGCCGGCGGACCGGATCGGTTTCACGGCGCAGCAGGGCCTGAAAGGTCAGTTGCTCGCCGAAGACGGAGGCGGTCTCGGCGAGCGTCAGCGGCGTGCTCGCCATCAACGGGCCTTGGACCGCCGCCAGCGTCTGATGCACGCCGTGCCCGAGTTCGTGCGCGAGCGTCATTACGTCCCGGTTGCGGCCCTGAAAATTCATCAGGACGTAGGGATGGGCGCTGGTCACGGTGGGATGACAGAAGGCGCCGCTGTCCTTGCCCGGTCGCAGCTCGGCATCGATCCAATGCTTCTCGAAGAAGGGCTCGAGGATGCCGGCCAGCTTCGGCGAGAATGCGCGATAGGCGTCCAGCACGATCACCTTGGCATCGTCCCACTCGATCCGGCGATCGGCATCTTCTGGCAGCGGCGCATTGCGGTCCCAGTGCTGCAGACGATCCAAGCCCATCCAGCGCCGCTTGAGCTCGTAGTAGCGGTGCGAAATGCGCGGATAGGCACCGCGTACGGCCGTGATCAGCGCCTCGACCACCTCGTCCTCGACACGATTGGCGAGATTGCGCGCGGACATGGGCTGCGCGTAGTGCCGCCAGCCGTCCTCGACCTGCTTGTCCTTGGCCAGGGTGTTGGTGATCCGGGCGAAGAGACGGCCGTTGGCCGCCAGCACCGTGGAGATCGAAGCGGCCGCGTCGCGGCGCAGTTCGCGGTCCTTGGCGGACAGCTTGTCGAAGATCTGCGCGCCGGTGAGGTTTTCGTCACGCAGCGGATAGCGCAGCGCCGCGACGCTCTCGTCGAACAGGCGGATCCAGGCATTGCGCCCGACGACGGACTTTTCATGCAACACCCGCTCGATCTCGTCGTCGAGCTGGTGCGGACGGAAGGCACGGACCTGCTCGACCCACGGGCGATAACGCGCGAAGTCGGGGACGCTCAACTGCTCCTCCAGCACCGCGTCGTCGATCCTGTTGAGTTCGAGGGTGACGAACAGCAGCTTCGTCGAGATCGCGTTGACCCGTTCCTGGGTCGACTGCATGAAGCGGCCGCGCTCGGCGTCGTCACGATCCGCGGCGTGGGCGAGACCGGCATAGCTGTAGATGCGGCCGAGCTTTTCCTGGATGTATTCGTAATCCTGGAGCAGAGCCGCGAACGCCGCGCCGTCGAGTTCGGCGAGGCGGCCCTTGCAGGTGCGCTCCAGATGATCCGCGCGCGCCGCCGCGTCGTCGAAGTCCCGGGCAATGTCGGGGTCGTCGCGCGACGTGTAGAGATCGCTCAGATCCCACCTTGGTGCTTGGATCACCGATGCCTCGTCGGAGCGGGCGACGGTCCCATCGGCAATGGCGCGTGATGGATCGGCGATAACGGAAAGCGGCATACGGGTTTCCTCGGCTGGCGACATCGCTGATATATGACGCACATCGGCGCCGCCAAGCGCGGGCGGCGAGATCGCGGTCTCGAGACGGGGAAGCGTTGGCGATGGAGCATGGCGGGCGCGACGGCAATCTGCTGCGGACCTTCCGGTCGATGGCGGCGCGCCGCTCCGACGAGCCGTTTCTCTGGGCGAAAAAAGAGGGAACCTATCGCCCCTGGATCTGGCGCGAGGTCGCGGACGCCGTCTCGACGCTCGCCTCGGCGATGGCGGCCCTGGGGCTGCAGCGCGAGGACCGTGTGCTGCTGGTTTCCGAGAATCGGCCCGAATGGCTGATCACCGATCTGGCGGTCATGACCGCGGGCGGCATCACGGTGCCGGCCTATACGACCAATACGTCGGCGGATCACGCCTATCTCGTCGAGCACAGCGGCGCGCGGCTGTGCGTCACGTCGACCGCGGCCCTGGCCCGCAGGCTCGCTCCGGCGCTTCGTGACCGGGAGGACATGCGGGCTCTCCTGGTCTTCGAGGGGACGGATGAGGCGGCCACGGCACCCGTGCGCACGCTGGATTGGCAAGCGGCTCTGGCGCTCGGAAGGGACCACGCATCCGTCGACTGGAGCGATCGCCTCGAAGCGGACGATACCGCTTGCTTCATCTACACCTCCGGAACCGGCGGGCGCCCCAAGGGCGTAATGCAAACCCACGCCAACATTCTCGCCAATGTACGGGCGGCGGCGGACCTGTTGCGGCGGATCGAACTTGGCGGTGACGACGTGTTCTTGAGCTTTCTGCCGCTCTCGCACGCCTATGAGCACACCGCCGGCCAGTTCCTGCCGATGGCGACCGGCGCACAGATCTACTACGCCGAAGGTATCGAAACCTTGTCGACCAACCTGCTCGAAGTGCGGCCGACGGTGCTGCCTTGCGTGCCGCGACTCTACGAGGTCTTGCGCCAGAAGATCCTGGCCGGCGTGCGGCGGCAGCCGGCATGGCGGCAGAAGCTGTTCGATATGGCGCTCGATCTGGGCACGCGACGCTACGAGAGCGGCGGGACGCTGCCGCTGCATCTGGCGCCGATCGACCGGGTGCTCGAGCGGCTGGTACGCGACAAGGTCCGGGCACGGTTCGGCGGACGCCTCAAGGCAATGGTCTCCGGCGGCGCGCCGCTCAACCGGGACGTCGGCCTGTTCTTCGTCGCTCTGGGGCTTCCCGTCCTGCAGGGCTACGGCCAGAGTGAGGCCGCACCGGTCATCAGCGTGAACATTCCCGGCCGCGCACGGGTCGATACGGTTGGCCCGCCACTCGACGGCGTGGAGCTGCGGATCGCCGACGACGGTGAGATCCTCGTGCGCGGCCCCAACGTCATGAAGGGCTATTGGCGCGACCCGGAGGCGACGGCGGCGACGATCCGCGACGGCTGGTTGCATACGGGTGACGTCGGAAGGCTCGAGCCCGAAGGCGATCTGGTGATCACCGATCGCAAGAAGGACATCATCGTCAATGCCGGTGGCGACAACATCTCGCCGCAGCGTGTCGAAGGCGTGCTCATGCTCGAGCCGGAGATCGCCCAGGCACTGGTGGTCGGCGACAAGCGGCCATTTCTGGTGGCGCTTCTCGTGCCGGATGGGGAATTCGTGACGCGTTTTGCGAAAGATACCGGCGGCCGGGGTGATCTCGCCGAATGTGCCCGCGATCCCGGCTTCGTCGCCCGCATCGGCGAGGCGGTGAAGCGCGCCAATGAACATTTTTCGGCCATCGAGCGGATACGCCGGTTCCACGTCATGCCCGAACCGTTCACCGTCGAGAACGGCCTCCTGACGCCGACGATGAAGCTGCGTCGACCGTTGATCCTGAAGGCGCACGCCGAGCTGCTGGAGTCTCTCTACGCCAGACGCGGATGACCCGCTGACGATTCCGGGGCCGCGCCGCGACCGCGACACGACCCCGTGTTCGATTTATTGCACCGCAGCATCAAACACGTCCGATGGGCAGCGGGACGTGCCGATCCGTATCGCCTTCGGACCGACGTGGGCAACGACGGTGGGACCCTGGGGGACTGGATCGGTGGAACGGTTCTTTCCTTGTTTCACCCTGGGGTGATATTGGACACAAGATGTGGGTAGGGTCAAGGGAGTTCGCACAATAAGTTGATTGCTCCGCCACCGATCAGGGTCGGGACGCGCCCTCGCCCAGCAACCGCGCCAACACCTGATCGAATTGATCCGCACTCTTGTAGTGGACGGTCAGCGAGCCGCCCTTGCGCCCCGCCCTGATCTCGACCTTCAGACCCAGCCGCTCCGCCAGCCGCTTTTCGCATGCCACGATATCGGGATCGATCGCCTTGGGTTCGGGCGGCGGCTTGCCGACCAGGCTCCCGGCCTGCACCAGGGCTTCGACCTCACGGACGTTGAGGCCGCGGGCGACGACCGCCTCGGCCATCCCCTGGGCGTCCTCGACGCTCAACAGGGCGCGCGCGTGGCCCGCGGTCAGGCGTCCGTCGACGACCATCGCCCGCACGCCCGCCGGCAGCTTCAGGAGCCGCAGCGTGTTGGCCACGTGACTGCGGCTCTTGCCGAGTGCCGCCGCCAGGGCTTCCTGCGTATGGCCGAACTCCTGCATCAGGCGGGCGAACGCCTCCGCCTCCTCGATCGGCGAGAGATCGGCGCGCTGCAGATTTTCGATGAGCGCGATCTCGAGCACGTCGCGGTCGCCCAGATCGCGGACGACCACGGGCAGCTCGTGCAGTCCGGCGATCTGCGAGGCACGCCAGCGGCGCTCGCCGGCGACGATCTCGTAGCCGGTGTCATCGCTACGCTGCCGCACGACCAGCGGCTGGAGGATGCCCTTGACGCGGATGGATTCCGCCAGCGCTTCGAGCTCGCCCTGATCGAAGTGTCTGCGAGGCTGCAGTGGAGAAGCTGTGAGAAACTCGATCGGCACGCGCTGAAGCGCCTCTTCCCCGCCGCCCGGTTCCTCGTCCCCCATGAGCGCCGATAGCCCCATGCCGAGGCCGCGCTTGCGGCCTACCAGCGTTTGGCGGGTCATGCTACGCGCGCCCATTGCTGCTCGCGGCGCAGGATTTCCCCGGCGAGATGTGCATAGGCTTTGGCGCCCTGCGAACGCACATCGTAGAGCAGGACGGGCTGACCGTGTGAGGGCGCTTCGGATACGCGCACGTTGCGCGGGATGATGGTCTTGTACACGCGATCTCCCATGAAGCTGCGCACGTCGGTCGCCACCTGCTGCGAAAGGTTGTTGCGGCGGTCGTACATGGTCAGGACGATACCCTGCATCCGAAGCATGGGATTGAGCGTCCGGCGGACCTTCTCGATCGTGCGCAGCAGCATGCTCAGACCTTCGAGTGCGAAGAACTCGCATTGCAGCGGCACCAGCACGGCGTGCGCGGCGGTCAGGGCATTGATCGTCAGGACGCCGAGTGACGGCGGGCAGTCGACGAGAATGTCGTCATAGCCGCCCTGAAAGCCGGCCAAGACCTGTCGCAGACGGAAATTGCGTCGGGCGTCACCCACGAGCTCGACCTCCGCCGCCGACAGATCGACATTGGACGCGACGATATCCAGCTTGGGCACGCGGGTCGCCATCACGGCCTCGGCCAGCGTCGCCTGTCCCAGGATGACCTGATAGGAGGTGATCCGCCGGTCGTTGCGGTCGACGCCGAGCCCGGTGCTCGCATTGCCCTGCGGGTCGAAGTCGAGCAGCAGGACGCGCCGGCCGGCGGCCGCCAGGGCCGTGCCGAGATTGATCGCCGTGGTCGTCTTCCCGACGCCGCCTTTCTGGTTGGCGATGGCGAGCACGCGGCCACTCGCCGACTTCTCGGTCGAGACCGGCGGCGGTTTGGCGGGAGCCACGTCGTCGGACGTATCGGCGTTCATCTGCGGCGGACCTCGTCGATGATCAGGATGCGACCGTCGGGATCGGAGCAGCTTTTCGCAACCCTCGCGCGCATTGTCCATTGTTCTTCGGCCGCGGTCAATTCATCCGCCACCTGCCGGCCCTTGAGGAAGAGACACCGGCCGTTGGGCGCCAGACGGCCGTGCGCCCAGTCCAAGAGCCGTGGCAGTGGCGCCAGGGCGCGGGCGGTGACGACCGGCGCGATTTCATCGAGATCCTCCAGCCGCCGCGCGAAGACGGTGGCACCGGTGCATCCGGCGACCCGTGCCGCCTCCCGCAGGAATGCCGCCTTGCGCTGGTCCGCTTCCACCAGGCTCACCCGCTCCACTCCGAGGATCGCGAGCACGAGGCCCGGAAAGCCGGCGCCGCTGCCCATATCCAGAAGATGCGCCGTGTTCGAGGGCACGAACGAAAGCAACTGTGCCGAGTCCAGCATGTGGCGCCGCCACGGGTCACTCAAGGTGGCCTTGCCGACCAGATTTATGCGCGGCTGCCAGCGGAGCAGCAAAGCCCAATAGGCCTCCAGCCGCTCCAGCGTTTCACGTGAAACATCGAGGTCTGGGCCGAGCGCGCGTCGAAACTCATCCGGAGCCAGGGGTTCAGCCGGCTTGGCGGACATGGCGCAGCAGCAAGCCCAAGGCAGCGGGAGTCATCCCGGGAAGCCTCGCCGCGGCGGCGAGCGTCGCCGGCCGCGCGCGATCCAGGGTCTGCCGCAGCTCGGCACTCAGGCCGGGCATGGTGGCGATCGGAAGATCGCCGTCCAGATGCAGCGACCCTTCCCGCCGAAAGGCCGCGATTTCTTCCGACTGACGCTCGAGGTAGACGGCGTATTTCGCTTCCGCTTCCAGCTCGTCGATCAGGGTGACCGGGATGCCGTTCAGCTCGGGCCAGAGGCGTTGCAGGTCGCGGAGGAAGACGTGTGCATGGGAGAGCATGGTGAACGCACTCCGCTGCCGGCCGTCGAGGTTGATCTTTATCCCGGCCGCGTCCGCTGCCTGCGGTGTGGCCTTGAGCGAATCGAGCAGCGTTCTCCAGTGCCGCCAATCCGCCTCCTTGCGACGATGGTGGTCGGCCCGGACCGTGCCGACGAGGCCACGGGCGATTCCGAGTGGCGTAAGACGACGATCGGCATTTCCGGCGCGCAGGCTCAGACGGAACTCGGCGCGCGAGGTGAACATGCGATAGGGCTCGACGACGCCTTGGGTCACGAGATCGTCGACGAGCACGCCGAGATAGCCATCGGCGCGATCGACGGCGAATGGTGCCGCGCCGGCAGTGTGGAATGCAGCATTGGCACCGGCGATCAGGCCTTGCGCCGCCGCTTCCTCATAGCCCGTGGTGCCGTTGATCTGGCCGGCCAGAAAAAGGCCGTCCACGTTGCGCACCGCCAGTCGATGGTCGAGCTGCCTCGGATCGACATGATCATATTCGATCGCGTAGCCGGGCCGGAGCATCCGCACTTCTTCCAGACCGGGCACGGTTCGCAGAACGGCCTGCTGGACCGCTTCGGGAAAAGCCATGGAGATGCCGTTGGGATAGACCGTATCGTCGTCCAGCCCCTCCGGCTCGAGAAAGATCTGATGTCGTCGACGCTCGGGGAACCGCACGACCTTGTCCTCCACCGACGGGCAATAGCGGACGCCCCGGCCGGTGATCTGCCTGGCATGAGCCGGTGTCTGGTGAAGATATCGGCGGATCAGCTCGTGGCTCGCTTCCGTCGTGCCGGTGAGGTGGCAGGCGATTTGCGGGCGATCGATGCCGGATGTCATGAACGAGAACGGCTGCGGGCGCTCGTCGCCGACCTGGGGTACCAACTCCTCGAACCGGATGGTCCTGCCGTCCAGCCTCGGCGGCGTACCCGTCTTCATGCGTCCAAGGGCCAAGCCCTGCGCCAGAAGGCTTTGCGACAGGGATCGCGCGGCAGGGTCCGCCCAGCGCCCGGCCGAGCGCCGCTCGGTGCCGAGGTGAATGACGCCGCCCAGGAACGTTCCGGTCGTCAGCACCAGAGCGCCGCATCGCCAGATCGTGCCCGCGGTGTCCCGCACGCCCGTCAGGCGACCTTCGGCAAAGACGAGTTCCGCCGCCTCCGCCTCGACGAGGCTCAGACCGGCCTGAGCGCGCAACAGATCGAGGACGGCGCCGGCATAGAGCTTGCGGTCTGCCTGCGCGCGCGGGCCACGCACCGCGGCGCCCTTGCTGCGGTTGAGCACACGGAACTGAATGCCCGCACGGTCGATTGCCCGGCCCATCAGCCCGTCCAGCGCGTCGATCTCGCGCACCAGATGGCCGCGGCCGAGCCCGCCGATAGCAGGATTGCAGGACATCGCCCCGATCGAATCGACGCGTTGTGTCATGAGCGCTGTCGAAGCGCCGACGCGGGCCGCAGCGGCAGCGGCCTCGCAGCCGGCATGGCCGCCGCCTACGACAATGACATCGAACTGGTTCATTGGCGCTGGATGCATCGCCAGCCGCCAAGGGTCAACAACGAAGCGGATGTTTCACGTGAAACACCGGCCGCATCACTTACCGATGCAAAACGTCGAAAATATCTCATCCAGAACCCGGTCCGCCTCGACGTGACCGGTGATCCGACCCAGCGACCGCAACGCCAATCGCAGGTCCTCGGCGAGCCGATCGAGGCTGGCGCCGTACAGGTCGGCGAGGAAGGCGACGAGGTGTGACTTGGCCGCATCGAGTGCTGCCCGATGGCGCAGGCGGGTCAGAGCGGTCTCGCCGCTCCCGGCCACGAGAGTTCGGGCGCGCTCGTGGAGTTGCCGCAACAGGTAGTCGATCCCCTGCCCGTTCAGGCAGGAAATCTGCACATGGCCGGCCGTCGGATCGCCGCCACCGTCGCATTTGTTCTGAACGACGATCGAATTTTCCTCCGGTGCCGCCGGAAGGTCTTCCGCACGATCGACGACGATCAGGACGATGTCGGCCTCGGCTGCGCGAAGCCTGGCGCGCCGCACGCCCTCGCGCTCGATCGGGTCGTCACTCTCGCGCAGGCCGGCCGTATCGAGAAGCGTCACCGGCAGGCCCTCGAGGTCGAGCGCGACTTCGATCACATCTCGCGTCGTGCCGGGTGTCGCCGTGACGATCGCCACGTCGCGCCCGGCCAGCAGGTTGACCAGACTGGATTTGCCGACATTGGGCGCGCCCGTCACGGCCACGGTCAGGCCGATGCGCAGCCGCTCGGCCGCGACGGAATGCACCAGCATGGCGTCGAAGGCCTCGATCAGTTCCTCGATGCGCGGCCGCAGCGCCACCGTCGCCCCCTCGGGGACATCGTCATCGGCCGAAAAATCGATCTCCGCTTCGACGAGCGCCAGGCAGTGGGTCAGTTCGGCAGACCAGCGCACGAGACGACGGCTCAACGCGCCCTGAAGCTGCCCCGCCGCCTGCCGAAGCTGCGCGACCGATGTCGCATCGATGAGATCGCCAACGGCTTCCGCCTCCGTCAGATCGACCTTGCCCCCCATGAAGGCGCGCCGTGTGAATTCGCCCGCTTCGGCGGGACGGCAGGCAGGCATGGCGATCAACAGATCGAGCAGGGCGCGGACGATCGCCGGGCCGCCGTGATGATGAATCTCCAAAATGTCTTCGCCGGTGAAGCTGGCCGGTGCGGCGAAGTACAGCAGCATGGCGCGATCGATGGCGCGGCCGTCGTCGTCGTGGATTTCGCGCAGGGTCGCCCGACGGGGCGGCGGGAGCTCTCGGTTCGTCAGCCGAAAGCATATGTCTGCGACCGCGGAGCCGGAACAGCGCACGATCCCCACCGCGGCGCGGCCGACGACGGTCGCGGGTGCGAAGATCGTCGCCTGCTCGTACGCCCGCCTATCGGCGACCGACCTACCCTGACGATCCACGGTCCGGGTTCCCGCCGGCCGTACCCGCCGGCTTGTTCGGGCCGCGGAAGCCGGCCGCGGCGCCGGCCAGTTGCGTCCAGATCGACTGCCACTGCTCGACACCCTTGAGACCGACGGGCATCCACTGCTCGAGCAGCATTTTGGCGTCTCCGTCGCGCACGACCTGGCGCATCCGTTCTTCCATTTCGGCGATCAGCCGCTGCTGCATCGGCGCGACGTCGGGCAGGCCGAGGAAGTGGCGTGCCTCGTCCGGTGTGCAATCGATCTCGATGTTGAACTTCATCGGCGACACATCCTTCGATCGTGGCCGTGGTCTGGCCGGTCATGAGATCCATCTATAGGGAACGTACGGAGCCCCTCAAAGTGTCGGTTCGACGAAGCGGAGAACGATCGTGTCCAATGCTCTCGCTACGGCGACCAGCCCCTACCTGCTCCAGCACAAGGACAACCCCGTCGCCTGGCGCGAATGGTCACCCGCCATGCTCGAGGAGGCACGCCGCGCCGACCGGCCCGTTCTGCTTTCGGTGGGCTATGCGGCCTGTCACTGGTGCCACGTCAT
>JAGREO010000109.1:1223-3005 GCA_020446525.1 Geminicoccaceae bacterium | reverse complement strand
TCTACGTGCCCGGCTGCCCGCCCACGGCCGAGGCCCTGGTCTACGGCATCCTGCAGTTGCAGAAGAAGATCCGCCGCACCGGAACGATCGACCGATGATGCGGCGGCAGGGAAAGGGCAGCGCATGACGACCGCCCGGGGTCCGCAGGTGGACGAGCCGCTGGCCGAGCTCCTGGCCGGCATCGAGGCCAGGCTCGGCGAGGACCTCTCCGCCCATCGGCTCGATCGCAGCGAACTGACGATCACCGTCGCCACGCCGGCGCTGCCGAGGGTGCTCGGCTGGCTGCGGGACGAGCCCAACATGCTGTTCAAGGAGCTCGTCGACATCTGCGGCGTCGACCGGCCGGAGCGCGAGCAGCGCTTCGAGGTGGTCTATCATCTGCTGTCGATGCATCAGAACATGCGGCTGCGCGTCAAGGTGACGACCGACGAGGACACGCCGGTGCCGTCGGTCACCGGCATCTTCCGTGCGGCCGGCTGGTTCGAGCGCGAGGCCTGGGACATGTACGGCATCATGTTTTCCGATCATCCGGACCTGCGCCGCCTGCTGACCGACTACGGCTTCGACGGGCACCCGCTGCGCAAGGACTTCCCGATGACCGGCCATGTCGAGCTGCGCTACGACGCCGAGCAGGGCCGGGTGGTGTACGAGCCCGTGGCCCTGCGTCAGGATTTCAGGACGTTCGACTTCCTCAGCCCGTGGGAAGGCGGCACGCTGCCCGGTGACGAGAAGGCGCGAACGTCCGGGAGTGACGAATGAACGACGCCGATCTGCGCAGCTTCACGATCAATTTCGGCCCGCAGCATCCGGCGGCCCACGGGGTGCTGCGCCTCATCCTCGAGATGGACGGCGAGGTGGTCGAGCGCGCCGACCCGCATATCGGCCTCCTGCACCGCGGCACCGAGAAGCTGATCGAATACCGGCCCTATCTGCAGAACATCCCCTATTTCGACCGGCTCGACTATTGCTCCATGCTCTGTCAGGAGCACGCCTATGTGCTGGCGGTGGAGAAGCTGCTGGGGATCGAGGTGCCCGAGCGGGCGCTCTGGATCCGCACGCTGATGGACGAGGTGACGCGGATCGTCAATCACACGCTCAACGTCACCACCATGGCCCTCGATTGCGGCGCGATGACGCCGCTCTTGTGGATGTTCGAGGAGCGCGAGAAGCTCATGAACTTCTACGAGCGGCTCACCGGTGCGCGGATGCACGCGAACTACTACCGCTTCGGCGGTGTCAATCGCGACATGCCGGCCGGCTTCGCCGAGGATCTGCTGGCGTGGATCGACGGCTATCTGCCGCTGCAGGACGATGTCGAGGGTCTGCTCTCGACCAACCGCGTGTTCATGCAGCGCACCGTCGACATCGGCGTGGTCGAGGCCGAGGACGCGTTCAATCTCGGCTTCAGCGGGCCGATGCTGCGCGCCTCCGGCGTGCCGTGGGATCTGCGCAAGGCGCAACCCTACGCCGCCTACGACAAGGTCGAGTTCGACATCCCGGTCGGCAAGAACGGCGACTGCTGGGATCGCTATCTGGTGCGCATGCTGGAGATGCGCGAAAGCGTGAAGATCATGCGGCAGTGCATCGAGAAGATGCCCGAAGGGCCGGTGCGCGTGCTCGATCAGAAGGTGACACCGCCGTCGCGCAAGCTGATGAAGCAGTCGATGGAGGCATTGATCCACCACTTCAAGCTCTACACCGAAGGCGTGCACGTGCCCGAGGGCGAGGTCTATACCGCGGTCGAGAGCGGCAAGGGGGAGTTCGGCGTCTATCTGGTCTCCG
>JAGREO010000109.1:0-1214 GCA_020446525.1 Geminicoccaceae bacterium | reverse complement strand
AACAAGCCCTATCGCTGCAAGATCCGCTCACCCGGCTACGTCCACCTGCAGGCGCTGGACGAGATGAGCAAGGGTCATCAGCTCGCCGACGTGGTGGCGATCATCGGCTCGATGGACATCGTCTTCGGCGAGGTGGACCGATGAGCGCTTCCTCGATGGCCACCGGGGAAGGCCCGCGCGGCGCCATGGCACCGGTGGTCGACAGCTTCGCCTTCGACGAGGAGCGGTCGGCCGAGGTCGAGCGGATCCTGACCAAATATCCGCCGGAGCGGCGCCAGAGTGCGGTGCTGCCCCTGCTGCATCTGGCGCAGGCGCAGCACGGCGGCTGGCTGCCCCGGGCGATCCTCGATCACGTGGCCGGGCTGCTCGGCATGCCGCGCATCCGGGTCTACGAGGTCGCCACCTTCTACGACATGTTCAACACCGAGCCGGTCGGCCGCATCCAGATCCGGGTCTGCACCACGACGCCGTGCTGGCTCTGCGGCTCCGACGACGTCGTGCGCGCCGCGAGGGACGCGCTCGGGATCGACATCGGCGAGAGCACCGAGGACGGCCGCTTCTATCTGCGCGAGTTCGAATGTCTGGGTGCCTGCTGCAACGCGCCGATGATGTGGATCGACGACCAGTTCTACGAGGATCTGGACTACGACAAGGCGAAGGCGGTGATCGAGGCCCTCGAGAAGGGCGAGACGCCCGAGCCGGGGCCCCAGTCGGAGCGGATCGGCTCGGAGCCGGCGGGCGAGCGGACGACGCTGACCGAACGCCGCCACCCCAAAGAGGAGCCGCCGGCGAAGCCCCGGGCGGACGGCGAGGATTCCGAGCCCGAGCGCAAGGCGCGGCCGCAGGACACCCACGTCGACCCGCACGACGTGCCGGAGGACGCGCACGACGGTGTCGTCGGTGCCGATGCGACCGGCGCCAGCAAGGTGAGCCACGAGCCGGGCAAGGAGGCTTCCGGCGACGCGAAGACGGCGGCGGAAGAGCGCAAGAGGAAGGATGGCGGCGATGCTGAGTGACGCGGACCGCATCTTCACCAACCTCTATGGCGACGCGTCGTGGAAGCTCGACGACGCGCGTGATCGCGGCGACTGGGACGATACCGCGGGCATCATCGGCAAGGGCCGGGAATGGCTGGTCGACGAGTGCAAGGCTTCGGGCCTGCGCGGCCGCGGCGGTGCCGGCTTTCCGACCGGCCTCAAATGGTCCTTCATGCC
>JAGREO010000012.1 GCA_020446525.1 Geminicoccaceae bacterium | reverse complement strand
CGCGCCACCAGCTCCTTGCCGGTACCGGATTCGCCGGCGATCAGCACCGTCAGGTCGGTCTGGGTCAGCCGCGCGATCACGCGATAGATGTCCTGCATCGCCGAGGAGCGGCCGATGATCGGCATAGGCTCGGGCAGGGAATCCTCGATGGGCGGGCTCTCGACCGCGGCCCGCCTTCCGCGCCGATCGAGCGAGCGCCGCACCGTGGCCAGCAGGCCCTCGATGTCGAACGGCTTGGGCAGATAGTCGAACGCGCCGCGCTCGGTCGCCCGCACCGCCGTCAGCAGCGTGTTCTGCGCGCTCATCACGATGATCGGCAGATCCGGGCGCAGGCCCTTGATCCGCGGCAGGAGATCGAGGCTGTTCTCGTCCGGCAGGGCCACGTCGGTGATCACCACGTCGCCCGCGCCGTCGGCGATCCAGCGCCAGAGCGCGCTCGCCACGCTGGTCGCCCGCACCTCGTAGCCCTGGCGCGAGAGCGCCCTCGTGACCACCGTGCGCACCGCCTGATCGTCCTCGGCGACCAGTACCGTCTCGCCGCTCATGCTCCGGTCCCCCGCGTGCCCGCCCGCATCGCCGGCAGACGCACCCGGAAGATCGCACCCGGCCGGCCCGGCGCATAGGCGACCATTCCGCCGTGATCGGCGACGATCTTGGCGACGATCGAGAGTCCGAGGCCGCGGCCCCTGGGCCGGCCGGAGACGAAGGGCTCGAACAAATGATCGATCATGTCCGGGGGCACCCCCGCACCATTGTCCCGAACCTCGATGGTGATCGGCAGCTCGAGCCGCTCGGCCGTGGTGCCGAGCTGCACCCTGAGCCCGTGCTGATAGCGCGTCGCCAGGGTCAGCACGCCGCCCTCGCGCGGCGCCGCCTCGGCGGCGTTCTTCACCAGATTGAGCAGCATCTGCACGAGCTGGTCGCGGTCGCCGGCGACCTCGGGCAGGGAAGGGTCGTAGGTCTCGACCACCCGCAGATGACGGGCGAAGCCGCTCTCGGCGATCAGCCGGACATGGCTCGACACCCGATGGATGTTGACCGGCCGGCGCTCCGGCGGCGCCTGCTCGGTGAACACGTCCATCCGGTCGACCAGCGCCACGATGCGATCGGTCTCGTCGCAGATCAGCCGCACCAGCGCGCGATCCTCCTCGTCCAGCGAGGGTGCCAGAAGCTGCGCCGCCCCGCGGATGCCCGAGAGCGGGTTCTTGACCTCGTGCGCCAGCGTCTGGGCCAGTGCTGCGATCGAGCGGTTGGCGCCGCGATGCGCCGGATGCCGGTCGAGCCGCCGTCCGACCGAGCAGCGATGCAGCACGATCATCACCTGATCCGAGCCCGCGAGCGGCACCAGATGGGCATCCACGTCGACGGTCCGGCCGCGCGCCAGCGCCAGCTCGATGCCGTAATCCGAGAGCGATACGCCCTTCTCGCGCACCTGGCGGACCAGGGCGAGCAGCAGCGCATGCGGCGCCAGAATCGCCTCGAGCGGCCGTCCGACGAGCTGGTTGAGGCCCGCGTCGAAGAGCTGCTCGGTGGCCGGATTGAGCGAGGCGAGCCGCTCCGCGCCATCGACCACGAAGACGGCCGAGGGCATGGCGTCCAGAAGTTCGCCGGCCGCCGGATACCGCCCGGCCGAAGGTGCCGCATCGCCGGCGTTCACGCGCATCCCCTCTCGAGCGAACGAGCCTGCACAAATTTACAGCAGGGTGGTAGCCGCTGCACAAGAAACCGACAAGCCGGCATCCATCGGACCGCCATGGCGCAGGGAGGCAAAAAAACACGAACAAAAGACTTGTATCCTAGAATGGGAGTGGTTATAATCCTGCCCATGGAACACGATCACCCCTTCGCGCCGGGCGCGCCACTGGCACCCTGCGCACGATTCGCCCTCGAGGACTGGTTGCGGCTGTTCTGGCACATGAGCCTGAACACCGGCACGGAGACGCTCGCCCGCCTCTGCCGGCTGAGCGCTGCCACCATGGCGCGCCTGCGCGACCAGCCCCGGCTGCGTCGCATGGTCGAGAGCGCCGAGCTGGTGCCGATCCGTTATGCCCCGCCGCTCGACGGGCCGGACGGCCTGCACGAGAAGGCGGCACTGCGCGAACAACTGTACATTCTGGCCGCACGGCTGATCGAGCGCGCGCGCCTCGCACCGGGGCGCCACGGCAGGATCGCCGCATGGATCGCCTGGATGCGCGACGTGAAGGCGTGCGATCCGGTCGAACACCTCCTCGACGAGCTCTTCGCCCGGCTCGACCGCCCGCGGCAGGCCGTGCGCCCCGACGATCGGGACCACGAACCCGAGGCGCCGGTGTGCCACGAGCCCACCCGCGAGCCCGAGTCCCCCGCGACGCAGCCCGAACGATCGGCCGGCCCCGACGAAACCGCCGAAGCCGCCGCCGAAGCGGCCGGGCCCGCCGTCACGCCCGCCGGGCGACCCTTCGATCCGGCCCGCGACCATGCCCGCATCTGCCGCACGCTCTGCCGGCAGATCATCGCCCTGCATCTCGAGCGCTACCTCACACCGGCCGATGCCGAACTGATCGGCGCCCGATCCGACGAGAGCCTGGAGCAGGAACGCGCCGAGCGCGCCCGCATCGCCGCCCGCACCGCAAGGTTCCAGGGCCAGATCGAAAAGGAGAACGAGGTCGTGCGGAAGAGGCGCAGGCAATATGAGGAGTTTCGCCGCCGGCCCGACGAAGGCCGATGGTCGAAGCCGGCCGAGCCGCGCCCGCCCGACTGACCCTGCGTCCGCCCCGAGCCGAACCGAAAAAGCCCCGGAATCCGCGATTCCGGGGCCGCGACCCGTTGGCCCGGCGTGTCCGTTCTTCCGGGAGTCCGGGCCTGCTTGGCAGGTGCGGCGCGGGCGCATAGAGTGCGGCCTCTCGCGGATGGCCGATCGTGACCCTGTCGCGGTGTCCCGTCCGTCGCTCATCTCCGTGCGTCGAGGGAACCGCCGATGTCGATCAACACGCTGGCCGTGATCGTGGCCGGCGGCAGCGGCGCGCGCTTCGGGTCGGACCGCCCCAAGCAATATGCGCACCTGCAGGGCAGGCCGATCCTGCGCCACACCGTCGAGCGCTTTCTGGCCGCACCAGGGATCGACGCGGTGCAGGTGGTGATCGCCGAAGGCCACCGGCCGCTCTATGCCGAGGCCACGGCCGGCCTCGATCTGCCGCCGCCGGTGATCGGCGGCACCGACCGTCAGGCCAGCACCCGCGCCGGCCTCGAGGCCGTGGCGACACGCGCGCCGGCCCGTGTGCTGGTGCAGGACGCCGCCCGTCCGCTGACTTCGGCCGCCCTGATCGCGCGGGTGTGCGAAGCCTTGTCGCGACATCCGGCCGTCGTGCCGGTTCTGCCGGTGGCCGACACGCTCAAGCAGGTCGAGGGCGCCGTCGTCCTGGCCGATCTGCCGCGTGATGCGGTGCGCCGCACCCAGACCCCGCAGGGCTTCCGCTTCGCCGATCTGCTCGCAGCCCACCGTGCGCATGCGGGCTCGGCCCACACCGACGACGCCGCCGTCGCCATGGCCGCCGGCATCGAGGTCCACACGGTCGTCGGCGACGAAGACAATCTCAAGATCACCCGCGAGGAGGATCTGCGGCGCGCCGAACGATGGCTGGCCGGCGCCAATGGAGGCGCGGGGGGATGGAGCTGGCGCACGGCCACCGGCTTCGACGTCCACGCCTTCGCCGCCGATCGGCCCCTGATGCTGGGCGGCGTGCAGATCCCCTTCGAGCGCGGGCTCGGCGGCCATTCGGATGCCGATGTCGGCCTGCACGCGCTCACCGACGCACTTCTGGGCTGCATCGCCGCCGGCGACATCGGCACCCACTTCCCGCCCAGCGAGCCGCGCTGGCGGGACGCCTCCTCCGACCGCTTCCTCGCCTTCGCCGCCGATCGGGTGCGCGAAGCCGGCGGCCGCATCGAGCATGTCGATCTCACGCTGATCTGCGAGGCGCCGAAGATCGGCCCGCACCGCGACGCCATGCGCCGGACCATCGCCCGTATCCTGGGGGTCGCCGTCGATGCCGTCAGCGTCAAGGCCACCACCACCGAGCGGCTCGGCTTCACCGGCCGCGGCGAGGGCATCGCCGCCCAGGCGGCGGCGACCGTGGCGCTGCCCCGGCCATGACCACGCTCTGGCCCGAAAATCTGCGCATCGCCGCGGCCGGCCTGCTCGAGGCGTGCATCGGCCGCAAGCTCAAGCTCGCCACCGCCGAATCCTGCACCGGCGGCCTGGTCGTCGCCTGCCTGACCGAGATCGCCGGTTCCTCGGCCGTGGTGGATCGCGGCTTCGTCACCTATTCCAACGAGGCCAAGATCGCGATGCTGGGCATCGACGCGGCGCTGCTCGGGCGCTTCGGCGCGGTCTCGGCCGAGGTGGCCCTCGCCATGGCGCAGGGCGCGCTCGCCCGCAGCGACGCCGATTGCGCCGTCGCCATCACCGGCATCGCCGGGCCCGGCGGCGCCACGGCCGGCAAGCCCGTGGGCCTCGTCCATCTGGCGACGGCCCGCCGCGGCGGCGCCCTCGCGCAGGAGCGGCACGTCTATTCGGGTGATCGGGCCGCCGTGCGCATGGCGGCGGTCGAAACGGCGCTGGCGATGCTGCGCCGATCCGTGGAGGAACTTCGATGAACGACGTGGCGATGGGCGCCTTCGCCCGCTGGCTCGGCGTCGAGATGGACGAATGGCGCGAGGACCATGTGCGCATGAGCATGAAGGTGCGCCCGGAAATGCTCAACCGAAGCGGCATCCTGCACGGCGGCGTGCTCACCTCGCTGATCGACACGGCGGGCGGCTATGCCGGCACCTGGTGCCGCAAGCCCGGCCACATCCGCCAGGGCCTGACCCTCTCGCTCACCACCCAGTTCACCGGCCAGGCAAAAAGCGGCACCATCACCGCCGTCGCCGAGCGCAGGGGCGGCGGCCGCAAGACCTTCTTCGTCGACGTCTCCGTGACCGACGAGGCGGGCCGCGAGATCGCCTATGGCAGCGGCGTCTGGCGCTACCGCTCCGGCCACGAGGACCCGGACGGCGTGCCGCTGGCCGAGGTCAGGGCACCGGAGCGGGGGGCGGGCTGAAGCTCTCGAACCAGTCGAGCGCCAGATCGGCCCAGCCCGCCGGGACCGCGTGGCCGCCGTCGTGCAGGCAGAGCTCGAGCGTGCGCTCGCCCGTGCAGCCCTCGAAGATGCGACAGCGCATGTCGAGCGGCGTCTCGAACCGGTCCGGACGATCGCCGCACGCACCCACCGCGCGCAACAGGTGCATCGAGGCGAAGGTGTCGCCCTGATGCCAGTGATCGCCGATCGCCCGGCCCTCCAGCGGCACCACCTGATCGGTCAGTCCGTGGACGTGCAGCATGCGCACGGGACCGCCCGGACAGTCCTCCGGCAGGGGTTGCCAGAAGGCGCCCGAGACCGGCGCGAAGCCGGCGAAACGATCGCCGGCGAAACAGGCCATGTGCCAGGCCATCGAGCCGCCCTGGCTGAAACCCGCCACGAGAATCCGCCCGCGATCGAGGCTCCGGCCCATCGCCTCGAGGCGCGTCGCCACGTCGTCGAGCACGCGGGTCACGAAAGCCGGCTCGTCGCGGACCTGCGAGGGCGAGCCCTGATGCGACCAGCTCGCCCGATCGCGCCCGGGCGGCACCAGCCCGTCCGGCGCGATCAGCAGATAACCCCGCCGCGCGATCGGCCCGGCCAGCCCCGCATCGCCCAGCACCAGACCCCCCGAAGCCCCGTACCCGTGGAAGAACAGCACCGCCGGCAGCGCCTGACCGGCCGCACCGTCGGCGGGCATCGCCATGTGATAGGTCCCGTCCGCCACCTCACAAGCCCGCTCCACACCGCATGGTGAAGCTTCCCCGGCCCGCGCGTCGATCGCCCATATCGAAAGCACCATCGCCAGCACCGTCACAGATGATGCCGGGCCGGGCGCGCGCACACGCCGCGGTACGACGACGGCCCGCCGGCGTCTGCGGCGGCGACGCAGGATCACGCTCTCCGGCCGCCAGACGCCCAGCCCCCGACGGCGCGCCGCCTGTTGCAGCCGGCGATAGCCGGGCGGTGCCTCGGCCGAAGCGAAGGCCCAGCCATGGATCAGCATCTGCGCCGCGAGGTCGATGCGCGGGCCGAACAGTCGGGCACCCGCCACCGTGCAGACCGCCACCACGTGATCACGCGCCAGACGCCGGGCGACCTCGCAATGAACGAAGCCTTCGAGCCGATCCTCGAGGAACAGCAGCGCCCGCGGCCCGCAGCGCACCGGCCGCAGCCAGGTCCGGCAATCGCGTTCGGAGGGCGCGACCGTGATGCCGAAGAGCGTGACCCGCACCCCGTCGAGGTGCAGATCGCCCCGCGCGTCCAGCGTCGCCAGCCCCTCGATCGTGTCGGCGCCGGCGATCGCCGGCAGCAGCCAGACGAGAGCCAGCAGCACGATCGGGATCGCCGCGTGACGCCGCGGACGGGCACGGGCGCCGTCGATCGTGAAGCGGCCGTTAAGCCGATCTTCACCTCTTCGAGGCATGCTGGGCGGAAGCTGGAGGCGCCGCCACGATCGTGCCGGTGCCGCCGATGACGCGGGATGGTTCGTCATGGTCCTCTCAAGGCTCCTCGGGGGCGCAACAGACCGCGCGCGGGGGCAGGGGCCGCAGCGCCGGGGCGACGGGGAGGACGGCTTCGCGCTCTATCCGCCGCGCAGCGCTTCGGGCCTCGACCCCGAGCATCGGGCCGACTTCGCGCGCCGGCTCGAGGCCTTCCGTGCGAAGCACGCCCTGCTCGACGATCACGCCCGTCGCGGCTGTCTGCAAATATTCGACCTCGACGACGTTCGCCAGCGCTTCGCCGCCCGCTGGCCGGGCGTCCGGGAGAAGGCCTATCAGATCGTCGAGGGCACGCTCAACAAGCGCCTCGGCGCGGGCGATCTCTACGTCGCGGTGGCCCCGCATCTCGTCTATGTGCTGACCAGCGGCCCGCTGCGCAACGAGGCCGAGACCCGCGGCCGGCTGATCGCCGCCGACGTCACCGCGCGCCTGTGCGGCACCGTGCCGGGCGGTGTGGCGATCCGGGTCAAGACGCTCCTTTTCGACTTCACGGCCGGCCTGCAGGGCATCGCCTCTTTGCCGCAACTCGTCGAGCGGGTGGAGGCGTTCAACCGCCGCATCGACGAGGCGGAGCGGGCCCTGTTCGACGCCCATGCCGACCGCCTGCGCCTGCGCTATCGGCCCATGGTCGCCCGGGCGCGGCGGACGATCGTCGCCTATCGCGGCGAAGCCTTCGTCGAAGGCGAAGTGGCCGAGCACGCGGTGATGGATTTTCTCGACCCCGGGCGCGAGCCGGACGAACGGCAGGCCGCCACCGGCGACGATCCGCCGCCCGGGGAGGCGACGCCCGCCGCCAAAACGCCGCTGCGGCCGGCGGGGCTGCTCTGTCCGCACAGCGTCAACGGCGTGTTCGACGCCCGCCTCGACACCTGGTCGCTCGCCGCCGCCGCGGACCATCTGATGCAGCAGGGTGCGGTGGACCGCCGGGCGCTGGTGTCGGTTCCGCTGCACGGCGAAACGCTGGCCACCACCGCGCTGCGCGAGCGCTTTCTCGAGGTCTGTCGCCGGCTACCCGAGAGCGTGCGCGAGAGTCTCTGCCTCGAGGTCGTCGGCCTGTCGCCGGCCCTGGCCCCGGCCCGCAGCGAAGAGCTGCTGGCCCATCTGCGCCCCTGGTGCGCCCGGATCGTCGTGCATCTCGTGCCTGCCGCCCCGCACGCCGAGCATCTGCGAAGCGCCGGCGCACATGCGCTCGCATTGACCCTGCCCGAGCGGGCCGGCGAGGACGAAGCCACCGCGGCGATCGACGCCTTCGTGCGCGAGGCACGAGACGTCCGCCTGCCGACCGTGCTCACCAACGCCCGATCGAAGCACCTGCTGCATCATGCCTGGAAGGCCGGCGTCGACCTCCTGGGCGGCGACGCGCTCACCCCGACGCTCGCCCGCCCGGGCGCGCGCATGACGCTCGACGCGCCGCAGGACTGAGCGGACGCCGGCCCGCCGATCGTCCCCCGGCCGGTCGGTCCCCCTTGGCCGGTCAGTCCTTGGTGCCGGCCACCAGTTTGTTGGCGCCGATCCAGGGCATCATGCCGCGCAGCTTCTCGCCGACCTCTTCGAGCGGGTGTTCGGCGTGGCGGGCGCGCATGGCCTTGAACGAGGCCTGGCCGGCCTTGTTCTCGAGCACCCAGTCGCGGGTGAAGCGGCCCTGCTGGATGTCCGCCAGGATGCGCTTCATTTCGGCCTTGGTCTCGTCTTTGATGATCCTCGGGCCGGTCATGTAGTCGCCATATTCGGCGGTGTTGGAGATCGAGTAGCGCATGTTGGCCAGCCCGCCCTCGTAGATCAGGTCGACGATCAGCTTGACCTCGTGGACGGTCTCGAAATAGGCCATCTCCGGCGCGTAGCCCGCTTCGGTCAGGGTCTCGAAGCCGGCCTCGATCAGCGCGCACAACCCGCCGCAGAGCACCACCTGCTCGCCGAAGAGATCCGTCTCGACCTCCTCCTTGAAGGTGGTCTCGATGATCCCGGCGCGCGCCCCGCCGATCGCCGACCCATAGGCCAGCCCGATGTCGTGGGCGTTGCCCGACGCGTCCTGATGGATCGCCAGGAGCGAGGGGACGCCCGCACCCTTCTGGTATTCGGCACGCACCAGATGGCCCGGCCCCTTGGGTGCGATCATCAGCACGTCGAGATCGGGGCGCGGCTCGATCAGGCGGAAGTGGATGTTGAGCCCGTGCGCGAACATGAGGGCCGCGCCCTCCTTCATGTTCGGCTCGAGCTCCTCGCGGTAGAGATCGGCCTGCAGCTCGTCGGGCACCAGCACCATGACGACGTCGGCCCATGCGGCGGCGTCGGCGGGCGTCTTGACCTTGAGCCCGGCGCGCTCGGCCTTGGCGCGGCTGGCGCTGCCCTCGCGCAGCGCCACCACCACCTCGCCGACGCCGGAGTCCTTCAGGTTGTTGGAATGGCCGAAGCCCTGGCTGCCATAGCCGACGATCGCCACCTTCTTCGACTTGATCAGATTGAGGTCGGCGTCGGTATCGTAATAGACTCGCATGGCTTTCCCACCCGCTCGTTGTTCGTTCGACAGACGGGAGCGCAAGGGCGCTCCGGATCAGCGCGCCCGCGGCTCCAGCACCGAAGCACCACGGCCGATCGCCACCACACCGGCACGGCTGACCTCGGCCGGCTGGATCATGGCGATGAAGGCGTCGATTTCGTCGCTGGTGCCGGTCACCTCGAAGATGAAGCACTCGGTCGACCGGTCGACCAGCCGCGCACCCATGAAATCGGCGATGCGCAGGGCGTCGATCAGTCGCTCGCGATCACCGCGCACCTTGACCATCGCCAGCTCGCGCTCGACCGGCACGCCCTCGACGGTCAGGTCGCGGACCTGATGCACCGGCACCAGCTTGTCGAGCAGCGCCTTGATCTGCTCGACCACCAGCTCGGTGCCGGTGGTGACGATGTTGATGCGCGAGATGCCCCGCTCGTGGTCGACCTCGGCCACGGTCAGGCTCTCGATATTGTAGCCGCGGCCGGAAAAGAGGCCGATGACCCGCGCCAGCACGCCGGGCTCGTTGTCGACGAGCACGACGATCGTGTGGCGCCGTTCGTTCTGGTTCATGGATGCCTTACTCGGTGCGGGCGGGGATCGTGCGGGCGGGGGCCGGGGCCGGACGGCGCGCCGGCCTCAAACGAGCACCATGCCCTGCTCCGAGATGGCTTCGTGCGGGCCGTCGTCGTCGGGGCTCAGGGTGATCTCGTTGTGCGCCGCCCCGCCCGGGATCATCGGATAGACGTTCTCGGCCCGGTCGACCACCACGTCGCAGATGACCGGGCGCCTGATCCTGACCATCTCCTCGATCAGCCCGTCGACGTCCTCCGGCTTCTCGGCGCGCAGCCCGACCGCCCCGAAGGCCTCGGCCAGCTTCACGAAGTCCGGCAGGCTCTCCATGTAGCTCTCGGCGTAGCGGTTGCCGTGGAAGAACTCCTGCCACTGGCGCACCATGCCCATATAGGAATTGTTGAGGATGAAGGATTTGACCGGCAGGCGGTACTGCACGATCGTCGACATCTCCTGCATGTTCATCAGCCAGGAGGATTCGCCGGCGATATCGACGACCAGGGCATCGGGATGCGCCACCTGCACCCCCATCGCCGCCGGCAGGCCGTAGCCCAT
>JAGREO010000108.1 GCA_020446525.1 Geminicoccaceae bacterium | reverse complement strand
CCGGCCGATCGTTCCGCGGCGTCGCTGCGGCGGGGGCGGCGGATCGGCGGCTGATGCCTTGCGGGATCGGCGCCATCGGTGGATGAAGGCCGTGGCCGGATCGATCGCGCGGAGACCGGCGCCGTGCTGCCCATCTCTGGAGATCGACGATGCCGACATCTTGCGGGACACCGGTCGTGCGGGTCGGTATCGACATCGGCGGGACCTTCACCGACATCGCCGTCGAGGTCGACGGGGTGATGCACAGTGCCAAGGTGCTCACCGACCGTGAGCGGCCGGAGCGCGGCGTGATCGAGGGGCTGCGGACGGCGGTCGATCGGGCCGGAGTCGCTCTGGGCGCCATCCGACAGTTGATCCACGGCACGACGCTCGCAACCAACGCGCTGATCGAGCGGCGTGGTGCCAAGACCGGCTTCGTGACCACTCGCGGTTTTCGCGACGTGCTGGAGATGCGCACCGAAAGCCGCTTCGAGCAGTACGATCTGAACATCCAACTGCCGCCGCCGCTGATCGCCCGGGCCGACCGGCTGACGCTGACCGAGCGGATCGACGCGCAGGGCCGGGTGCTGCTGGCGCCGGAGGAGGCGGAGATCGAGGCGTTGTGCGTGCGGCTGGCCGAGCGCGGTTACGAGAGCGTCGCCATCGGCTTCATCCATTCTTATGTGAACGACGTCCACGAGCGGCGCATGCGCGACGCGCTGGCCGCCCGGCTGCCTTCGGTCGAGCTCTCGATTTCGTCCGAGGTCTCGCCGCAGATGCGCGAATATGAGCGGTTCAACACGGTCTGCGCCAACGCCTACGTCAAGCCGCTGATGAAGACCTATCTCGAGCGGCTGGTGGTCGAACTGGCCTCGATCGGCGTCGGCTGCCCGCTCTTTCTGATGCATTCGGGCGGCGGCATCATCGCCGTCGAAAGCGCCGCCGGGTTTCCCGTGCGTCTGGTGGAATCGGGTCCGGCCGGGGGCGCCGTCTTCGCCGCCGACATCGCCCGGCGTTACGGTCTCGAGCGGGTTCTCTCCTACGACATGGGCGGCACCACGGCGAAGATCTGCCTGATCGACGAGGGTTCGCCCAAGACCGCACGGACCTTCGAGGTCGCCCGAACCTGGCGCTTCAAGAAGGGCAGCGGCATGCCGATCTCGATCCCGGTGGTCGAGATGGTCGAGATCGGTGCCGGCGGCGGCTCGATCGCCGCGGTCGACGCGATGCGGCGGATTCGCGTGGGCCCGCAGAGTGCCGGCTCCGAGCCGGGCCCGGCCTGCTACGGCCTGGGCGGGGACGCACCCACGGTCACCGACGCCGATCTGCTGCTGGGGCGCATCGATCCGGACGATTTCGCCGGCGGCCGCATGCGGCTCGACGCCGATGCCGCGCGCGCCGCACTCGCACGGCACGTCGCGGGCCCCCTCTCGCTCGACGGCGAGGCCGCGGCCTACGGCGTCTGCGAGATGGTCGACGAGAACATGGCCAATGCCGGACGGGTGCACGCCGTCGAGAACGGCAAGGACCCGGGCGAGTACACCATGATCTGTTTCGGCGGCGCCGGCCCGCTGCACGCCGCCCGGCTGTGCGCCAAGATGGGCATCGACCGGTTCCTCGTGCCCAAGGGTGCGGGTGTCGGCTCGGCCATCGGATTCCTGCGCGCGCCTTTCGCCTTCGAGGCGGTGCGCAGCCGGCTCACCCGGCTGGACGCCTTCGATGCGGAAGCGGTGAACGAGCTCCTGGAATCGATGCGCGAGGAGGCGGCGGCCTTCGTCGCGGCCGGTGCCGGCGAGGGTGAGAGGGCGGTCTCCTGCATCGCCCACATGCGCTATGCCGGTCAGGGATGGGAGATTCCCGTGGCGATCGACCCGGGCGGGTTCGGGGCGGGCGACGAAGGCCGCATCGCCGAGGCGTTCGCCGAAGCCTATACGCGGTTCTTCGGCCGGCCGGTCGAGGGCCTGGCGATCGAGATCGTCGGCTTCGCGCTGAAGGTCGCCTCGATCGTGCCGCCACCGTCGCGCATACGCCTCGACGCGGAGGGTGCGAACGTGCCGGCGCGCGGCCGTCGGCGCCTCTTCGATCCGGCGCAGGGCCGTTTCGTCGATGCCGCGGTGCACGAGCGCGACGCGCTCAGGGCCGGCGATGCGGTGGTCGGGCCGGCGGTGCTGGTGGAGAGCGAGACGGCGACGGTCGTGGGCTCGGGCTTCCGGGCGGTGGTGCAGGCCGACGGTTCCGTTCTGGTCGGCCGCGAGGCGGGCATGGGAGAGCGGCGATGAGCGACCGGCTGGGCGACATCCACATGCAGGTGATGTGGAACCGGCTGATTTCGGTGGTCGAGGAGCAGGCTCTGACCCTGGTGCGCACGGCCTTTTCGACCAGTGTGCGCGAGGCGGGCGATCTTTCGGCCGGCGTGTTCGATCCCGAGGGGCGGATGCTGGCCCAGGCGGTGACCGGCACGCCGGGGCACGTCAACGCGATGGCCGAATCGGTCGGCCATTTCATCACCGACATCGGGCCGGAGAACATCTTCGAGGAGGACGTCTACGTCACCAACGATCCATGGAAGGGGACGGGGCATCTGCACGACATCACCGTCGTCACGCCGGTGTTCCGCGAGGCGGCGCTCGTCGGCTATTTCGCCTGCACGGCACACGTCGTCGACGTGGGCGGCCGCGGCTTCGGCCCGGATGCGCGCGACGTGCACGAGGAGGGTCTCTTCGTTCCGATCATGAAGCTCTTCGAGCGGGGGCGGGTGAATAGGGATCTGATCCGTATCGTGCGGGCCAATGTGCGCGAGGCGGACAAGGTGGTGGGCGACCTCTATGCGCTGGCCGCCTGCAACCGGACCGGCATCGGCCGGCTGTTCGACATGATGGACGAGTTCGCCTTCGACGATCTGCAGGCGCTTGGCGGCTTCATCCTCGAGCGCAGCGGCGAGGCGACCCGGGCGGCGATCGCCGGGTTGCCGCGCGGCCGTCACGCCAACAGCATGACCCTCGACGGTTACGACGAGCCGGTCCATCTGGCGGTGACGCTCGATATCGAGGGCGACCGGATCAGGGCCGATTTCACCGGCACCTCGGGCATCAGCCGCTACGGCATCAACGTGCCGCTGGTCTATTGCAAGGCCTATGCCTGCTACGGCCTCAAATGCGTCGTGGCGCCGGAGATTCCCAACAATGCGGCCTCGCTCGAGCCCTTCGAGATCACCGCACCGCCAGGGTGTATTCTCAACGCCGAGCCGCCGGCGCCGGTCTCCGTGCGTCACGTGCTGGGCCATTTCGTGCCCGATCTGGTGATGGGCGCGCTCTTCGGCGCACTGCCCGAGCGGGTGCCGGCCGAGGGCTCGGACGCCTTGTGGAACATCCAGTTCTCGGTGCGGCCGCTGCCGGACAACCCCAAGGGCGTGCCGGCCGAGATGCTGCTCTTCAACAGCGGCGGCACCGGGGCGCGGCCGACGCTGGACGGGCTCAATGCCACGGCTTTTCCGTCGGGGGTGATGACCATGCCGGCCGAGGCGACCGAGCAGGTCGGGCCGCTGGTGATCTGGCGCAAGGAGCTGCGCGACGGCTCGGGCGGTGCCGGCCGCCATCGGGGCGGGCTCGGGCAGATCATCGAGATCGCCGCCGCCGACGGCTACGAATTCGCCTTCAACGCCATGTTCGACCGCACCCGTCATCCGGCGCGCGGTCGTGCGGGCGGTGCCGCGGGGGCGGCCGGCCGGGTACGTCTCGACGACGGCACGGAGCTGCGCGCCAAGGGCCGCCAGAGCGTGCCGGCCGGCCGGCGTCTCGTGCTCGCCATGCCGGGCGGCGGCGGCCACGGCGATCCGGCGGCGCGCGATCCGGCGGCGGTGGCGGCCGATCTGACGCATGATTACATCCGCGCCGATCAGGTGGACGAGTACGGGTCGCGCGCGGGCGCCCCGGGTCGTCGAGAGGGAGGCGATCGGAGGGGCGATTGACAGCGCCCGGTCCAGCCGACATCGTGCGCACGACCAACGAACGGAGGAACGTGATGAGCAAGAGCGGGACGACGACCACCCTGGCCGCATCGGCCTTCCTTCTTTCGTCGGTGTTCCTTTCGGCGACGGCGCAGGCCGAGACCCGCTGGATCATGGCCTCGGGCTATCCCGAGGACAGCTTCTTCACCAGGAACATCCGCATGTTCATCGACGACGTGAAGGAGGCGACGGGTGGCGAGCTGGTGATCGATCTGCGCTCCAACGATTCGCTCATCAAGCACGACGCGATCAAGCGCGCGGTGCAGGTGGGCCAGGTGCAGGCGGGCGAGATCCGTCTTTCGGTCTATGGCAACGAGAACATCGTGTACGGCCTCGACAGCATCCCCAATCTGGTGACCACCTACGACGAGGCGTGGAAGCTGATGGAGGCGCAGGATCCCTATTTCCAGGAACTGTTCCAGAAGGACGGGATGCGCATCGTCACCTATGTCTGCTGGCCGGGCCAGGGCTTCTATACGGCCGAGCCGGTGAACTCGCTCGCCGATCTCGAAGGGCAGTCGCTGCGCATCTATTCGCCGCAGACCCAGGAGATGGGCGAGAAGCTGGGCATGGACGCCACCATCCTGCCCTTCGCCGAGGTGCCGCAGGCCTTCTCCACCGGGCTGATCGAGGCGCTCTGGACCAGTGCCCAGACCGGCACCGACGTCCAGGCGTGGGACTATGTCGATTATTTCACCTACACCGGCAGCCTGCACACCAAGAACGCCGTCATCCTCAACGGCGCCGCCTTCGACGCGCTCTCGCCGGAGCACCAGCAGGCGGTGCTCGATGCCGCGGCCGAGGCCACCGAGCGGGGCTGGGCGATGAGCAAGGAGGCCGGCGAGGAGAAGGAGAAGGTGCTGGCCGATCACGGCATGACCATCGCCCAGGCGCCCGACGACGTGATGCAGAAGATGCGCGAGATCGGCAAGGAGATGGTGGCCCAGTGGCGTGCCGAGGCCGACACCGAGCAGGTCGCGGTGCTCGAGGCCTACGAGGCCGCGATCGGCCGCTGAGGCGCGCCACGCGCGCGGGCGGGGCGCCCCCCGCATGACGGTCCGTCGGGGGCCGATCGGCCGGGTGCTGGACGCGCTCTATCTCTGGAGCGGGGCCTTGGCGGCGGGGTTTCTGGCGCTGATCGCGCTCGCCGTCATCGCCCAGGTGCTCGGCCGCAGCTTCGGTTACGTCGTCGATTCGACCGAGATCGCCGGCTTCTTCATGGCCGCCTCCTCGTTCTTCGCGCTGGCGCACACCTTCAAGCGCGGCACCCATGTGCGGGTGACGCTGTTGGTGCATCGTCTGGCGGGCGAGCGGCGGCGGTGGCTCGAGGTCTGGTGCTGTCTGGCCGCCGCGGGCTTCGTCGGCTTCGTCGCTCTGTACGCCGTCGATCTGGTGCGGCAGTCGCTGCGTTTCGGCGACATCAGTCCGGGCCTGCTCGCCATTCCCTTCTGGATCCCGCAGACGGCGATGGCGGCGGGTCTGGTGCTGCTGGTGGTGGCGCTGATCGACGAGGCGGTGCGGATCCTGCGCGGCGGCGATCCCGCTTATGAGAGCGACCTGGATACGGCACTCGATGGCTGAGCGCCGGCATCGATGATCGTCACCTCGCTCGTCCTGCTCGCCCTCGTGTTGCTGTTTCTCGCCAGCGGCGTGTGGGTGGCCGTGGCGCTGCTGGCCTCGGCGGTGGCCGGTCTCGCCTTCTTCACCGTGGCACCGGCGGGCTCGCTGCTCGCCTCGGCGATGTGGGACGCGAGCTGGAACTGGGCGCTCACGGCCCTGCCGCTCTTCGTCTGGATGGGCGAAATCCTCACCCGCTCGCGCCTTTCGCAGGACATGTTCACCGGTGTGTCGCCCTGGGTGGCGCGCCTGCCGGGCCGGCTCCTGCACGTCAACGTGGTGTCCTGCGGCATCATGGCGGCGGTCTCGGGCTCGTCCGCCGTCACCGCCGCCACGATCGGCCGCATGAGCCTGCCGGAGCTGCAGAAACGCGGCTACGACGAGCGGATGACGATCGGCACGCTGGCCGGTTCCGGCACGCTCGGGCTGCTGATTCCGCCTTCGATCGTGATGATCGTCTACGGGGTGACCGCCCAGCAGTCGGTGGCACGGCTGTTCATCGCCGGCATCCTGCCGGGGCTGCTGCTGATGGCGCTCTTCATGGGCTATATCGTGCTCTGGTCGCTGCTGCACCGGGCCGAGATGCCCGAGGCCGACCCGCCGGTGCCGCTCGGCCGCCGGATTTGGGACTCGCGCCGGCTGATCCCGGTGCTGCTGCTGATCGTCGTGGTCATCGGCTCGATCTATGGCGGCATCGCCACGCCGACCGAAGCCGCGACCATCGGCGTGGTCGGTGCCCTGGTGCTGGCGGCCGCGGGCGGCACACTGAGCTGGGCCGGCTTTCTCGACGGGCTGATGGCGGCGACCCGCATGTCCTGCATGATCGCCCTGATCATCGCCGCCGCCGCCTGCCTGACCATCGCCGTGGGCTTTCTCGACATTCCGCGGGCACTCGCCGGCTGGGTCGACCGGCAGGGCTTCTCGGCCTACGGCCTGCTGGCGGTGCTGGCGCTCTGCATCCTGGTGATGGGCTGCTTTCTCGAGGGCATCTCGATCATCGTGCTGAGTGCCTCGGTGATGTTGCCGATGGTCCAGGCGGCCGGCATCGACCTTCTGTGGTTCGGCATCTTCGTCGTGGTGCTGATCGAGGCGGCCCAGATCACCCCGCCCGTGGGCTTCAATCTCTTCGTCCTGCAGTCCCTGACCGGCCGCGACATCTGGCGCGTCACCGCGGCGACGCTGCCCTTCTTCCTGCTGCTGATGCTTCTCCTGGTGACGATCACCCTCTTCCCGTCGATCGTCACCTGGCTCCCCGAGCGCATGATCGCACGGTAGCGACGCAGGTCGGTCGGGAATCAGTGCCGGTAGAGGCCGGCCTGCATGTCGGAGAAGGCCCGGCGGATGGCCGGGATCGGGCCGAGACGGGCCTTGGCGTCGTTGATCCCGCCATAGAGGACCTGAAGGAAATCGCCGATGCGCTCGGGATCCAGTTCGTCCGTACCGTTGCGCTCATAGGCCGAGAGCACCGCCTCGAGAAAGGCGCGCATCTCCGGCTCGAACTCGGCGAGCTCCGCTTCGGCGTCCTGCGCCCGCTCGCGCCGTGTCCTCGGCGCCAGCAGGAAGCGGACATAGGCGAGCACGTCGAAGATGTCGCTGTCCGGGGCCTCGATCAGGCGGCGCGCATCTTCCAGCCGTTCGCCGTCGTGGCCGCGATCCTCGAGTTCGGCCAGAAAGCGTCGGCGTCGGCCCGGGTCGCTCCAGAGCGCGCGCAACTCGTCCTCGGTGCCGATCATCGCGGCGAGATCGCCGTAGAGCAGCCCGATGAACTCGGCCGCACTCACCGGCCGTCCGTCCGGCGACCAGTAGCTGACCGAGGCCATGTAGCGGATCTGCCGTTTGCGGCCGTCGCCGAGGGTGACGACGATCCGCTCGGGCCGTTCCCCGCCGCCGCTCTCACCGTGCTCGCCGTTCTCGCCGCTCTCGTCACCGCCGAACCCGTCCTCGTCCGTGCCGGAGGCGTCGTCTTGCCCGCGCGGCCCCGGCTCCGGCCGTGACTCCGGCTCGAGCGGCTCACCGTCCCATTCGGGATCGTTGAAGTGCTCGTAGGCGCGCACGAAGTCGTGGATGGTGAAATGGTCCTTGCCCTCGTGCAGACGGGTGCCGCGACCAATGATCTGCTTGAACTCGATCATCGAGCGCACCGGCCGCAACAGGACGATGTGGCGGACGTCCCGGGCGTCGACGCCGGTCGAGAGCTTCTGCGNNCGTGGTCAGGATCGTCGGGATCGACCGCTCGCTGTCCTGAAAGCGGCGCAGATGCCGCTCGCCCAATTCGCCCTCGTCCGCCGTCACCCGCACGCAATAGAGCGGATCGCGGCTGACGGCGATCTGGTTGATGCAGTCACGGACGAAGGCGGCGTGCTCCTGGGTGGCGCAGAAAACCAGGGTCTTCTGCCGCTGGTCGATCGCACCCATGAACTCGGCGACGCGCGAGCGCTCGCGCTCGGGGATGAACAGGATCCGGTTCATCTCGCTCTCGCGATAGGTGCGGCCGCGCTCGATCACGCCCACCACCACGTCGCCCTCGCCCCAGACGTAATCGTCGATGGTGGAGGCCATCTGACGCACCTTGAAGGGCGTCAGAAAGCCGTCCTCGATGCCCTGGCGCAG
>JAGREO010000107.1 GCA_020446525.1 Geminicoccaceae bacterium | reverse complement strand
TGGTGCGCGCGGTCAGCCGGCCTTGGCGGGCTGCCGGTGCGATTCCAGCCATTGCCGCGCGTCGCTGGCGAGGATGATTGTCGAGCGGCCAAGCTTCACGACCGGCAATCGGCCCGCCTTGATTTCGTTGTAGATCGTGGATCTCGATATGCCGCTTGTCCCGACCAATTCGCTGATGCGGTAGCCCAACTTGCCGGCCGGCGGATGGATATTCGTGCTCATGCTCGTCTCACAAGGTTTCGGTGGACGAACTTCCGAATAATGCGCTAAATCACCAGCGTCATACTGTCATTTGCACGAGCCCGCTCATGAGCGACTGCCTTCGTGGCGTCGGCGCGATCGGCGGCTTCCTCAACGTGACCAGCGGCAGCGTCTATCGTTTGCGACGCACCGGCTTCCTGCCCGTCGAGCCGACACGGCCGATCAGCCTCGATGTCGGTTCAGCGACCGCGCTTCGCGATGTGATCCTGCCCGCGCGGCGATCGGCAGCACGGCGGCAGGCAGCCGCGGCGCGCTGGCACGAGCCGTTCCGGCTTGCCGGCGACGAGCGCGACTAGCGCCGCAGCGGCGTCACGTTCGAGGGTTCGTCGTCGAGAACAATCGTCGTCTGCTCAAGGGCCGCTTTGACGTAGCTTTGAGCAAGGTGGCCGTAGTGCATCTCGACCATGCGCGTAGTCGAGTGCCCAAGGATTTGAGCGACCACTTGAATCGGCATCCCGCGCATGACGCGGCGGCTGCCCAGGTTCCCGTCGCGTACCGCTCGTGCCATTTCGCCTATCCCTGTCTCGGGGGGAGTCCAAACAAGTGTCAAACATACGTGGTTGGACAGACCGGGACAAGGATGGACGCTGATTCGCTAAGTCGTTGTCCAAAAAGGCTATACACAGATGCGTCATGGATACGGATGGACGTTCGGGGCGCCCTTTCAAGGTGAAAACACGGGTTCGAATCCCGTTGGGGACGCCAGCGCCGGGTTCGCGTGTTCGTGATCGGTCCGGGATCAGGCCCGGACGAATTCGACGATCGTGCCGCTGGCCTCGGCCGGAGCGACGGCGATGCCTTCCAGGGTCTCCACGACGGCGATGCCAGCGTTCTGCAGCGTGGTGCGTGTCGCGGTCGTGTCGCGCACGGCGATCTGCATCGCCGCCCAGCCGCCTTGCGCCGTGGCACCGACGTCGAAGGCCGGATAGCGTGACGCCAGCGCTTCGAGGCGCAGCAGGTCGAGAGGGATCGAGCCCGTCGCCACGCGCGCGCCGCCGTCGATCGGATCGACCCGGCCGGCGGCGAAGAGACGGGCGAATCCGGCGGCCGTCGCGTCGGGATCATCGGTCGACGCCACCAGACCCGCCAGAGCGACGGCGCCGTTGGGATGATCGAGCAGCTCGGGCAGCCAGACCATTTCGCGGGTGCGGTGCTGGCACATGAAGGAAATGCCGATCGGAACTTCGCTCGGCTCGAACATCAGCGTCGAGAAGGCGGCGACGCCTTCGCTTCCGTCCGGCCGCGGCACCGGCCGCTGGAAGTCGCTCGGCTCACCCACCCCCACGCCCAGCGCCTTCAGCTCCCGCTCGGCCCGTGCCGCGTCGTCGATCCGGCAGGCGACGGCATAGAGGCCCTCCCCGCCCTTTTCGATCATCGCCCGGCGCGAGGCGTTGGCCTCGGTTTCGGCGACGATGCCGAGCAGCTCGAGATAGTCGTGCTCGAACATGATGGTGTGGTTGGCCGTGCCCTTGTGCGCGCTGTGCAGCCCGCGCGGCGATACGGTGAAGCCGAGCCGCGCGAACTGGTCGCGACTGCGATCGAGATCCTCGACGAGGAGGAAGACGTGATCGACTCCTTTGACTGGATGCTGCGTCACGATGCGTTCCTCCTGCATGCCACCTTGCGAACCTCGCATCTTCCTCCCACGCCCGGAGCCGCAAGGCAATCGCCGTTGACATGGAAGCGTGCTGGGGCTCACTTGCGCCCGACGGCGCGCACCTCGGGAGGAAGACGCACGATGAGACGCTTGATCGCGACGGCCCTTCTCGGCACCACCGCGGCCCTGCCCGCCCTGCTCGGCCATGCATGGGCGCAGGACGGCTCGCCGGACGACGGCGATGTTCAGCGCGGCGGCACGCTGGTGGTGCAGATGTCGTCCGAGCAGCGCATCCTCAATCCGGCCCTGCGCGCATCGACCGGCGTCTACAATATCACCGGCAAGATCGTCGAGCCGCTGATCGACCGCACTTATGAAGAGTACGTGCCGGTGCTGGCGACCGAGTGGTCGTCCTCCGAGGACGGCAAGACCATCACGGTCAAGCTGCGCGAGGGCGTCGAGTGGCACGACGGCGAGCCCTTCGGCTGCGAGGACGTGTCGTTCACCGCCATGAACATGTGGAAGGAGCTGCTGAACTACTCCTCCACGCTGCAGCAATATCTGGACGCGGTCGACTGCCCGGACGAGCACACCGCGGTCTTCCGCTACAGCCAGCCGATGCCGCTCAATCTCTTCGTCGCGGCGATGCCCGATCTCGGCCACCCGATGCCCAAGCATCTCTACGAGGGCACCGACATCCTCAAGAACGACTACAATACGGCACCGGTCGGCACCGGGCCATTCAAGTTCGTCGAATATCAGCGCGGCCAGTACGTCATGGCCGAGCGCAACGAGAATTACTGGCGCGGCGAGGAGTTCCCCTATCTCGACCGGATCGTCTGGCGCTTCATCACCGACAAGTCGGCGGCGGCGGCGGCACTCGAGGCCGGCGAAGTGCACATCTCGACCTTCCTCGGCATCTCGACCGACGACATCGTCCGGCTCTCCAAGGACGACCGCTTCATGGTCGGCACCAAGGGCTATGAGAACAACGTCGCCCACTCGACGGTCGAGTTCAACCACCGCAACCCGGCCTTGGCCGATCTGCGCGTGCGCAAGGCGATCTACCACGCGCTCGACATCGATTTCGCAATTCAGAACATCATGCGCGGCTTCGCCAAGCCCGGCCGCGGGCCGATCCCGTCGACGGGCGGCGCCAACTATACCGACGACGTGCCGACCTACGACTACGACCCGGAGAAGGCCAAGGCGCTTCTGGACGAGGCCGGCTACACGCCGGATGCCGACGGCGTGCGGCTGCGTTTCAAGCACCGGCCCGCACCCTGGGGCGAATATACCCAGCTCTGGGGCGAGTATATCGCCCAGGCGCTGCGTGAGGTCGGGATCGAGGTGACGCTCGAGACCAACGACGCGCCGGGCTTCCTCAACGGCGTCTATCGCGATCACGATTTCGACACCGCCAATGGCTGGCATCAGTTCCGCGCCGATCCGGCCGTCTCGACCATGGTCTGGCTCAGGAGCGGGGCACCGGTGGGCACGCCCTGGTCCAACCAGTTCGGCTACAAGGACACCGATCTGGACACGATGATCGACGTCGCCGCCTCTGAACTCGATCCTGAGAAGCGCGCGGAGATGTATCACGAGATCCAGCGCTATTCGATGGAGGTGCTGCCGATCATCTTCGCCATCGAGCATCCTTTCATTTCCGTGACCAGCAAGAAGGTCCACAACAGCCACAACAATCCGCGCTGGGTCTCCTCCTCGTGGTACGACACCTGGATCGAGCAGTAGCGCGATGGCGGGCAGCGGCGGCTGAACGATGAAGCTGCTGCGCTACGGTCTGAGGCGGCTGCTGCAGGCGGTGCCGGTGATCCTTCTGATCACCGTCGGCACCTTCCTCCTGCTGCAGCTCGCCCCGGGCGACACGGTGGATGCGCTGGTCGGCGACATGGGCGGCGCCGACGCCCAGTTCATCGCCCGGCTGCGCGCCGAATACGGCCTCGACCAGCCGGTCTGGGTGCAGCTCTGGCGCTACATGCTCAAGCTCTTCCAGTTCGATTTCGGCTGGTCTTTCGTCTACGAGCAGCCGGTCTCGGCCGTGCTCATGGACCGGCTCGGCGTGACGCTGCTGTTGATGGCGACCTCGCTCTTCTTCGCCTTCACGATCGGCGTGGCGCTGGGGGCGATCGCCGCGAGGCGCGCCTACTCGCTCACCGACAATGTCATCTCCACGCTGGGGCTGGTCTTCTACTCGACACCCTCCTTCTTTCTCGGCCTGATGATGATCGTGCTCTTCTCGGTCAAGCTCGGCTGGCTGCCGGCCGGCGGGATCGAGACCATCGCCGCCTTCTACAGCGGCCTCGACTATGTGATCGACGTGGCCCTGCATCTGGTGATGCCGACGGCGGCACTCTCGCTCATCTATCTGGCCCTCTATCTCCGGCTGATGCGGGCCAGCGTGCTGGAGACCGCCGAGCAGGATTATGTCCGAACCGCCCGGGCCAAGGGGGCCGGCGAGACGCGGCTGATGTTCCACCACATCATGCGCAACGCACTCCTGCCGGTGGTGACCCTCCTGGGCCTGCAATTCTCCACCGTGCTCGGCGGCTCGGTCGTGGTCGAGACCATCTTCACCATCCCGGGCCTAGGCCAGCTCGCCTATCAGTCGGTCGTCCAGCGCGACATGAACACCCTCATGGGCATCATCTTTCTGAGCGCCGTCGTCGTGCTGGTCGTGAATTTTCTCACCGATCTCGTCTATGCCCGGCTGGACAGCCGGATCGAGCTTCGATGAGAGAGCCCGATACCATCCTCCCCTCGGCGAAGCTCCAGGCGCGCGACGAAGGCCGGCTCCGGGTCTTCTGGCGCCGCTATCGCCGAAACCGTGCTGCGGTGCTGGGCCTCGTGTTGCTGGGTGTGATCATCCTCATGGCGCTCACCGCCGGCCTGATCGAGCCGGACGATCCGCTGCGGCGTGCCGGCGAGCCGCTGACCTGGCCGTTCCAGGACTGGTCGGTGCCGCTCGGGACCGACCAGCTCGGCCGCGACATCCTGGCCGGCATCTTTCACGGCGCGCGCATCTCGCTGCTGATCGGGGTGGTGGCGACGCTGATCGCCATCGGCATCGGCATCGTCGTCGGCTCGATCGCCGGCTATTTCGGCGGCTGGGTCGACGACGTGCTGATGCGCGTCACCGAGGCTGTGCAGACGGTGCCCAACTTCGTCCTGCTGCTGGCGCTGGTGGCGATCCTCGGCCCCTCGATCGACAACATCATCCTGGCGGTCGGCATCGTCTCCTGGACCGCACCGGCACGGCTGGTGCGGGCCGAGTTCATGTCGCTGCGCAGCCGTGAGTTCGTCGAGGCGGTGCGCAATCTGGGGCTCGGCGACACGGCGATCATCTTCAAGGAGATCCTGCCCAACGCCCTGCCGCCGGTGATCGTCTTCGCCTCGATCGTCATGGCCGTCTCGATCCTGCTCGAGAGTGCGCTGGCCTTCCTGGGCCTGGGCGACCCGAACTATGCGAGCTGGGGCAACATGATCGGGCAGGGCCGCAACGTGCTGCGCACGGCCTGGTACTGCGCCGCCATCCCCGGCATCGCCATTCTGCTGACCGTGCTCTCCTTCTCGCTCCTCGGCGAGGGCCTGAACGAAGCGCTCAACCCGCGGCAGAAGAAGGGATGAGCGAAGACGCCGCCGATCGGCCGATCCTCGAGATCGAAGGTCTGCGCATCGCCCTGCCCCCGGGCGCCGACCGGCCGCTCGCGCTCGAAGGTCTCGATCTTACCGTGCGCGCTGGCGAAATCGTCTGTCTGGTGGGCGAGAGCGGCTCGGGCAAGTCGCTGGCGGCTGGTGCGGTCATGCGGCTTCTGCCGGAACCCGCCGTGCGCATGACCGGCGGCACGATCCACTTCGAGGGGCAGGATCTGGCGAAGCTGAGCGAGCGGCAGATGCGCCAGATCCGCGGCGATCGTATCGGCATGATCTTTCAGGAGCCGATGACCGCCCTGAACCCGCAAAAGACGGTCGGCTGGCAGATCGACGAGGTCCTGAAGCTGCACACGGACCTTCGCCGCAAAGCCCGGCGGACACGGGCGATCGAGCTGCTCGAGCACGTCCACATCCCCGATCCCGCCTCCACGGTGAACGCCTATCCGCATCAGGTCTCGGGCGGCCAGCGACAGCGGGTGATGATCGCCATGGCGCTCGCCCTCCAGCCGAAGCTGGTGATCGCCGACGAGCCGACCACTGCGCTCGACGTCACCACCCAGCTCCAGATCCTCAAGCTGATCCGCGAGCTGCAGGAGGAGATGGGCTCGGGCATCCTCTTCATCACCCACGATTTCGGCGTGGTGGCCGAGATCGCCGATCGGGTGGCGGTGCTGCGCGAGGGGGTGCTAGTCGAGCAGGGCTCGGCGACCGAGGTGCTCAATCGGCCGCGGCACGCCTATACCCGCGCGCTGATCGCCTCGGTGCCGGCGCTCGAGCCGCCACCGGCCAAGGCGCTCGATGCGGCCCCGGTGGTGCTCGAGGTCGAGGGGCTGATCAAGACCTTCGCCGCACGCGGCGGCTTCTTCAGCGGGCGTCGGCAGGCGGTCAAGGCGGTCGACGACGTCTCTTTCGCTCTGAGGCGCGGCGAGACGCTGGGGGTGGTCGGCGAGAGCGGCTCGGGCAAGACCACGGTCTCGCGCTGCGTCACCCGGCTGATCGAGGCCGACGACGGCCGGGTGGTGATCGACGGCGACGATATCCTCGAGGCCAGCCGTGCCCGGCTGCGGGCGATGCGCCGCGACGTGCAGATGGTCTTTCAGGATCCGATGGCTTCGCTCAATCCGCGCAAGCGGGTCGTGGACCTGATCGCCCAGGGTCCGATCGTCCACGGCACGCCCAGGGCGCAGGCACGCGAGCGAGCGCGCGAGCTGCTGGAGCTGGTCGAGCTCAGTCCGGCCGCGGCCGACCGCTACCCGCACGAATTCTCGGGCGGTCAGCGCCAGCGCATCGGCATCGCCCGCGCCCTGGCGCTCGAGCCCAAGATCCTGGTGGCCGACGAGCCGGTCTCCGCGCTCGACGTCTCGGTACAGGCGCAGGTGCTGCGGCTGCTGGCCGATCTTCGCGACCGGCTGCATCTCTCGCTCCTGTTCGTCACCCACGATCTGCGCGTAGCGGCCCAGCTCTGCGACAGGGTGGCGGTGATGGAAAAGGGCCGGATCGTCGAGATCGGACCGACGGCGAAACTGTTCGGCGCGCCCGAGCACGGCTACACCAAGAAGCTCTTGGCCTCGATTCCGGGACGCGACTGGACGCCGCCCGTGCTCGAGGGGGAGGATGCCGCATGAAGCTCACGGTCGAGCGCATCCGCGAGGCGGTGATCGGCGACGGCGAGGCCATCCACGGCCCCTTCGGCCCGCGGCCGCTTATCTATGCCGATTACGTCGCCTCGGGCCGTTCGCTCGATTTCGTCGAGGACGCCATCCGCCGCGCCGTCCTGCCGACCTATGGCAACACCCACACCGAAACCTCGCACACCGGCCGGCGCACGACGCGGCTGCGCGAGGCGGCGCGGCGGGCGGTGCGCGAAGGTGTCGGCGCCGACGATGACCATGCCGTCATCTTCTGCGGCACCGGCGCCACTGCGGCGGCCGACAAGCTGGTGCGGGCACTGGGTCTGGCCGAACGTTCGGAAGACAGACCCAAGGCCGTGGTCTTCGTCGGACCCTATGAGCATCATTCCAACGACCTGCCCTGGCGCGAAGCCGCGGTAGAGCTCGTGCGCATCCCGCTCGATGCCAAAGGCGGTATCTGCCTCGCAAGTCTGGAGCGGGCGCTGAAGGAGCCCGCCCGACACAAGCTGCGCATCGGTGCCTTCTCCGCCGCCTCCAACGTCACCGGCGTGCGCACCGACCTCACGAGCGTCGCAGTTCTGCTGCACCGCCACGGCGCGCGCTTCGTCTGCGATTTCGCCGCCGCCGGTCCCTATGTGCCGATTCGGATGTGCGAGAGCGCTCCGGGTGCCGGCGATCGCATCGACGCGGCCTTCATCTCCTCGCACAAGTTCGTCGGAGGACCCGGCGCCTCGGGCATCCTCGTCGCCGACCGGGCGATGCTCGATTGCGCCGTGCCGACCGTCGCCGGCGGTGGCACCGTCTCCTATGTGACCGAGGACCATCAGACCTACGTCAAGGACCCCGAGCGGCGCGAGGAGGCCGGCACGCCGGGCATCGTCGAGAACATCCGCGCCGGCATGGTCATGGCGATCAAGAACGCGATTGGTGCCGAGCGGGTGCAGCAACTGGAGGAACGGCTCTCGAGGCGCCTGCTCGACGCTCTGGCGCAGGAACCGGCGATCGAGCTGCTCGGACCGCCGGACCAGCCGCGGCTCGGCATTTTCTCCTTCAACATCCGCGCGGGCGCGAAGCTGTTGCACCACAATTACGTCGTCGCCCTGCTCAACGATCTCTTCGGCATCCAGGCGCGCGGCGGCTGCTCCTGCGCCGGCCCCTACGGTCATTCGCTCCTGGGCATCGATTCCGGCCGTGCGGCGGCGCACGAGCGGGCGGTCGAGCGCGGCCTCTCCGCCTTCAGACCGGGCTGGGCGCGGCTCGGCGTGAACTACTTCTTCGACGAAGCGCGGGTCGATCATATCGCCGACGCCGTCCGCTTCATCGCCCGCCACGGTCTCGCACTGCTGCCGCTCTATACGCTCGACGCGCAAAGCGGCGTCTGGCGGGCACGGGCGGGGACGGCGGACGACCCGCTGACGCTCGATGGCTTCTGGGACTGGGCTTCGGCCGATGCCCCGCCACCGCCCGACTTCGCGTCGTGCATGCGCGAGGCCGAGGATCTGGTACGGCAGGCGGCCTCTATCCAGGCCGAGCCCGCCGGCTTCGATCCGGAAGCGGAAGCCTTGCGCTGGTTCTGGATGCCGCACGAGGCGGCAAGGGAGTGTGCCGCATGAGCATGCAGCCGTCACCCATGCCACCGTCACTCTGGGCCGCGATTACCCCCGAGCGTACTCCGGCCGCTCCGCTCGAAGGCGAGGCCGAGACCGACATCGCGGTGGTCGGCGGCGGCTTCACGGGGCTTTCGGCGGCGCTGCATTTGGCACGGCGGGGTGAGAAGGTCACCCTGCTCGAGGCCGAGCAGGCCGGCTGGGGTGCTTCGGGTCGCAACAACGGTCAGGTGATCCCGACGCTGACGGCAGCCGAGCCGGACGCCATCGTCGCCCGCCACGGCGACGCCGGCGAGCGGCTCGTCCGGCTGATCGGCGAGAGTGCCGACTATCTCTTCCGCACGGCCGCGGATGAGAAGATCGACTGCGAAGCCGAACAGAACGGCTGGTTCCAGCCGGCCCACTCGCCGGGCCGCGTGCGGCTGAGCGAAAAGCGGGTGGAGGCCTGGCGCCGTTTCGGCTTTCCGGCGGAGTTGCTCGATGCCGAAGGTGCCGGGCGCATGCTCGGCAGCCGCTTCTGGTACGGCGGGATGTTCAACCCCACCGGCGGCCATATCAATCCCTTGGCGCTCGCACGCGGCTTGGCCGAAGCCTGCACACGCCGGGGCGTGACGCTCCACGAAGCGACGCCGGTGACCGGCTGGGAACGCCAGGGCGATCGCTGGCGACTGACCACCCCCCGAGGCGCCCTTCGCGCCCGGGCCGCCATCCTGGCGACCAACGCCTACACGCTCGACGTGGCCGAAGGCCTGGCGACGGACGTGGTCGACCGCATGGCCCGCGCGGTCGTGCCGGTGCGCTCCTGGCAGATGGCGACGGCGCCTTTGGGCGACAATCTGCGGGCGACGATCATACCCGGTCGCCAGGCGGTCTCCGACACCAGCGGCGATCTGCGCTTCTTTCGCTACGACGCCCGCAATCGCCTCGTCACCGGTGCGGCGATCCTCGGCACCCACGACGCCGCGGCGCGGGTGCAGGCGCGCGCCTCCAGGCGGCTGGCGCAGGCCTTCCCGGAGATCGGCGAGCAGCGCTTCGAGTACGTCTGGAACGGCTATGTCGGCATGACCTGGGATCGCTTTCCGGTGGTCCATCGTCTCGGGTCCGACCTCTGGGCCTGGACCGGCTGCAACGGCCGCGGCGTGGCGCTCTCGATCTCGCTCGGCCGTGAGCTGGCGCTGGCGGCGACCGGAACCAGACTCGACGAACTGGCCCTGCCGCTGAGCGAGCCGCGACCGCTGCCGATGCACAGGATCGCTCGCCGCGTGGCGCCCTATTATCTCGCCTGGCTGCGCCGGCAGGACCGGCGCGAGATCGCGCTCGACTGAACGGAGACCCGCCTTGAACGACATGCCCATCCTGCAACGGCGGCGCATCGAGGCGCAGCTGCTCAAGCACGTCTACGAGACGATCGAGCGCCGATCGGGCACGGAGGAGGCCCGCGCCGTCGTCGGTGAGGCGGTCAGCCGTGCCGCGATCGAGCACGGCAAGGCGCTGGCCGACGATCTGGGCCGCGAGCCCGGGTTCGAGGACTTCCGTGCGATCATGCCGCTCTGGACCAAGGGCGATGCCCTGAAGATCGACATGATCGCCGCCGACGAGACGAAGCTGGAATTCGACGTCAAACGCTGCCTCTATGCGGAAATGTACAAGGAGATGGGGCTCGGTCACATCGGCGATCTGCTCTCCTGCAATCGCGACGGTGATTTCTGCATCGGCTACAATCCGAAGATGGAGTTGAGCCGCACCCAGACGATCATGAAGGGCGCCGATCGGTGCAACTTCCGCTATTCGATGAAGAACGAGAAGGGAGACTGAAGAGGATGGCGATCGAGAACTGGGTGGCGCAGCACGTCGACGAACTGACCGAATTCCGCCGCGATCTGCACCGCAATCCGGAACTGCTCTACGATGTCGAGCGGACGGCCGCCCGGGTCGCCGAGGCGCTCGAGGCGGCCGGCTGCGACGAGGTCCATCGGGGCATCGGCCGAACCGGTGTGGTGGGCGTCATCCGCGGCCAGCAATCGACGTCGGGCCGCGCCATCGGCCTGCGCGCCGACATGGACGCGCTGCCGATCGTCGAGACCTCGGACAAGCCCTGGTCCTCCACGATACCGGGCAAGATGCACGCCTGCGGCCATGACGGGCATACGACGATGCTGCTGGGTGCTGCCAAGGGGCTGGCCGAGAGCCGCGGTTTCGACGGCACCGTCTATCTCTTCTTCCAGCCGGCCGAGGAAGGCGGCGCCGGGGCCAAGGCGATGATCGATGACGGCCTTTTCGAGCGCTTTCCGGTCGACGAGGTCTACGGCATCCACAACAAGCCGGGCCTGCCGATCGGCCAGTTCGCCGTGCCGCCCAAGGCGGTGATGGGCTCGGTCGACGAGATCACCATCACCATCGAGGGCAAGGGCGGCCACGCGGCCTTTCCGCACCTGACCACCGATCCGATCGTGGTGACCTCGGCACTGGTGCAGGCGGTCCAGTCAATCGTCTCGCGCACCGTCGATCCGAGGCAGTCGGCCGTGGTCTCGATCACCACCATTCATGCGGGCGATGCCTTCAACGTGATCGCCCCCGCCGTCCGCCTCAACGGCACGGTGCGCACGCTCGACGAGGAGGTGCGCAACGATGTCGAACGGCGGCTCCAGCGCATGGTCGAGCACATCGCCGAAGCCTTCGAAGCCAGGGGCACGCTCGATTATGTCCGCCACTACCCGCCGACGGTGAACCATCCCGAGCAGGCGTCGCACGCGGTCGAGGCGGCCGTGACCGTGGCCGGCGCCGAACGGGTCGATCCGGATTATGATTCGAGCATGGGCGGCGAGGATTTCGCCTTCATGCTTCTGGAGAAGCCGGGCGCTTTTCTCTTCGTCGGCAATGGCGACACGCCGGCCTGCCATCATCCGGCCTATGATTTCGACGACGAGGCGATCGCCTGGGGCTGTTCCTTCTGGACGACCCTGGTCCGCCAGCGCCTGCCGATCGGCGAAGGAGCACGCAAGGCCGCCTGAGGGAACACCGCCATGATCGCCTCGCTGATCGAGCGATGCCATGCGACGATCGCCGGCCACGCCGAAGTTCTGACGGAACTCGACCGCGCGATCGGCGACGGCGATCACGGCATCAATCTCGAGCGCGGCTTCGATGTGTTGCTGGCGGAGAAGGACGCGATCGCCGAACTGCCATGGCCGAAGGCGCTGCAAGAGGCCGGCAAGGTGCTCGTCTCGAAGGTCGGCGGCGCTTCCGGTGCGCTCTACGGCAGCTTTCTTCTCGGGATGGCCAAAGCGGCGGAGGAGGGCGTCGATGTTGCAAGCCAGGTCGAAGCCGGTGTCGCGGCGGTAAGAAAGCGCGGCAAATCGGATGTCGGCGCCAAGACGATGCTCGACGTTCTGGTGCCCGTCAGCGAGGCGCTGGCCGAGGGCCGCGCGGGCGACCTGCGGCGCATCGCCGACGAGGCGCGCGAAGCGACCGGGCCGATGAAGGCCACACGCGGACGTGCCTCGTTTCTGGGCGAGCGCTCCATCGGTCACTGCGATCCGGGTGCGACGTCGGCACGGCTGCTGATCCATGCCGTGCTCGACGTGATCGAGCAGGGCGATGCCCGATGAGTGTCGGCGTCGTCCTCGTATCGCACTCGCCGCTGATCGCCGAGGGTCTGGCCCAGATGGTGCGGCAGATGGCCGGCGACATCGCCCTCGCGTTCACCGGCGGTGACGCGGGCGGCGGCCTCGGCACCGATACGGAGAAGATCAAGACGGCCATCGAGGAGGTCTGGAACGAGGACGGCGTCGCGGTCTTCGTCGATCTCGGCGGTGCGGAGATGAATACCGACGTCGCGATCGAGTTGCTCGGGGCGGAGCGTGCGGCGAAGGTGCGCATCGCCGCCGCACCGATCGTCGAGGGTGCGGTCATCGGTGCGACGGTCGCCTTCACCGGGGGCACGCTGGAGGAGGTAATCGCCGAAGCCGAGGCGTATGGATGAGCGCCGCGACCCGCACCGTCCGCATCACGCACAAGGTCGGCCTGCACGCACGGCCGGCGGTCGCTCTGATGAAACGGGCCAAGAGCTTTGAATCGGCGCTCACCGTGCGCGGATTGCCGGACGGTGCACCGGTCGACGCCAAGAGCATCGTCAAGGTGCTGGGCCTGAAGCTCAAGACCGGCACGTTGCTGGAGATCACCGCCGAGGGTGACGACGCGCAGGAAGCCGTCGCGGCACTGGCCGATCTGGTGGTGCGCGATTTCGCCGAAGAGCCGGACGCCGCGGATGGCTGAGGCGATCTTTCGCGGACGCACCGCCGCACCCGGATGGGCCATCGGCCCGCTGGCGAGTCTGGATGAATGGCCGGTGAACGGGTCCGAGATCGATGGCGGCGCGCCAGCATTGCGGACGGCCGTCGGACACGCAATCGGTGATCTTCGGCGGATCGCCGCCACTTCATCGCAGGACGCGGCCGAGATTCTGGAATTCCAGATCGCCTTTCTCGAAGACGAGATCCTGCTCGAAGAAGCCATTGCCCGGATCGATGAAGGGCTGACGGCACCCGAGGCATGGCGTGCAACAATGGCCGAGCAGATCGCACCCTTCGAGGCTGAAACCGACGATTATTTTCGCGCCCGTGCCAGCGATCTGCGCGATCTCGAGGTGCGTGTCGCGAGAGCCTTGAGCGGCGGCGGTGAACGAGCTGATGCCCTTCCAACGGGCTGCATCGTCGTTGCCGATGATCTTCCACCATCGCGGTTTTTGGAGATCGAGAGGGCGATCGCGGGTATCGCCCTGCGCCGGGGCAGTGCCGCGGGCCACGTCGCCATGCTCGCGCGCGCACGCTCGCTGCCGATGGCCGTCGAGCTCGGCCGGGTGATCGTCACCGACACCCAGGCGGTGCTGCACGAAGGCTGCCTGAAGGTCGGCCCGGATGCCGAGGAAACGGCCGAGGCAATGCGTCACCACAGCATCGCGACGGGCGCGCGCGAACGCGCCGCAGCGATGATCGACGAGCCTGCCGTGACACGAAGCGGCCGGCGCATCGAGGTGAAGATCAACGTCGAGGATCCGGCGCGCGTGCCGGACGCGCTCTTGCGCTCCAGCGACGGCATTGGACTGCTGCGCACGGAACTGACGTTCGAGAGCGGCGATCTGCTGCACGACGAGGAAGCGCAATATCGCGTCTATCGCAGCCTGCTTCAGAGGCTGGAGAGCAAGCCGCTCACCGTCCGCACGCTCGACATCGGCGGCGACAAGCCGTTCCAAGGCCTCGATCAACCGGTGGAGCGGAACCCTTTCTTGGGCCTGCGCGGCATCCGTTTGATGCTGGCGCGCCCTGCGGTCTTTCGCCTGCAATGGCGTGCCCTGTTGCGCGCGGCGACGGAGGGACCGCTGCGGGTGATGCTGCCGATGGTGACGACTCAGACAGAAATCGACGCGACCCGCAGGCTCGCCGACGCGTGTCTGAAGGAATTGTTCGGCGAAGGTCAAAGCGCCACTCTGCCGCCGATCGGCATCATGATCGAGACGCCGGCGGCTGCCCTCACCACCGACACGCTCGAGGCCGACTTCTTCTCGATCGGCTCCAACGATTTGACGCAATATGTGATGGCGGCCGCACGCGATGCAGCGGGCCCGGTGGCGGATCTGCTCGATCCGCTGCATCCGGCCGTGACCCGAGCGCTGCGCATGGTGGTCGAAGCAGGCGCCCGGCGCGGCATCGAGGTGAGCCTGTGCGGTGAGGTCGCCGCCGACCCCCAGGCTCTGCCGACACTGCTCGATCTGGGTCTGGACAAGTTCTCGGTGGCATCGGCCCGTCTGGCGGCCGTCAGGCAGGCGGTACGCGAACAGCCATGAGACGATCGATCGAAGAGCCACCCGTCGCGCAGGAAGGGCACGAACCATGAAGAAACTGATCAATGCACCGGATCACGTTCTGCAGGAATCGCTCAGGGGCTTCGCGCGGGCGCACGCCGATATCGTGCGGATGCACGACGATCCCCTGTTCATCGCCCGCAGCGCGCGCACACCGGCGGGCAAGGTCGCGCTGATCTCGGGCGGAGGATCCGGTCACGAACCGCTGCACGCGGGTTATGTCGGCCGCGGCATGCTCGACGCCGCCTGCCCCGGCGCCGTCTTCACCTCGCCCACGCCCGACCAGATGACCACGGCGGCTCGAGCCGTCGATTCCGGTGCCGGCGTGCTCTTCATCGTCAAGAATTACGAGGGCGACGTGATGAATTTCGAGATGGCGGCCGAGATCTGCGACGGCGGCCATGCGAGCGTGCTGGTCGACGACGACGTGGCGGTCCGTGATTCGACTTGGACCAGCGGCCGACGCGGCGTCGCCGGCACGGTGATCGTCGAGAAGATCGTCGGCGCCGCGGCCGAGGAAGGCCGTGCCCTCGACGATCTGCGCGCGCTGGCGGAGAAGGTGGTCGAGAACACGCGTTCGATGGGTGTGGCGCTGACCAGTTGCACCGTACCCGCGGCCGGCGAGCCCACCTTCACGCTCGGCGACGACGAGTTGGAGATGGGCGTGGGCATCCACGGCGAGCCTGGGCGCGAGCGCGTGCCCCTGCGCCCGGCCGATGCCATCGTCTCGACGATGCTCGAGGCGATCGCGGGCGACCTCGAGGCCGCGAAGAACGACGAGGTGCTGCTGCTCGTCAACGGCTTCGGCGGCACGCCTGCGATGGAACTCCATCTGATGTTCGACGCCGCGGCACGCTGGCTCGACGACCGGGACATCGAGATCGCCCGCACGCTGGTCGGCAATTACTGCACGTCGCTGGAGATGGCCGGTTGCTCGCTGACACTGACCCGGCTCGACGAGGAGATGCGGCAGCTCTGGGATGCACCGGTGCACACCGCCGCCCTGCGCTGGTAGTACCGGTGCCGTCGAAGCGCTAGACGGAGACCGCTCGACCGGCCGAACGAACGCGCCGCCGCAATCGCAGCCAGGCCGCCACGAAGCGATCGACGTCGGCCTCGGTCGTGTTCCAGCCCAGACTGACGCGGATGGTCGAACGCACGATCTCGTCCGGCAGACCCATAGCGCTCAACACGTGCGAGCGCTCGACCTTTCCCGAGCTGCAGGCGGCACCCGCACTCACGGCGATGCCATCGAGATCGAGCGCCATCACCTGGCTCGCCGCGTCCATCCCCGGCAGAGCAAGGGCCACGGTGCTGCAAAGACGAGCCGCACCTCCGCCGACGACGATGCCGACATCGACCGCCGCTTCCAGCCGCCGGCGCAACGCGTCGATCCGCGGCGCCTCGTCCGCCGCGATCGCTTCGATCGCCGCGGCGAAGCTGGCGATGCCGATGAGATTTTCCGTTCCCGCCCGCAGCCGATGTTCCTGTCCGCCGCCCCTCAGTCGCGCGCGCACGGCCACACCGGATGCATGAACCAGCGCGCCCACACCCTTGGGCCCTCCGATCTTGTGAGCCGAAAGGGCGATCGTGTCCGCACCGAGTGCCGCGAGCGACAGGGGCATGCGTCCGAGCACCTGCACCGCATCGACGTGCAGCACGGCGCCGTGGCGTCGCGCCAATCGTGCCGCCTCGGCTACGGGCTGCACCACGCCGGTCTCGTTGTTGGCGGCCATCAGCGCCACGAGATCGACATCACCCGATCGCAACCGTCGTTCCAATGCAGCCAAGTCGAGCCGGCCGGATGGGTCCACCGGCAGTCGCTCACAACCTCGCGCCTCGAGCACGGACGGATGCTCGACGGCCGAAGCGAGCATGGTGCCCCTCGTCTGGTTGCAGGCGAGGTCGTTGGCTTCGGTGGCGCCGCTGGTGAAGATCACGCCGTCCGGCTCGGCGCCGACGGCACTCGCCACCACTTGCCGTCCACGCTCGAGGCATCTCCGGCAGGCGCGGCCCTCGGCGTGGATGGAGGTCGGATTGCCGTCGAGATCGGCCGCGGCGAGAATGGCCGTCTTTGCGGCCGGTCTCAGCGGTGAGCTCGCATTGTGATCGAGATAGGTGCGGCCGGGCCCCACCTTCAGGGGCAGCCGCCGACACGCTGAAGCGTGCGGACGTTCGCCTCCGCGTCCTCCGCCGTGTCGCCTCTCGCGCGCCCTGCTTCCTTGGCTTCGAGTTCGTCGACGCGGGCGGCGAGCCGGTCCAGCGCGCGCAGGATCGGGTCGGCCGTTTCACCCGGCGTCGTGCCGTAGGCGGCGAAGAGCGGGTCGCCCGCGTCGACCGCGCGCGGCCCGGTGGCGTGCGCCGGCACGCCCACGACCGTCGTGCAAGGCGGCACCTCCTTCAGGACCACGGCATTCGAGCCGATCCGTGCGCACCGCCCGACAGTGAACGGTCCGAGCACCGCGGCCCCGGCGCCGACGACCACCCCGTCGTGCAGCGTCGGATGACGCTTGCCGCGGCTCGAACTGACACCGCCCAGCGTGACGCCCTGATAGAGCGTCACGTCGTCACCGATCTCCGCGGTTTCGCCGATCACGATGCCCATGCCGTGATCGATGAAGAAACGCCTGCCGACGACGGCGCCCGGATGAATCTCGATCCCGGTCAGAAAGCGGCTCACCTGGGAGAGGAATCGGGCGAGCAGATGCCATTTACGGAGCCAGAGCGCATGCGCCACGCGATGGAAGAGGATGGCGTGCAGGCCCGGGTAGCAGAGCAGGATTTCCAAGGTCGAGCGGGCCGCCGGATCGCGGCTCATTGCCGCCTGCACATCGTCCTTGAAACTCTTGAACATGGCGTCTCCGGTGCGATATATGCTTTTGCGCCCAGTCACCTGCCGCGAGCAAATCACCTCCGCGCGAGTCACATCGAGGTGTGCCGATCGTTTCGGGCGTCCCGACAAACAGATGCGCAGGTGACATATAGCTAACGGTCCCAAAGGGTCAATTCCCGGTGCGTGCATCGGCCAGGCACCGTCCGAGACGGCAGCGTGGGTCGGGCCTGCACCGGTGCGAGGCGCGAACGAACTGCGGCGGGGAAACGGCATCGGACGTCGAGACGGATTCGCCACCGCTCGAACGGATGCGTTGATGGAGAACGAACGGCATGCCCGAGGTCATCTTCCCAGGTTCCGACGGACGCCTGGAAGGGCGCTACGTGCACGGCGAGGGACCCAACGCGCCGTTGGCGATCATCCTCCATCCCCACCCGCAATATGGCGGGACGATGAACAATCGTGTCGTCCATTCCATGTTCCGCATGTTCCAGCGGCGCGGCTTCTCCTGCCTGCGCTTCAATTTCCGCGGTGTCGGACGCAGCCAGGGTATGTTCGATCATGGGCAGGGCGAATTGCGCGACGCCGCCTCCGCGCTCGACTGGATGCAGAGCCACAATCCCAACTCGAACGTGGCCTGGGTCGCGGGTTTTTCCTTCGGCGCCTGGATCGCCATGCAACTGCTGATGCGCCGACCGGAAATCCACGGCTTCATGTGTGCCAGCCTGCCGGCCAACATGTACGATTTCACCTTCCTCGCTCCCTGCCCGTCCTCCGGGCTCATCGTGCACGGCGAGCGCGATTCCGTCACACCGACGGAATCGGTCACCAAGCTGGTCACCAAGCTCTCGCAGCAACGCGGCATCGCGATCGACTTCCATCAGGTCGACCAGGCCGACCACGTGTTCGGCAAGCACCTGGCCGAACTCGAGGAACTGTGTGAGAGCTATCTCGACAAGCGCCTCAAGCCCCAGGCGGCGCACGCCGCTGCGGGCTGAACCGCCATCGGCCTCTCGAGGCGTCTTCGGGACACGACCCCATGAGCTTCAATTCGGAGCTGCTGCGCACGCTGAACGAGCGCGGCTACATCCATCAGTGCACGGACGGCGAAGCTCTCGATGCGGCAGCCACCGAAGCGTCGATCACGGCCTATGTCGGCTTCGACTGCACGGCGGACAGCCTGCACATCGGCCATCTGGTCTCGATCATGATGCTGCGCCTGCTGCAGCGAACCGGCCATAGACCCATCGCGCTCGTCGGCGGCGGAACCACCAAGGTCGGCGATCCTTCGTTTCGTGACGAGAGCCGCCCGCTGTTGAGTGATGCGCAGATCGACGCCAACAAGGCCGGCATTCGCCGTTGCCTGGAGAAGTTCGTGGAGGTGGACGGCCGCCGTGGCCTCTTGGTCGACAATGCCGAATGGCTCGACGGCCTCGCCTATATCCCCTTCCTGCGTGACTTCGGTACCCACTTCACGATCAACCGCATGCTGGCCTTCGATTCCGTCAGGCTGCGGCTCGAACGGGAGCAGCCGCTCACGCTGCTCGAGTTCAACTACATGGTCATGCAGGCCTACGATTTTCTCGAGCTCTCGCGCCGCCACGGTTGCGTGCTGCAGATGGGCGGTTCGGATCAATGGGGCAACATCGTCAACGGCGTCGAGCTCGGCCGCCGTATCGACGGCAGGCGTCTCTTCGGCCTGACGACCCCGCTGATCACTACGGCTTCCGGAGCCAAGATGGGCAAGACGGCCGCCGGTGCCGTCTGGCTCTCCGAGGAGCGCCTTTCGCCGTTCGACTATTGGCAGTTCTGGCGCAACACCGAGGATGCCGATGTCGGACGCTTCCTCAGGCTGTTCACCGAACTGCCGCTGGACGAGATCGCCCGTCTCGAAGCACTCGAAGGTTCCGAGATCAACGAGGCCAAGAAGGTGCTGGCCTTCGAGGCGACGAGGCTGTGTCACGGCCAGCAGTCGGCGGACGAAGCGACGGCGGCGGCACGCTCGGTCTTCGAAGGCGCGCGCGATACCGATGCGGGTCTCCCGGCCATCGAGCTGCCGATCACGCGATTCGACGACGGTATCGATATCCTCGAACTGCTGCAGGAAGTCGGCTTCGCCGCATCCAACGGCGAGGCACGGCGGCTGATACGCGGCAAGGGCGCGCGTCTGAACGACGCGGTCGTGACCGACGAAAAGCTGACGATCGCAGCGGGCGATCTGCAGGATGGTCGCCTGAAGCTGTCATCGGGCAAGAAACGTCACGTGCTCGTGCGTGCGGCCTGAAGCCATGGGCGCGGCTTCGGGTTGACCGCACGCGGTCCGGCTCTCAATGATACGCCGGCCGATCAGAGCGAGGCTCGACAGGTGCAGCAGACCCAGAACCGACTTCGAGCGCCGCGTCCCGCTTCGAACGATGTCGGCGGGTCGGATGTTCTTTGGCGGCAAATCGCCGGCCGACACGCCGAGCCCAAGCTCCGCGAACGAATCGAGAAGCTCGCGGACGACGATGGCGCCACGACCCTCGTTGGCGCGATTCGTGACGGCAGCCCCTTTCTCGCGGAGCTGATCCAGAGCGAAACGTCGCTCGTCGCCGATTTTTTCGAGCAGGGGCCGCAGCCTCTGGTCGAAAGGCTGCTCGACGCCGAGGAACTCGACCCCGCCGCCGATCGCAGCCGATTGATGGCGCAACTGCGCAAGCGTCGCCGGCATTTGGCGCTGGTGGTGGCACTCGCCGATCTGGGCGGTCGATGGGATCTGGCTCAGGTGACGCGCGCATTGACGGCAATGGCCGATCTCGCCACCGCCACGGCCCTCGATCATCTGCTGCTGGAGGCGGCCAAGCGCGGCGAGCTGGATTTGTCCGAGGGATTGGGATCGAGCGGCGTCTTCGTCCTCGGCATGGGCAAGCACGGTGCGAAGGAGCTGAACTATTCCAGCGACATCGACCTGATCCTGCTCTTCGACGGGCAGAAGATCGCTTATAGCGGCAGCGAAGGACCGATGGCCTGCGCGGTGAAGATCACCCGCAACCTCGTCTACATGCTCGAGCACAAGACCCGCGACGGCTACGTCTTTCGCACCGACCTGCGCCTGCGCCCGCATCTGCCCGGCCACCCGCTGGCCCTCTCGGTCGACGATGCCGAAATCTATTTCGAGCGGCACGGTCAGAACTGGGAGCGTGCGGCGTTCATCAAGGCGCGGGTCGTGGCCGGTGATCAGCAGGCTGGAAAGGGGTTCCTCGAGCGGATCCGCCCCTTCATCTGGCGCAAGCATCTAGATTTCGCGGCGATCCGCGACATCCAGTCGATCAAGCGGCAGATCAACGCCTATCGCGGCTTCGCCACCATCGCGGTGCGCGGTCACGATCTCAAGGTCGGCCGTGGCGGCATCCGCGAGGTGGAGTTCTTCGTCCAGACCCAGCAACTGATCCTGGGCGGCCGAAACCCGATCCTGCGCAATCCGCGGACTCTGGTCACTCTCGATGCGCTGGCCGAAGGCAAATGGATCGACGGCGGCGCCGCTGAAGATTTGAAGGGTGCCTACCACCTGTTGCGCCAGCTCGAGCATCGGCTGCAGATGATCGAGGACAAGCAGACCCAGGCACTCCCGGCCCGCGAGAGGGAGCTTTCCCGGTTCGCCCGGTTCGCCGGTTTCGAGTCCATCGAGGCGCTCGAAGGGATCGTGGCTTCGACGCTGCGCTCGGTCGAGCGGCACTATGCCGCCCTGTTCGAGAGCGAGCCCGATCTGGGTGCGGGCGATCGGCTGGTCTTCACCGGCACGGGCGACGATCCGGGCACGCTGGAGACGCTCCGCAAGATGGGCTTCAAGGATCCGGCCGGCGTGGCCAAGACCATCCGCGGCTGGCATCACGGTCATATCCGGGCCACCCGCAGCACGCGCGCCCGCGAACTGCTCACGGAACTGATGCCGAGCATGCTCGAGGCGATGCAGCGGCAGAGCGACATCGACCAGGCGTTCAAGCAGTTCGACTCGTTCGTCTCCAGCCTGCCGGCGGGCGTACAGCTCTTCTCGCTGATGCGCGCCAATCCGCGGCTTCTGGTGCTGCTCTTCGACCTGATGGGTGCGGCCCCGCCGCTGGCGCAGAACCTGTCGAACCACATCGATCTCTTCGACGCCATGCTGGCGCCGGACTTCTTCGAGCCACTGCCCGACGCCGAAATCCTCCGCGCCGAGTTCGACACGAAGCTGGTCGACGCCCGCAATCTGGAAGACCGGCTCGACATCTGCCGCAGGTGGGCCCACGGCCGGCAATTCCAGGCCGGCCTGCACGTTCTCCTGGGCCTGACCGACGCGGAGCGCGCGAGTGCGGCGCACACCGTCATGGCCGAGGTGGTGGTCGCAGCATTACTGCCGGAAGCGGCCCGCTGGCTGGCCGAGCAACACGGTTCAATCGCGGGCGGAACCTTCGCGGTCATCGGCATGGGCAAGCTCGGCTCGCGCGAGCTGACCACCAACTCCGATCTCGATCTGGTCTTCATCTTCGATGCACCGGCCGATGCCCGCTCCGACGGCGAGCGCCCGCTGGCGGCACAGACCTACTATGCTCGGCTGGGCCAACGCCTGGTGAGCGCCATCGCCGCACGCACCGCCGAAGGCCGACTCTACGAGATCGACACGCGCCTGCGCCCTTCGGGGAATGTCGGACCGGTCGCGTGTGCCCTCGACAATTTCCGCGTCTATCAGGCACAGACCGCGCAGACATGGGAGCGCCAGGCGCTGACCCGCGCGCGGGTGATCGCCGGCGACGGATCCCTGGCCGAAGCGATCGAAAAGGTGATCCTCGACGCACTGGCACGAGAACGCGGGCCCGATCGTTTGGCGGACGAGATCAGGCGCATGCGCGAGCGCATCTTCAAGGAGCACGGCAGCGACGAGCCCTGGAACCTCAAACATGGCCGAGGCGGTCTGGTCGACATCGAGTTCGCCGCACAATATCTGCAATTGCGCCACCTGCCCCGCTATCCCGAACTGCGCACGACGTCCACCCGCGCGATGCTGGCTGGTGCTGCCGAGCGGGGGCTGGCCGACGAAACGGTCATCACCGATGCCATCCGGGCATTGGACCTGCAGCACGCGCTGCAAGCGGTACTTCGGCTGAGCGATGTCGCCGACCCGCGCAAATCGCCCGTCGGTCTGCGCGAGGCTCTGGTGCGCGCAGCGAACCGGCAGCTCGACCTTGCCTTGCCCTTGGGTGCCTTCGCGGCACTGGAAGCCCAGCTCGTCGATCTGCAGGCGGCCGCACGCCGCTTCTTCGACCAGCTCTGTCCGCCCCTAGACACCGAAAACACCCAAGACGCCCCAAGCTAGGAGAACGTTCGATGACCCTCGATACCGGAGATGCCTTGCCTTCCTTCGATCTGCCTACCGACGGCGGCGGACGGATCAGCCGCTCGAGCATGCTGGGCAACCCTTGGGTACTCTACCTCTACCCCAAGGACGACACCTCCGGCTGTACCAAAGAAGCGATCGCCTTCACCGACGCCAAGCCGGAGTTCGACGCGCTGGGCGTGGCCGTGGTCGGTCTTTCCAAGGACGATGTGAAGGCGCACGACAAGTTCGTCGCCAAGCACGAGCTCGGCATCAGGCTCGCGTCCGACGAGGAAGGCAAGCTCGTCGAGGCGCTGGGTGCCTGGGTGGAAAAGAGCATGTACGGCAAGACCTACATGGGCATCGATCGCTCGACCTTCCTCATCGACGCCGATGGCAACATCGCGCGCGCATGGCGCAAGGTGAAGGTCGACGGACACGTCGAGGAAGTGCTGGCGGCCGCCCGACAACTGACCGCCTGAACCATGAGCCCCAGGAGCATCGCCCTCGACGCCGGTCTGCACGCCTATGTGGTGGCCGCCGGCACGCCCGAGCATCCGGCTCTGGCGGCGCTTCGCCACGAGACGGCCGCACTCGAGAATGGCGGGATGCAGAGCTCGATCGAGCAGATGCAGCTCCTGCGCCTGCTGATCGAATGCACGGGTGCCATCCACATCCTCGAGGTCGGCTGCTTCACCGGTTACGGCAGTCTTGCGATGGCTCTGGCCCTGCCCGACGACGGTCGGCTCGTAACTCTCGAGGCCGACGAGCGCTGGCCGGCGATCGGCCGCCCCTATTGGCGCGAGGCCGGCGTCGAAGCGAAGATCGACCTGCGCATCGGGCTCGCCGAGCAGAGTCTCGAGGCGATGAGCGGCGAACGGTTCGATCTCGCCTATATCGACGCCGACAAGAAGCGCTACGGCGTCTATCTCGACCATGCCTTGCGCCTGGTCCGCCCGGGTGGCCTGATCGCGCTCGACAACATGCTCTGGAAAGGTGCGGTCACCGATCCGGACGACGACACGCGCCAGACGACCGCCCTGCGGGCCGTGGCACGGCACGTTGCCGAGGATCCGGCGCTGACCTCGTGTCTCGTGCCCATCGGCGACGGCGTGATGCTGGCGCGGCGACGCGGCGCACCGGGATCACCTGCGAGCGCGCCCCCTTGAAGGTGCGGGACCGACCGCTTGACAGGCACCGGCGCGCGAACGAGATTGACCGTCCGTGGTGATTTGAGCCGACCGGCTTGCGGCCACGTTAAACAAACCGCTAAAAGGTCGTGTCCTCCGGACCCGGCGCACGATGCGGTTCGAGGGGACGACGCCGATGCCCATCAAAATTCCCAACGATCTTCCGGCCGCGGAAAAACTGGCGGCGGAGGGCGTGCGCATCATCGACGAGCACGAGGCACTGCGGCAGGACATCCGCCCGATGCAGATCGCCCTGCTCAATCTCATGCCCGAGAAGCCCAAGACCGAGACGCAGCTCGCCCGCCTGCTCGGCGCCACGCCGCTGCAGGTCGAGCTGACGCTGCTGACAACCTCGACCTACCGGCCCAACAACGTGCCGACGTCACACCTGCAGTCGTTCTACCGGACCTGGGAGGATGTCGCCGACCAGCGCTTCGACGGGTTGATCGTCACCGGTGCGCCGGTCGAGCTGATGCCTTTCCACGAGGTCAAGTACTGGCCGGAGCTGACGCGCATCTTCGACTGGTCACGCACGAACGTGCATTCGTCCTTTCACATCTGCTGGGGCGCGCAGGCGGCGCTGCATCACTTCCACGGCGTGCCCAAGCACATTCTGCCGGCCAAGCGCTTCGGGGTGTACACCCACTACGTGATCGAGCGGCGGGATGCCGCCAGACCGAGTCTGCTGCGCGGCTTCGACGACTATTTCCTGGTGCCGGTGTCGCGCCACACCGAGGTGCGGATGGACGACATCCCGGACGATTCCGGGCTCGAGGTTCTGGCGATTTCCAATGCCGCCGGTCTCTGCCTGCTGCAGGACGGAGCGAACCGCGAGCTCTACATGTTCAACCACCTAGAATACGACACCTATACGCTCAACGACGAGTATCAGCGTGACCTGACCACTCGTCGCGACGTTCCCCTGCCGGTCAATTATTATCCCGACGACGACCCCAGCAAGGCGCCGCGCAACTGCTGGCGTGCCTATGCGCACCTGTTGTTCGGCAATTGGATCAACGAGATGTACCAGACCACGCCGTTCGACCCGGAGCGCATCCGCGCCGCCGCCTGAGACTGGGCGGACAGCGCGGGATCACAGCGAGGATCAGGCGAGTTTGGCGCGTTCCTCGCGCAGGCCGAGGAAGGTACTCCAGCACATCGCCACCAGCACCAGGGCGAAGGGAAAGCCCGTGGCGACGGCCGCGGCCTGGAGCGAGGCCAGTCCGCCGCCCAGCAACAGAGCGATGGCAACCAGCCCCTCGAAGGTCGCCCAGAAGACCCTCTGCGCCACCGGTGCATCGACCTTGCCGCCGGCGGTGATGGTGTCGATCACCAGCGAGCCCGAGTCCGACGAGGTGACGAAGAAGACGATCACCAGGACGATTCCGATGAAGGAGGTGATCTGGGTCAGCGGCAGTGCCGCCAGCATCTGAAAGAGCTTCAGCTCGAGGCTGGCATCGGCGACCGCGGTATAGCCGTCGTTGACGATCTGACTGATCGCCGTGCCGCCGAAGGTGGTCATCCAGAAAACCGAAACCAGCGAGGGAATGAGCAACACGCAGATGATGAATTCGCGCACCGTCCGGCCGCGGCTGACTCGTGCGATGAACATGCCGACGAACGGTGACCAGGAAATCCACCAGGCCCAGTAGAAGGCCGTCCAGCCCTGGCGGAAGTTGTCGTCGGTGCGGCCGAACGGATTGGAGAGCTCCGGGAGATAGATGGCATAGGCCTTCAGGTTGGCGAAGAAACCCTGGAAGATGGCGAGGGTCGGACCGACGGCGACGATGAACAGCAGCAGCAGCGCCGCCAATAGCATGTTGATTTCCGACAGGCGCTTCACGCCCGCATCCATGCCAGCCACGACCGAGACCAGCGCAACCGCGGTAATGGCGGCGATGAGCACGACCTTGGAGACGTCGGTAACGGGCAGTCCGAAGAGGAACTCGAGGCCGGCGCTCGCCTGCTCCGCGCCGAAGCCCAGGGACGTGGCCAATCCGAAAAGAGTGGCGAAGACGGCCAAAATGTCGATGCAGTGACCGGCCCAGCCCCAGATCCGCTCGCCGAGGATCGGATAGAACGCCGAGCGGATGCTCAGCGGCAGCCCCATATTGTAGGAGAAGAGCGCGAGCGACAGAGCCACCACCGCGTAGATCGCCCAAGGGTGCAGGCCCCAGTGGAAGATCGTCGCGGCCATGCCTAGTCGGCGGGCTTCCAGCGGATCACCGGCTGCGCCGGCGAGCGGCGCCCAGCTTTCGGGTCCACCCGCACCTTCGGCAACGGAGGCCGTGTAGTGCGAGATCGGCTCGGAGACACCGTAGAACATCAGGCCGATGCCCATGCCTGCGGCGAACAGCATCGCGAACCAGCCGACATAGGAGTAGTCCGGCGTGGCATCGGCGCCGCCCAGCCGCACGCTGCCCCATGGCGTCACGATCAGCAGCAGGCAGAAGAGCACGAAGATGTTCGCAGCGCTCAAGAACATCCAGTCGAAAGTCGAGGTCAGCCACGGCCGCAGATCGCCGAAGAAGCTCGCAGCACCCTCCTGGAACATCGACACCAGAATGACGAAACCGACGATGACCACCGCCGATACGAAAAAGACGGGATTGTGCACGTCCAGGCCAAGGACTTGGATATTGTCCTGCCCGACCTCGAAATCACTGACGCTTTCGACACTCGCGCTCGTCCCGGAATCCAGTTCGTTGGTCGCCACGATCGGCCTCCCTTTCTCCTGTCCCCTTGGTGCGCGCGCAGCCTAGAAGCTTGACCCTGTCGGTACAAATGCTCATTGCGTCATCGAATTGCGCAAAATTTCCGCCAGCGTGCGGAGCCGGAACCACCTCTTGCGCCTCCAGTTTGGTACCCGTAGCGAACGAGGAGACGCCGATGAAGACCCTGAGATCGATGCACCTGCCGGTCGACCGGCGCCGGGCGCTGCGTCTGGTGGCCGTCGGAGCCGGCGTCGTCACACTGGTGCCCGGCCCGGGACATGCCCAGCAGCAGGCGCACGAGGAAGCGAAAAAAACCAAGGAGGCGGTGCATTACCGCTACAAGCCCAAGGACGGCAATACCTGCAGTGCCTGTGTCAACTTCATTCCCGAAACCGATTGCAAGAAGGTCGAAGGCCCGATCGATCCGGGCGGCTGGTGCGAACTGTGGACGGCACCGGAGGTGCTGCCGGACTGATGCGCCGCTCCGCCCGCACGAAGGACGCTCCGTGTCGGTCGCGCCGCTACCGATACGCTGCGGTTCGATGACTTCCGACGTGTCTTGAGCATCGAAATGCTGCGCAGATGGGTGGGGCCGCTGATGCTCGTGCTCGGCCTCGCGCTGGCGGTCTTCCTCCTCTCCCGCGTATTCGGTGCTTATGATCTCGAGCACATCACGGCCGGTGTCCACGCGATCGACACGCCCCACCTGCTCGGCGTGGCGTTCTTCACTGCCTGCAGCTATGGCTGCCTCACCGGCTTCGACACCCTTGCCGTGCGGTATGTCGGACACGACCTGCCCTATCGCAGGACCGCTCTCGCCTCGCTCATCGCACTCTCGATCGGTCACAGCCTGGGCATCGCCGCGTTGAGCAGCGGCGCCGTTCGCTATCGCTTCTATGCCCGATGGGGGCTGAGCGCCGGCGAGGTGGCGCGTGTCATCTTTTTTTGCGCGCTGACCGTCGGGCTGGGTCTGGCCGTTCTCGCCGGAGCGGCCTTGGTGCTGCGCCCGTCCTTGGGCTCCGAGGTTCTGCGGGTCACGCCGGCGGTCTCTGTCGCTCTGGGCTCGACCTGCCTCGCCACGGCCATGCTCTACCTCTTTCTCGCCTTCAACCGGCGGCCGGTCCTGGCATGGCGCGGATGGACGTTGCCGATGCCGCGGCCCGCCTTGGCGATCGGCCAGTTGATCGTCGGACCGCTCAATTTCGCCTGTGTCGCCGCAGCACTCCACCAGGCTCTGAGTGCGGTGGCGGACGTCGAATATGCCGGCGTCGCCGCGGTCTATGTCGTCGCGACGCTCACCGCGATGGCGACCCACGTGCCGGGCGGGCTCGGGGTCATCGAGAGCGTCGTCGTGTTGCTCCTGCCCGGCACCGATCTCATCGCCGCCCTCGTGGTCTTCCGCGTAATCTATTATCTCGTTCCGCTGGTCCTCGGCGCCGCGACGCTGGCTGCGATCGAACTCGCTTTGGCCTGGGCGCGCCTGCGGCCGATCGGAGACGACGACGGCCGGTAGCGTTTCTCCTTCTGGTTTCGCAAAGCTCAAGCCGAGGCTTGGGGCTGTGGCTCGGCTGTGTAGACCGGCACGCCCGCAACCCATGTCGCCCGGACCGCGCGATCGTCACCCATCGTCATCAACACGAAGAGCTCCTGCTCCAGATTTTCGACGCGGGCCATACGGTGGGCCATGGCAGCGGTCGCCCCGACACGGAGCACGGTCAGATCGGCCGCGGTTCCGACCTCGAGCGTTCCGATCTCGTCCTGCAGACCGAGTGCAAGGGCGTTGCCGGCGGTCATCATGTGGAAGGCGTCGAATGACGGCAGGTTCTGGCCCTGCAGTTGCAGGATCTTGTACGCCTCGGCGGCGGTCCGCAACATCGAGTAGCTCGTTCCACCGCCGACATCGGTCGCGAGTGACACGGTGACGCCGGCGTCCATCATCGCCCGCCGATCGAACAGGCCCGAGCCGATGAACAGATTGGACGTCGGACAGAAGGCGGCGATCGAGCCGCTCTCGGCGAGGAGCCGGCGTTCCGCCGCACTCAGGTGGATGCAGTGCCCGAAGATCGACCGCGGCCCGAGCAGGCCGAAGCGCTCATAGACCTGCGTATAATTCGCGGACCAAGGGAAAAGCCCGGCGACGGCGCGGATCTCGTCTCGATTCTCGGATAGATGCGTTTGCAGGTAACAATCGGGATACGCGCGCAACAGATCCCCCGCCGCCTCCAGTTGCGGCTCGCTGGAGGTCGGTGCGAAACGCGGTGTGACGGCGTAGCGCTGCCGGCCGCGGCCGTGCCAGCGCGCGATCGCCGCGGCACTTTCCCGATGGCCCCGTTCGGCCGTGTCGAGCAGCCCGTCGGGCGCCCCGCGATCCATCATCACCTTACCGGCAATCATGCGGCTGTTGCGCGCCGAACTCGCCTCGAAGAAGGCATCGACCGAGTTGGCATGGACGGTGCAGTAGACCGCGGCGGTCGTCGTGCCGTTGCGGAACAGCTCTTCGAGAAAGAACCCGGCCACTGCCGCCGCGTGCGCCGGATCGGCGAAGCGCTGCTCCTCCACGAAAGTGTAGCGTTGCAGCCAGTCGAGCAACTGGGCGCCGTAGGAGGCGATCACCTGGGTCTGCGGGTAGTGGATATGAGTGTCGATCAGCCCTGCCATTACCAAATCGCCGTCGTAACGCGTCACCGGAACGTCGGCGGCCGGCATGTCCACCAAATCGCCGCGCGCGGCGATCACGCCGTCTTCGATCAGAAGAAAGCCGTCCTCGACATACCAGGGACGATCCGGACCGTTCTCGAACGAGAGCAAGCGTCCGCGAACCACGTGCCGGGCGGTCATGAGAGCGCCTGCTCGAGGTCGGCCACTAGATCGTCAAGATCCTCGATGCCGATCGACAGGCGCACCAGATCCGGCGGCACGGCAGGCTCGATCTCGTGTCGATGCTCGGCCAGGCTCTCGACGCCGCCGAGCGACGTCGCCCGATGGAAGAGCCGCAGACGGCCGCAGAACCGTCGTGCCGCCTCGCCGCCGCCCTGCAGTCGGATCGACAGAAGACCACCGAACCCGCCGGACATCTGCCGCGCGGCGATCTCGTGACCCGTATGCTCGGGCAACCCCGGATAGAGCACACGCGCCACCGCTTCGTGCGCCGCCAGCCAGCTGGCGATCCGCTGCGCCGACGCGCTGCTGTGCGCGACGCGCAAGGTCAGCGTCCGCATACCGCGTACGAGCAACCACGCCTCGAAGGGACCGATCACCGCACCACCGTCGTGCCGTTCGGTGACGATGGAACGCCAATGCTCGCTCTCGGGCGCGTTGGTGGCCAGAACACCGGCCAGCACGTCCGAATGTCCGTTGAGCGCCTTGGTTGCCGCATGGACGACGATGTCCGCACCGAGAACGAGCGGTTTGGTGAGAATGGGCGTGGCCGCGGTGGAATCGACGACGAGCAACGATCCGGTCGCGCGTGTGACCCTTGCCAGCGCTGCGATGTCCACCGTCTCCAGCCACGGGTTCGACGGCGTCTCCACGAAGATGACCTCCGGGCGCTCCTGCTCGACCGCTCTCGTCATCTCGTCGGTGCCGACCTCTACAAGCCGCACGCCGCGACGGTCGCAGAACGCCCGCACCCACTGGGTGGTGCCCCAATAGATGCCGCGCTGAAGCACGAGTGTTCCGCCATTGCCCACGGGCCTAAGTGCTGCGGCGATGGCCGCCATGCCCGAAGGAAACAGCAGGGCCGCCCGGGCCTGCTCCAGTTGGGCCACGATCCTCTCGGCCAGCCGTGCCGCATCATTGTCGTCACGCAGATAGACGTGGTCCGAAGCGATCGGTGCATAGGCGTCGTCGCGCGCGAAGGTCGTCGACAAATGCAATGCCGGCACGACACCACCTGTCGCCCGATCGATATGGCCTGCGGCCCGGGCGGCGATCGTCGCGTCCTTCATCGAACGGCACTCACAACCGGTCGATCGCGTCCTGCATGATCAGACACACGCCCTTCTCCGTGCGGCGGAAACGAGCGGCGTCGAGTTCCGGATCCTCGCCCACGACCAGTCCCTCCGGGATGTCGACACCGCGGTCGACGACGACTTTCTTGAGCCGCGCACCGCGGCCGACGTGCACGTGCGGCAACACTACCGCTTCCTCGAGAACACCAAAGGAGTTCACCCGCGCGCCGGTGAACAACAGCGTGTTCTTCAGGGACGCACCGGAAACGATACAATTGCCGGAGACCAGCGAGCTGACAGCCATGCCCCGCCTGCCCTCGGTATCGTGGACGAACTTGGCCGGCGGTGTCATCTCGGCGTGAGTCCAGATCGGCCAGTCGGTGTCGTAGATGTCGAGAGCCGGCGTGACCGTGGTGAGATCGATGTTCGCTTCCCAATAGGCGTCGATGGTGCCCACGTCACGCCAATAGGCGTCCTTCTCACCTTCGGCACGCACGCAACTCGTCGGAAAACGATGGGCCACCGCCTTACCGTGCTTGACCAGGCGGGGAATGATATCGTGGCCGAAATCGTGCGCCGAATTGGGATCGGCTGCGTCCTCGACGAGCCGCTCGAAGAGAAATTTCGTGGCGAACACATAGATGCCCATGCTGGCGAGCGCCAGTTCGGGCCGACCCGGGATGGCCGGTGGATCGGCGGGCTTTTCGAGAAACGAGATGATCCGTCCGCTGTCGTCCACGTGCATCACGCCGAAGGCGACCGCATCCATGCGCGGCACTTCGAGGCAGCCGACCGTCACCTCGGCGCCGCTCTCGACGTGCTGCCGCAGCATGACCTCGTAATCCATCTTGTAGACGTGATCACCGGCCAGGATGACGATATGCTCGGTGCCGTAAGAATCCAGGATTTCGATGTTCTGATAGACCGCGTCGGCCGTGCCAAGATACCATTGGGTTTCCGAGACGCGCTGGCTCGCTGGAAGGATGTCGAAGCTCTCGTTGCGCTCGGGGCGAAAAAAGTTCCAGCCCAACTGCAGATGACGGATCAGCGAGTGCGCCTTGTACTGGGTCGCCACGCCGAAGCGGCGAATGCCCGAATTGAGCGCGTTGGATAGGGCGAAATCGATGATTCGGGCCTTGCCGCCGAAGAAAACCGCAGGTTTGGCACGGCGATCGGTCAATTCCTTGAGCCTGGATCCACGGCCTCCCGCGAGGACGTAGGCCATGGCGTTGCGCGAGAGCGCACCACCGTGCCGGTCGATCTCGACCATCATCGATCTCCCCATTCTTTATCCTTCGTCGACGATAGCCGGTCACCGGCCGCTTGCCCACGGCCAAGCGTCGGGGCCGATGGGTTCGTTTTACGGATCGCGCCGCGGACCGCCGCAGGTCAACCGGGCGTGGTGAGCCAACCATTGAGCAAACCCAGCGTTCCGACGGCGAGCGTGGCGAACGCCGCGACGAAGACGAGGTTGATGCCCACCACCAGCCGACGCGGCGCCACGTCGAAGCTCGCCGAAGCGAGCAGGACGGAGAGCGACGTCGGCCCGACCATGGTGCCCAGGGCCCAGCCGAGGACGCCGATCGCCACGAGCACCAGAGGGGCGATGGCCGGCGTGGTGCCCGCCATCAGTGCCAGTACGACGCTCACGCTGGCGAGAGGGTGCAGTCCGGCCAGCGCCAGACCGACGATCAGCGCCAAGAGTGCGGCGATCAGACCCACCGGCGGCAGCCCGAAGGCCAGAACCGCCTCGACCAGATCGGCGGTCCATGGAACCGCCGCCAGCACACGGCTCAGAATGGAGACGGTGACGACCAGCAGCATCTCGTCACCGAGCGTCGCCAGCCCCCTCCAGCCGTCGCGCACCACTCGGAGTGCGGAGGTCTTGGGTTGAGACAGCAGCCAGCCGGCGACCAGCGGCGGCACCACCACGAAAACGGTGCCGAGCGGTGAGGTACCCAACATCGTCGAGACCGCGACGATCAGCACGGCTGCCGCAGCCACCGGCGGCACGATCGGCGCCAGAGCTCGCACGGCCGTCGACACCGCGACCGCCGCCGCACCACCCATGGGTGCCATCGCCAGCGCCATCGCCTCGGCCGCCAGCGCGAGACCGAGCACCGTCACCTGCCATGTCGGCACACCGGGCACCAATTGCGTCGACACGGCCATGCCGAGAAAGAACGGTGACCAGAGAACGGCGAGATTGGCGCCACGCAGACAGGCGAGAGCGAGCCTGCGCCGGTCCGGCTCGCCCAGACCCGCCGGCCGCAGCGGTCCGAGGACCGCGAATGCGCCCGCGGTCACCAGTGCCGCCAGGAGATGAGCGGCCAGCATGAAGCCGGCCTGCCGCTGCGGCCGATCCAGTTGCGCCACGCGCCGCCGCACCGTCTCCACCCGCGGATGCACGGCGGCGGCCACTCGCAGCAGCACCATGGTCGCCAGGAACGCCGGGAACACGGTGGCGAAGGCGAGGCCGTCGAGCAATGCCGCCGGACGTCCGGCGACGGCTGCGATTACCACCGCGACACCGAGCAGGGCCAGCGCCATCCACCGCCCGCTGCTGCGCAAAGACGGCAGGATGAGCAGCAGATATAGGGCGAGCAACAGGGCCGCCGGCCAACGCAGGACTTCGAGACCGGCCACCGTGCGCAGGAGCTCGATGGACCAGGAGAGCACCACCAGAATCCGCGCGGCGCGGACACCCGCCGTCATCGATCGTCTTTCGCGTACCCGGAATGGTGCACGTATCCGCTCGCCGCCGGCTCGTCCTTCAGACGGGCGAGCTTTCGGGCTCGCGTGCGGCCTCCACGCCCGGCGTGTCGTCCGGATCCCTGGACCGCGGTGAGGAGCGCTTGATTCGCCGATGACGCCGGCGTCGCGTGTGCATCCGGCGGACCTGCTCTTCGCCGGCCCCCACCCCGACGACGATGCCGATGATGTTGGCCAGCTCGTCGTAGAGATCGTCCATCCCGATGCCCGTGGACAAGGCCTGCAGCAGTTCGGCCACGGCGCTCACCAGCACCAGCGCCAGCAGCACCTTGATCATCGGATCGCGCCGCCGCGCCACACGGACGAGGAAGCCCAGCACGACGAAGGCGAGCGCGTGCATCGCATGACCCGTCCATTCGCGCTCGGAAAAGTCCTGGCGTCCGCGCACCGGAAGGATCAGATCGATGATCGGATCCTTGATCTCGTAAGGCAGGATCGCGAAGAGGCCGCCGACGAACAGCAGGCCGACGGCCGCCACGGCCGCCGGCCGATGTGCTGCCGTGGCGACGAACCAGAGCCCGACCAGGCCCAGAAGCAAGGCCCACCCCACCTTCACGATGGTCGCCATCTGCTGGAATTCGGCGCGCTCATAGGCCGGACGCAGCGTCAGATCGGACACGGCGATGCGCCCGGTCGCACGCGCCAGGCGGATCGACAGGCGCGCCTGGGCGGCCTCGGGCATGACCTCGACGATGCGGCTGTAGCGGTAGGCCGGCCGCGTGCCCACGGCATCGAACAGCTTGTGCGGTCTGCGGAAATCCGGCTTGCCGGCGGCATTGAGGCTGACGAGGTCGATGCGGGCACGGTGCCACGGCATCTCGCCGCCGATCACCGCCTGGATCTCCACCATGCCGCCGATCTCGAACGCCTCGACGCCGGGCGGCAGATCGATCACCTGCTCGACCCCGACACTGACGCGCGGGTCGCCATTGTCGAGCATCAGCCAGTTGCCGGAGAAAGTAGCCGAGCCCAGCCGACCCGAGCGGGTCCAGCCGGGCGGCATCGGCTCGTCGTAGAGCAACTCGTCGCTGCCCATCTCGAAATCGGGATTGACGATGAAACCGGGCGGACCCAGCTCGTAACGAGCCATGCCGTTGAAGACGAGCAGCGTCAGGCCGCTCATGAACACCGTGAGCAGAACGATACCGACGACGACCCGACGCGTTGCCTTCTCGCTCAAGGGACCTCCCACCCGACCGCGCCATTCGAACGTGCGAGACGCTTGGACCGGCCTGAGCCGCTGCGGTGCCGACGACCGAAGCGGATACCCCTCTGGACCCCCGATCACTGGTGTGGCAGTTCGTGTCGGCATCCTCGGCAGCCGCGCCGCCGATCGTCTTTCCGACATGCCACCTCGAGGCGCAACCTCAGGATGCCGCAAACGTCTCGCAAGTTATGTATATCGGGTAACGCCTAGCGAAGGCTCTTGAAAGAGATGACCACGTCCCTGCCCACAACGATCGATGCGACTGTGGCGCTTTTGCGCGCCGGCGACTACGTGCCCGATCGTGCACTGGCGACCGCCGCCTTTCTGGCCCTCGAACTCGGCCGGCCACTGTTCCTCGAAGGTGAGGCCGGCGTGGGCAAGACCGAGATCGCCAAGGTGCTGGCGACCGGCCTCGGCCGCCGGCTCGTCCGATTGCAGTGCTACGAAGGTCTCGACGTCGCATCGGCCGTCTACGAATGGAACTATCAGCGGCAGATGATGGAAATCCGGCTGGCCGAAGCTTCGGGCGATACCAGCCGCGAGGGCCTGGCGCAGGACATTTTCGATCGTCGCTTCCTCATCCGCCGGCCACTGCTGCAGGCCCTCGAGGCACACGAAGGCGGCGCACCGGTGCTGCTGATCGACGAGCTCGACCGAACCGACGAACCCTTCGAGGCCTATCTGCTCGAAGTGCTCTCCGACTTCGCGATCACCATCCCCGAAATCGGCACGATCGCCGCCGAGGAGCCGCCGATCGTCGTCATCACCTCCAACCGCACCCGCGAGATCCACGACGCGCTCAAGCGCCGCTGCTTCTATCACTGGGTCGATTACCCGAGTGCCGAGCGCGAGCTCGAAATCCTGAAGGTCCGGCTGCCCGGTATCGAGCAGAGGCTGGCCCGACAGATCGTCGCCTTCGTGCACGCCGTGCGCGACCGCGACCTGTTCAAGCTGCCGGGCGTCGCCGAGACGCTGGACTGGACCCGTGCCCTCACCACGCTCGACGCGCTGGAGATCACCCCCGACCTGGTCAACGACACCCTGGGCACGCTGCTCAAGTACCAGGACGACATCGCCAAGATCCAGGGCAGCGAAGCGGCGAAGATCCTGGCCGAGGTGAACATGAAGCTGGCGGCCGAACGGCAGTGAGCGAACCCGCGGCGGGCGACTTCGGCAGGGCGGCGGGGGGCGACGGGCGCTTCGCACGCAACGTCATGCATTTCGCGCGCACGCTGAGGGCCGCTGGCCTTCCGGTCGGGACGGGGCGGGTGATCGATGCGCTCCGGGCGGTCGAGACGGTCGGCGTCGAGCGTCGCGGGGATCTCTACTGGACGCTCTTTTCGGTCTTCGTCAGCCGCCGCGACCAGCGCGAGCTGTTCGATCAGGCGTTTCACATCTTCTGGCGCGATCCCAAACTGCTCGACAGGCTCATGCATATGCTGCTGCCGACGCTCGAGCAGGACCGTCCCGCCGATCAGGAGGAAGTGAGCCGGCGGGTCGCCGAGGCGATGGCGCCCGAAAAGACCCCCGGCAAGGGCGAGACGCCGGACGACGAGGAGCCGAGCCTCGAATTCGACGCCACCATGACGTGGTCGCAAAAGGAAATCCTCCAGGGCAAGGATTTCGAGCAGATGAGCCGCGAGGAGCTCATCGCCGCACGGCGGGAGATCGGCCGGTTGCGGCTGCCGATCATGGAGGTGCCCACGCGCCGCTTCACCGACGACAGAGCCGGCCGCAGGATCGACATGCGCCGCACCCTGCGCCGCTCGCTGCGCGGCGGCGGTGCGGCGATCGACCTCGCCCGCAAGAAGCGTGTACGCCGCCACCCGCCTTTGGTGATCCTGTGCGACATCTCGGGCTCGATGAGCCGCTATTCGCGCATGCTTCTGCTCTTCATGCATGCGGTCACCAGCGATCGCGACCGGGTCCACTCCTTCGTGTTCGGCACACGTCTGACCAACGTCACGCGCCATCTGCGCCACCGCGACGTCGACATCGCCCTCGAGCACATCGGCGAGAAGGTGCAGGACTGGTCCGGCGGCACCCGTATCGGTCACTGCCTCGAGACCTTCAATCGCGACTGGTCGCGTCGCGTGCTGGGCCAGGGGCCGGTCGTGCTGCTGATCACCGATGGCCTGGATCGCGATGCCGGCGAGGGTCTGGCGGCCCAGATCGAGCGCCTGCACAAGAGCTGCCGGCGGCTGATCTGGCTCAACCCGCTCTTGCGGTTCGACGGCTACCAACCCATCTCGACGGGTGCGAGAGCACTCATCCGCCACGTCGACGACTTCCGCTCGGTGCACAATCTGGCGAGCCTGGCGGATCTGGTTCAGGTGCTCGGCCGCACACCGACCCGTCGCACCGAGGGCGTGAGCGAGTGGCTGCGGAACGCCGAAAGGACGTGACATGGTCGAGGACGTGCTCTCCGTCGCACAGGCCTGGAAGAACGAGGGCAGGAAGGTGGCGCTGGCGACGGTCGTCGCCACCTGGGGTTCGAGCCCGAGGCCGGCCGGCTCCCAGCTCGTGGTCGACGAGGACGGGCGCATGCAGGGCTCCGTCTCGGGTGGCTGCATCGAGGGCGCCGTCGTCAAGGAGGCGCGCGACTGCATGGAAGGCGCGCCGCCCCGACTGCTCGAATTCGGCGTGTCCAACGAGCAGGCTTGGGAAGTGGGTCTCGCCTGCGGCGGTACCGTCAAGGTCTATGTCGAGGCGCTGACGTGAATCTCGACCTGTTGCAGCAACTCAACGAGGCGCGTTCGGCCAAGCGTCGTGCAGCCATGGTGCGGTGGCTGGAGACACACGACGAGGCGCTGGTGGTCGACGGCAGCGTACTCGCGGGCGACCTCGACGACGCGACGATGGCGGCGGTGGCCGACTGCCTGCGCGCCGATCGCAGCCGGATGGTGGAAACCGCGGCCGGCCCGGCATTCGTGCAGATCTTCAATCCGCCGCTTCGGCTGATCGTGGTCGGTGCGGTGCACATCACCCAGGCCCTGGCGCCGATGGCCTCTCTGACCGGCTATGCGGTGAGCGTGATCGATCCCCGCGGCGCCTTCGCCACCAAGGACCGCTTTCCCGAGGTGAGCCTCGTGGACGACTGGCCGGACGAAGCCATGGAGGCGCTCGCCCCCGACCGCCGCACCGCGGTCGTCACCCTCACCCACGACCCCAAGCTCGACGATCCGGCGCTCGACGTGGCGTTGCGCTCCGAGGCCTTCTACATCGCCGCACTCGGCAGCCGCCGCACCCATGCCGGCCGGGTCGAGCGGCTCGCGGCGCTCGGTCACGACGAGACCGCCATCGCCCGCATCCACGGTCCGGCCGGCATCGACATCGGCGCCGTCAGTCCGGCCGAAATCGCATTGAGCGTCATGGCCGAGATGACGTCGGTGCTGCGCAGGGAGTGAGCACGTGCAGTTCGGTCCGCGCAGGCTCGCCGACGCCCGAGGGGCCCTCCTAGCCCATTCGCTACGTCGCGAAGGCCTCAACCTGAAAAAGGGCCACAGGCTGACGGAGCAGGATCTGGCGGTCCTGCGCGAGGCCGGCGTCGACGAAGTCATGGCGGTCGTTCTGGACGCCGACGACATGCACGAGGACGAAGCCGCGAGCCTTCTGGCGAACGCCCTTTCGGCGGCGCACCTCGAGGCGCGGCCGGCCTTCACCGGGCGCGCCAACCTCCATACCGACGTGGCCGGCCTGTTGCTGATCGACGAGGAGGCCGTCGATCGTATCAACCGGGTCCACGAGGCGATCACGCTCGGCACCCTGCCGGCTCACGCCGTCGTTCGGCCGCACCAGATGGTGGCGACGGTCAAGATCATTCCCTATGCCGCCCCGCGTCCGGCCGTGGATCGCTGCCTCGCCCTGGCCGCCGAGGCGAGCGTATTGCGCCTCGCACCGTTTCGCCCCTTGCGGGCCGACCTGATCCAGACGGAGCTGCCGAGCGTCGCCGCCAAGGTTCTCGACAAGACCGCGCGGATCACCGCCGAACGCATGGCCGCCGTCGGCGGTGCGCTGGTCAGCGAACGACGCTGCGCGCACACGATCGAGGCGCTCACCGCGGCGATCGCCACCACCCGTGCCGATCTTCTGCTGATCGCCGGCGCTTCGGCGATCGCCGATCGGCGGGACGTGCTGCCGGCGGCGATCGAGGCCGCGGGTGGAACGCTGCACCATTTCGGCATGCCGGTCGATCCGGGCAACCTGCTGCTGCTGGCGGAGCGTGAAGGCAAGCCGGTCCTGGGCCTGCCCGGCTGTGCCCGCTCGCCCAAGCTCAACGGCTACGACTGGGTGTTGCAGCGGCTGGCGGCGGGCGTGAAGGTCACCGGTGCCGACATCATGGGCATGGGCGTGGGCGGCCTTCTGGCCGAAATCCCGACCCGACCGCAACCGCGCGGCCGGCCGGACAGGCCGGACGGCCGACGACTGGCCGCGGTCGTTTTGGCCGCCGGTCAGTCGCGCCGGATGGGACCGCGCAACAAGCTCCTGATCGAGGTGGACGGCAAGCACATGGTTGCCCATGCGGTGGAAGCGGCGCGCGAGGCCGGCCTCGATCCGATCGTGCTGGTCACCGGCCACCAGGCCGCGGCCGTCGAGGCGGCGGCGGGCGGGCCCGGCGTTCGCGTCGTCCACAACGACGCCTATGCCGACGGCCTCTCCACCTCGCTCAAGGCCGGCGTCGCGGCACTTCCGGACGACATCGACGGGGCACTGATCTGCCTGGGCGACATGCCGCGGGTGGACGCGGCGCTGATCCGACGGCTGGTCGCCATGTTCAAGCCGACCGAAGGCCGCGCCATCGTCGTGCCGACCTTCGCCGGCAAGCGCGGCAATCCCGTCCTGTGGTCGACCGAGCTGCTGGCGGAGATGCAGGGCCTCGAGGGCGACGTGGGTGCCAAGCACCTGATCGGTCTGCACGAGGAAGCGGTGGTGGAGGTCGAGAGCGGCGACGGAGCGGGCCTCCTCGACATCGACACGCCCGAAGCGCTGGACGCCTACCGACGCTCGCACGGATGCCAGCGGTCGCCCGGATGAAGGCTATTCGCGCCGAGTTCCCCATCTTCGATGCACAAGGGTCACCGTTCCACTATCTCGACAACGCGGCCACCAGCCAGCTCTGCGCCCCTGCCGCGCATGCGCTGCACGCGTTCGAGACGACCGCACGCGCCAACGTCAAGCGCGGCGTGCACAAGCTGGCGGACGCCGCCACGGTCGCCTTCGACGACGCACGCGCGACCATGGCGGCATTTGTCGGCGCAGCATCGCCTGAAGAGGTGATCTTCACCTCGGGCACGACCATGAGCATCAACATGGCGGCCCGCTGCCTGACGCCACGATTGCGTGAAGGCGACGAAATCCTCCTGAGCGAGCTCGAGCATCACAGCGACATCGTGCCCTGGCAGATGGCGGCGCAGGCGCGCGGGGCCAGGGTCCGGGCCATACCGGTGACGAGCGACGGCCGGCTCGATCTCGAGGCGCTGCCCGACCTCGTCGGCCCACGCACACGGATCGTCGCGGTCACCCACCTCTCCAACGTCTCCGGCGCCGTCAGCGATCTTTCCGTGATTCGTGCGGCGGCACCCGAAGCGATCATGCTGGTCGACGGTGCCCAGCGCGCGGCGCACGGTCCGATCGACGTCCGGGCGATCGGCTGCGACCTCTACGCACTCTCGTCGCACAAGATGTTCGGTCCGACGGGTGCCGGCATGCTGTGGGGTCGCATGGACCTGCTCGAGAGCCTGCCGCCCTTTCTCGGCGGCGGCGAGATGATCCGCGAGGTGCGGATCGACGGCACCCGCTACGCCGATCCGCCGCACCGCTTCGAGGCCGGCACGCCGCCGATCGGCGCCGTCCTCGGCATGGCCGCGGCCGCACGCTGGCTGCAGAGCCGGGATCGGCGCGTGCTTCACGACCACGAGATGCGGCTGACCGGACGGATCCTCGACGGCCTCGCCACACTGCCCGGCATCAGGCTGGTCGGGCCGCAGGGTCTTCAGGGTCGCGCCGGCATCGTCGCCTTCGAGGTCGAGGACGTCCACGCACACGACGTGTGTCAGATGCTCGACGGGAACGGCGTGGCGCTGCGCGGCGGCCACCACTGCGCTCAGCCGCTCATGCGGGCCCTCGGTCTCGTCGCCACCGCACGTGCCAGCCTCGCGCCCTACAATGACGACGACGATATCGACGCGCTGATCGAGGGCGTCGGCAAGGTGATCGAGAGGCTGCGATGAACGATCTCTACGACGATGCTCTCGTTGCCCTGGCCAAGGCGAAGGACGGCGCCGGCCGTCTCGATGCGCCGGACGGCACCGCCAGCGTCGACAATCCGCTCTGCGGCGATCGCGTCACCATCGACGTCACGCTCGACGGCGCGCGTGTGGACGGCTTCGCCCAGAAGGCCCGCGGCTGCATCCTCACCCAGGCCGCAGCCGGCATGATCGCCCGCCATGCGCACGGGCTGGATGCGGGCGATATCGAAGCCTTGCGCGCGCGCGTCCGGGACTTCCTGAGCAGCGCGGGCGACGGTGCCGACTGGCCCGAGATGGCGCTCTTCGAGCCGGTGCGCACCGTGCGCAGCCGTCATGACTGTGTGCTGATCGCCTTCGACGCCCTCCTCGAGGCGACGAGAAAGGCGCGAGACGAGCGCGCGTGACCACCGGAGGACTCCCGGGGCGCAGCACATTGCCCCGCCGCCTAGGCCGCGCCATATCCGTGGTCGACACTTCAGATGGACGGGAATCCCGATGAACGAGAAGATTCGCAAGAGCGACGCCGAATGGCGCGCCCAGTTGAGCCCCGAGGAATATCACGTCGCGCGCGAAGCCGGCACCGAGCGTCCCTTCACCGGCCGCTATCACGACACCAAGACCAGAGGCACCTACAAGTGCGTCTGCTGCGGCCAAGAGCTCTTCTCGAGCGAAACCAAATATGAGAGCGGCAGCGGCTGGCCCAGCTTCTGGGCCCCGCTCGACGAAGGAGCGGTCGCCACCAACGTGGACCGCAGCCACGGTATGGTGCGCACGGAAGCCCTCTGCTCACGCTGCGACGCCCATCTGGGCCACGTCTTCGAGGACGGCCCGGAGCCGACCGGCCATCGGTTCTGCATGAACTCCGCATCGCTGAAGCTCGAACCCGAAACCTGAGACGTTCGCACCGACCTCGCCACGGGTGCGCAATCGCTCTATCGAGGGTGCCACGAGACTTCTGGCGGGGGAGCGTCATGGATTACGACGTGGTGGTGGTCGGCGCCGGCATGGCGGGCGCCTCGGTCGCGTTTGAACTCGCGACCGACCGTCGCGTGCTGCTGCTCGAGCGCGAAACCCATCCGGGCTATCACACCACCGGACGCTCGGCCGCGGTCTATCTCAAATCCTACGGCAACGGCGTGATCCGGGCCCTCACCGCGGCCTCCGAAGCCTTCTTCCGCCGCCCGCCCGAGGGCTTCACCGAGACCGCACTTCTGCACCCGCGAACCGCCCTGCTGATCGCCCGGGCCGATCAGGCGCATCGGGTCCACGAGGAACTGGCGGCGATGCGCCCCTTCGTCCACGACGCTCGTGCGCTGACGCAGGACGAGATCCTGGCCATGGTTCCGAGCCTGCGCCGTGACTACGTCGCCGGCGGCGTGCTCGACCCGCAGGCCGAGGACATGGACGTCCACGCCATTCTGCAGGGCTACCTCACCGGCTTCAAACGACGCGGCGGTACGCTGCAAACCGATACCGACCTGCACGCCCCGCGACGCACGCACACCGGCTGGTCCATAGAATGGGCCGGCGGCGCGGCCCGGGCACCGGTTCTGGTGAACGCCGCCGGCGCCTGGGCCGACATGTTCGCCTCGTCCGCGGGCGTGCGGCCGGTCGGGCTGCAGCCCAAGCGGCGGACTGCTTTCATCGTCGACGGCCCGCCCGACGTCGACGTCATGCATTGGCCGGTGGTCTCGGACATCGACGAGCAGTTCTACTTCCGTCCGGACGGCGGCCGGCTGTTCTGTTCACCGGCCGACGAAACGCCCAGCGAGCCGTGCGACGCGCAGCCCGAGGAGATCGACATCGCCATCGCCGCCGATCGGGTGATGAAAGCACTCGACGTCGAAATCCGCACCATTCGCCGCAGTTGGGCGGGCCTGCGCACCTTCGCGCCGGACAGGACGCCGGTCGTGGGTTTCGATGCCGTCCAGGGCTTCTTCTGGCTCGCCGGTCAGGGCGGCTACGGCATCCAGACCGCACCGGCGATGGCCGTGCTCGCGGCCGCGTCGATCCGAGGCGAAGCGAACGATCTCGTCGCTCGATCCGTCGTCGAGGCGATGAGCCCCGCCCGGTTCCGGCCTTGAGGCTTCAATCCTCGTCGCCGGCGTCCTCGCAATCCGTGACCTCGCTCTCGGGGTCCAGCAGGCGGTGCAGATGAACGACGACGTAGCGCATATGGGCGTCGTCGACCGTCGCTTGCGCCTTGGCGCGCCAGGCGGCCTCCGCGGTGGCGTAGTCGGGATAGATACCGACGATGTCGAGCTTTTCGAGGTCGCGGAACTCGAGCGTCGCCGGATCGTCGACCGCCCCGCCGAACACCAGGTGCAACAGCTGCTTGTCTTGCGCCATGGGCTCCCTCTCCTGCCGGTCCGCCCGGCTTTGTGGCACGGATGAACGGCGGCACGCAATGCGGGCGGGCCGGCGGGCCGCTCGGCGTCACCTTGACGCTCTGCCTCGTGCAGATGCTTGCCCTCTCGGGCTCGCTGACCTTTCAGACCCTGATCCCGCAATTCGTCGAGGCTTGGGGGTTGAGCAACACAGAGGCCGGCTGGATCGCCAGCGTCACCTATGTCGCCTATGCCGGCTTCGCGCCGATCCTGGTGGCGATGACCGACCGCATCGACGCGAGGCGCATCGTCGCCGCTTCGCTCGCCTTGTCCGTCCTCGCCGCTTTCGGTTTCGCGCTCTTCGCCGAAGGATTCTGGTCGGCCTTGGTGTGGCGGCTGCTCTCCGGCATCGGTGTCGCCGGAAGCTACATGCCGGGACTCAAGGCGCTGACCGATCGTGTCGAGGGAGCGAGGCAGGGTCGCTATCAGTCCTTCTACACGGCGACCTTCTCGCTCGGCTCGGGTCTCTCGATGCTGCAGGCCGGCATCTTCGCCGACCTCTTCGGCCTGAACGGCGCCTTCCTCGCGAGCGGCCTCGTGGCGCTCCTGGGCCTGCCGCTCGTCTGGTTCGGCATCGCCGCGAGGAACCCGCCGGCACAAACGATTCGTCAGCCGCATCTGCGCTCCTTCGCCGAGGTGCTGCGGCATCGGCCCACCCTGCCCTTCATCGTCGCCTATGCCGGCCATTCCTGGGAGCTCTTCGCCTTTCGCACTTGGCTGGTGGCGTTCCTGACCGCCCTGCCCGCCATGTCACTCTCCACGGGTGCGATCGCCACCATCGCCACGGTCATGGTGATGGCCGGCCTGCCGGCCAGCATCCTCGGCAACGAGATCGCCACGCGGCTGGGCCGGCGCTTCACCCTGGCCGCCATGATGACGGCATCGGCCGCCACCGCCCTGCTGCTGGCGTTCACCAGCGGCGGCCCCTTGCCTCTGGTGCTGGCCCTGACGAGCCTCTATGCCGTGCTGGTGATGAGCGACAGCGCCGCCATCACCGTCGGCACCATCGCCTCGGCACCGGTGGAACGGCGCGGCGCCACGATCGCGGTGCAGACCCTGATGGCGTCGTTGATGGCGATGATCGCCCCGCTCGCCTGCGGCTGGAGCCTCGATCTCTTCGGCGGCGAGAGCCGATGGGGCTGGGGCATCGCACTGGCGATCATGGGCGGCGGCGCACTGTTCGGAGCACTCGGCGTCGCCAGGGTCGGCGGCCGTAGGGAGAAGGCTTGAATGCTGGACAAGGAAGAGATGATTGCCGAGATCGGCCGTTGGGTCGAGATCGAGACGCCCACGACATCACCCGACCGGGTCGACCGGCTGATGGAGCTGGTGGAAACCGAGTTCCGCACCCTGGGCGCACACACGCGGATCATCCAGGGCCGCGACGGCTACGGCAACCATCTTGAGGTCGCGAGCCCCTGGGGCGCCGAAGACCAGCCGGGTGTCCTGATCCTCAGCCATCTCGATACGGTGCACCCGATCGGCACCATCGACGGCCGGCTGAAGCTCCGCCGCGAGGGCGACAGGGTCTTCGGCCCCGGCATCTACGACATGAAGGGCGGCGCCTATCTGGCGCTGGCGGCGTTCCGCGAGCTGGTGCTGCAGAAGAAGACCACGCCCCTGCCGCTGCGCTGGCTGATCACCTCCGACGAGGAGGTCGGCAGCCCGACCTCCGAGGCCCTGATCGTCGAGGCCGGCCGGAGAGCGAAATATGTGCTGGTGACCGAGCCCGGCCGCGACGGCGGCAAATGCGTGACCGCACGCAAGGGAACCGCCCGCTACACCATCCGCATGAAGGGCTGCCCCGCCCACTCCGGCGCGCGCCACCACGAAGGCCGGAGCGCGATCCGGGAGATGGCACGCCAGATCCTCGATCTCGAGGCGCTGACCGACTACGAAACCGGCGTCACCACCAATGTCGGGCTGGTCTCGGGCGGCACCGCGGTCAATACGATCCCGGAAGAAGCCGTCCTGCACCTCGACGTGCGCCTGCCCACCGTCGCCGCGGCCGACGAGATCCTGCCGCGCATCGCCGCCACGAAGAGCCACGACCCGGACGTGACGCTGACGGTCGAAGGCGGCGGCGACCGCCCGCCCTACGAGCGGACCGAAAGGACGGCGGCGCTCTTCGCGCATGCGCGCGCTCTCGCAGCCGAAATCGGCTACGATCTGGGCGAGACCTTCTCCGGCGGCGGCTCGGACGGCAACTTCCTGGCCGATCGCCTGCCGATCCTGGACGGCATCGGCGTCGACGGGAACGGCGCCCACACCTATGAGGAGCATCTGGACGCGTCGAGCCTCGTGCCGCGCGCGACCTTGATCCTGCGACTGATGGAGACACTCGACTAGATCGGGGGAGAACGAGGCCGTGCAGCCGTTCCACGTCTCTGTCGGTGACGAAGTCTCGTTCGCCAAGACCGTCGGCGAGTCGGACGTCTATCTCTTCGCCGGCATCACCGGCGATCTCTCGAGCAACCACGTCAACGAGGCGGTGATGGCGAAGACGGCTTTTGGCCGGCGGATCGCCCACGGCGTGTTGCTGGTGGGCTTCATGTCGACCGCATCGACCCTGATGATCGAGAAGACCCGGGGACGCGGTGCGGCGGACGAAACGCCGGTCTCGCTCGGCTACGACCGCATCCGCTTTCTCGAGCCGGTCTTCATCGGCGACACGGTCACGGTACACTACCGCATCGCCGACATCGATCCCGAACGACGGCGCTCCACCTCCGAGATCGAGGTCACCAACCAGCACGGCCGGACGGTCGCCGTCGCCCGCCACATCCTCAAATGGGTGGCCGCCCCATGAACGCCGCATTCGTGCGGGCATCGAAGGGTATTCGAGCATGAGCACCGATCTCGTCGATTGCACGATCGAAGCCGGCGTCGCCACGCTGACCTTGAACAACCCGCCGCTCAACCTCGTCACCCTCGAGCTCACCGCCCGGCTGGACGAACGGCTGGCCGAGCTCGAGCGGAACGATGCGGTGCGCGTGCTGGTGGTGACCGGGGCCGGGACGCGAGCCTTCTGCGCCGGCTCCGACATCGCCGAGTTCCCTCAATTCACCGACCCCGACCTTCTCATGCAGCGCAAGATCGCAAGAGAGAACGCCGTCTATTCGAGACTCGACGATTTCCCCAAACCGACGATCGCCGCGGTGCGCGGCCTCGCCTTCGGCGGCGGCCTCGAGCTCGCGGTCTGCTGCGACCTGCTGGTGGTCGAAGCCAACGTTCGCCTGGCCCTGCCCGAGGTCAAGCTCGGCGTCATCGCCGGCAGCGGCGGCACCGTGCGGGTCACCCGGCGGATCGGCGAGGGCCGGGCCAAGGAGCTGATGTTCCTGGGCGAGCCGATCGATGCGCAAACGGCCCTGGCCTGGGGCCTCGTCAATCGCGTCGTCGCCAGGGGCGAAGCGCTGGCCGCGGCCGCCGATCTCGCCCGCGAACTCGCCCAGCGGCCGAACAAGGCGCTGCAGATCTGCAAGCGCGCGATCGATCTGGCGTTCGACATGGACGAGGACGGGGCGATCCGCCGCACGCTCGAACTGAGCGCCGCCGTCTTCGCCACCGACGACTGCAAGGAAGGCGTGCGCGCCTTCTTCGCCAGGGAAAAGCCGCGCTTCACCCACCGCTGAACGATTGTCGAGGAGGCGCGCGCGATGGCGGCCGGGTCCGCATGAACGAGGTGATCCAGCCGAACCGGGCGGCACTCGAGGACGCCCTCGCCCAGGGTCGGTGGAATTACCTGATCGACGACATCGTCGCCGGACGCTGCCAGGATCCGCGCACCGGGCGACCGGTCACGCTCGACCTCGATCGCGTGGTGATCGCACCCACCCTCGACGGTGCGGAGGCCGATCTGGTCGCCGGCCTGGGCTTCGGCGCACCGCTCGGCCTCGTCGCCGACGAAGCGACCATGGAAGCGATGGGCCGGCGCATCGAGCGGGCGCTGCAGCGCCACCGGCCGAAACCGATCGTGCTGGACCTTCCCCACGCCGATCAGCCGACCGTGGCCGCACTGGCCGAACGGCTGGACGGCTGCGAGGCCGCGATCGCCGTCGGCTCGGGCACCATCAACGATCTCACCAAGGCCGCCTGCGCACATCTCGGCCTTCCCTACTGCGTCTTCGGCACCGCCGCCTCGATGAACGGCTACACCTCCTCGACCGCCTCGATCAGCCTTTCGAGCGGCCTCAAGACGACCTTGGCCTCACGAGCGCCCCGGGCCTTCTTCGCCGACATCGCCGTAGCTGCGTCGGCCCCGGGGCGGACGGCGGCGGCCGGCTTCGGCGACTGCATGGCCCGCCCGGTGGCGCAGATCGACTGGTGGCTGTCGCACCGTCTCTTCGGCACCGACTACCATCAGATCACCTATGACATCGAGGCGGCCGACGAGGCGGCGCTGAATGCCCGGGCGGCCGGCGTGGCCCAGGGCGAGAGCGACGCCGTCGGCCGGCTCTACCGCGTGCTCACCCTCTGCGGCCTCGGCTTCGCCTTCACCGGAACCTCCCATCACGGCTCGATGGGTGAGCACCAGATCTCGCACTATATCGACTGCTTCGCCGGCGAGCGCCATCCGGGCACGCTGCACGGCGAGCAGGTGGGCGTGGCCTCGCTGACCATGGCGCGGCTGCAGCAACGCATCCTGGCCCAGGAGCAGCCGCCCAGGGTCCGGCCGACGCGCTTCGACGAAGAGTCCATGCGCCGGCGTATGGGACCGGAGATCGCCGCACAGTGCCTGACGGCCTATCGCCGCAAGGCGCTCGACGAAAAGGGTGCGGAAAAGCTCGACGCGCGCCTTCGGGCGATCTGGCCCGAGCTGCGTCGCGAATGCGCGCGTTTCGCCATTCAGCCCGAAGAGATGCACCGGCTTCTGCGCGCGGCGGATGCGCCCACGACCGCGGGCGAACTGGGCCTGCCCGTGGACTTCTACCGCGAAGCCATCCTTCACTGCCGTGAGATGCGCGACCGCTTCTCGATGCTCGACGTCGCCGATGATGCGGGCCTGCTCGCCGATTTCGCCCAGGAGGAGCGATGATGCGGCCGCTGGCCGAGATGCCGCCCGAGACCGCCGCTTCGGTGATCGGCGTCTTCGCCGACATCGACGACACGCTGACGACCGACGGCCGGCTGCCGGCACGGGCCTATGGCGCCCTCGAGGAACTCTTCGACGCCGGCCTCTTCGTCGCCCCGATCACCGGCCGCCCGGCCGGCTGGTGCGACATGATCGCCCGCTTCTGGCCGGTCGCCGGCGTGGTCGGCGAGAACGGCGCCTTCTACTTCGCCTACGACCGCGAGGCGCGGCGGATGCGCCGCCGCTTCTTCGCCGATGCGGCCGGACGCGCCCGCGACCGCAGTCGGCTCGAAGCCATCGGACGGCGCATCCTGGCCGAGGTGCCGGGTGCCGCGATCGCCGCCGACCAGCCCTACCGCGAAGCCGACCTCGCCATCGACTTTCGTGAGGACGTCGCGCCGCTCGCGCCCGAGAAGATCGAGCGCATCGCCGCCCTCTTCGAAGAGGAAGGTGCGAAGGCCAAGATATCGTCGATCCATGTCAACGGCTGGTTCGGCGATTACGACAAGCTCTCGATGACCCGCCTCTTCGCGCGCGACGTGCTCGGCCTCGACCTCGAGACGGAAAAGGACCGGATCGTCTTCGTCGGTGACAGCCCCAACGACGCCCCGATGTTCGGCTTCTTCCCGCAGAGCTGCGGCGTCGCCAACGTCCGCGCCTTCCAGGGCCGACTGGACGCCGAACCCGCCTACGTCGCCCCCTCCCGCGGCGGCGACGGCTTCGTCGAGATCGCCCGCGCACTCCTCCGACCCCGAACCAGCTGAGGCCCCCAGAACCTCCGACTCACGAACTCGATCCCCGCGTGGGCGGGGAAGACCAAGCGGATCCCGGTCGACTCGCTATGGGACGAGGTTCATCCCCGCGTGGGCGGGG
>JAGREO010000106.1 GCA_020446525.1 Geminicoccaceae bacterium | reverse complement strand
CTGGTTGGGGCTGGTGGCGAAGGCGGTCAGCGCCTCGACATATTTCTGTGCGACGAAATAATTGACCGCCTGGATGCTGCCGTCGGCGATCGCCGCCGACACCGACGCCGCCGCCCGACCCTCGGCTTCGCCCAGCCGCTCGCGCGCCTCGGCCTCGCGGAACGCCGCCTCGCGCTCGCCCTCGGCTTCGAGGATCGCCGCCTGTTTCTTGCCTTCGGCCTGGAGGATGGCGGCTTCGCGCATGCCCTGCGCTTCGAGGATGGCGGCGCGCTTGTCGCGCTCGGCCTTCATCTGCCGCGCCATGCTGTCGACCAGATCCTGCGGCGGCGTGATGTCCTTGACCTCGATCCGCGTGACCTTGACGCCCCAGGGCGTCGTGGCCTCGTCGACCACGCGCATCAGCTTGACGTTGATGTCGTCGCGACGCGAGAGCAGCTCGTCCAGATCCATCGAGCCCATCACCGTGCGCAGGTTGGTCATGGTCAGGTTGAGAATGGCCACGTCGAGCTGCGTGACTTCGTAGGCGGCCTTGGGCGCGTCGAGGATCTGGAAGAAGACCACGCCGTCGACCCGCACCATCGCATTGTCGCGGGTGATGATCTCCTGCGACGGCACGTCGAGCACCTGCTCGCGCATGTTGAGCTTCGCACCGACCCGGTCGACGAAGGGCCAGATCAGGTTGAGACCCGGACGCAGGACTTCGGTGAAGCGGCCGAAACGCTCGACCGTCCATTCCTCGCCCTGCGGCACCGACTTGACGCCGACCGAGAGGACGACGACCGCCAGCACGACGAGCACGATGACCAGCGCCGACGAGCCCAGTGCCTCGATCAGTTCCATGACCCCTCCATTGCGGCTCCACCGCGCCGAGCCGGCACGCTGCGATCTCCCTATTATCATACCATCGGTTAATTTTCGGCGAACAGCGCTCACCCGCGACGCCTTGCCCTCAAGACCGGGTCAGGGTGCGGCGCACGGCGTCCTTCCAGGCGGCGTAGCGCTCGTCGCTCCAGGCGGCATCGCGTTGCGGCTCGAAGCGACGGTCCAGCGCCCAGGTCGCGGCGAAGGCCTCCTGATCCGGCCAGATGCCGGCTCTCGATCCGGCGAGCCAGGCGGCACCGAGGGCCGTGGTCTCGGCGATGGTCGGACGATCGACCGGCGCCTGGAGGATGTCGGCCAGGAACTGCATGGTCCAGTCGCTGGCGGTCATGCCGCCGTCGACCCGCAGCACGGTGTCGGCGGAGGAGGCGGCCCAGTCGCGCCGCATGGCCTCCAGCAGGTCGCGGGTCTGAAAGCCGACGCTCTCCAGCGCGGCGCGGGCGAATTCGGCGGGGCCGCTGCTGCGGGTCAGGCCGAAGATCGCTCCGCGGCATTCGGCGTCCCAGTAGGGCGCGCCCAGGCCGGTGAAGGCCGGCACCAGATAGAGGTGGTGGTCGGGGTCGGCGCGCTCGGCCAGCTCCTGCGTCCGGCCCGCCTGGTCCACGATCTTCAGGCCGTCGCGCAGCCACTGGACGACGGCGCCGGCGATGAAGATCGAGCCTTCGAGCGCGTAGACGGTGCAGCCGTCCAGCCGGTAGGCGATGGTGGTCAGGAGGCGGTTGGCCGAGGCGACCGGCTTGTCGCCGGTGTTGAGCACCGCAAAGCAGCCCGTGCCGTAGGTCGATTTGAGCATGCCGGGCGCGAAGCAGGCCTGGCCCAGGGTGGCCGCCTGCTGGTCGCCGGCCACGCCCAGGATCGGGATCGACCCGTCGAAGAGATCGCTGCGGGTCGTGCCGAAGTCGGCGGCGTTGTCCAGCACTTCGGGCAGCATGGCCACGGGCACCCGCAAGAGCCGGCAAAGCTCCTCGTCCCAGCGGTGGCGGTGGATGTCGAAGAGCAGCGTCCGGCAGGCGTTGGTGGCGTCGGTGACGTGCCGCACGCCGCCGGTCAGCCGCCAGATCAGCCAGGTGTCGACGGTGCCGAAGAGCAGCCGGCCGGCCTCGGCACGGGCCCGGGCGCCCTCGACGTGATCGAGGATCCAGGCGAGCTTGGTGGCGGAGAAGTAGGGGTCGATGAGAAGGCCGGTGCGTTCGGTGACGAGCTTCTCGTGGCCGTCGGCGATCATCTGCTCGCAGGTCGCAGCGGTTCGCCGATCCTGCCAGACGATGGCGTGGAAGACGGGTTCGCCGGTTTCGCGGTCCCAGACCAGCACGGTCTCGCGCTGGTTGGTGATGCCGATGCCGGCGACGTCGCGCCCCTCGATGCCGGCTTCGGCCATCGCGCGCCGGCAGGTGGTGAGCGTCGAGGACCAGATCTCTTCGGGATCGTGCTCCACCCAGCCCGAGCGCGGCAGGATCTGGCGGATTTCCTGCTGGGCCGCCCCCAGCACCTTCCGCGTCGCGTCGAAGACGAGGGCGCGGCTCGAGGTCGTGCCCTGATCGATCGCCAGGATGTGGTCGGCCATCGTGTTCCCCCCCTGCCCGACAGGTCGTCCACCCTCTTAGCAGGCCCGGCGCGCTCTCGCGACGCCCGTCGATTCGGGTCGTGCCCTGGCGGCGAGGGTCGCGCTGCCCGGTCCCCCAGGTCCTCGCGTCAGAACCGGTAGCGCAGCACGAGATGGAGGTCGTGGGCGGGCCCCCGGGCGCGATCCGCCCTGAAGACCCAGGACGTCGCGAGATCGAGGGCGTCGCCGTCGACCACCCGCAGGCCGAGCATGAGGTCGAGCGCTTCGATCGAGTCCCGCTCGATCACCTGCATCTGCCGGCCGAGGGTGGAGCCGCTCTCGGTGATGCCCTGCTTCGCATCGTCGCGCACCAGGCTGCGGGTGTAGCCGACGGCACCCGTCGGATGGATCGTCAGCGTGCCCAGGACGATGGGGTCGACCGCCGCGGAAAGACCGAGCCCGGCCACGACGTCGGTGGTGGCGAGCGAATCGTGGTGCACCGGGCCGAAATACGGGTTGTCGATGGTGTAGGCGTCGATCGCACGCCGCTCGAAGGTGAGGTCGAGCCAGGGCGTCCACCAGGTTTCCATGGCGCGGATCGGACGGTCGAGCCTCTGCCCGAGCTGCACCACCTCGCCGCCGGTCCGCGCCCGCGATTCCTGATGCAGGTCGAGGTCGCTGCGGCGAAGGAGGAGATCGTCGGCGGCGACGACCATGCGCGTGGACGCCCGCCAGTCGCCGGCCCGCTTCTCCAGCGAAAGGCCGAGGCTGCGGGTGTCGACCGTGCTCTCGCCGCGCGCCCGCTCCGTCTCGAAACCCGCTCGCCCGCGATGCTCGGCGAGGCTGAGCGCCAGGCGCCAGTCGGGGCCCAGATCGAGATCGAGCGCCAGGCCGTCCGGTCGCCGCTCGTCCGCCGCCAGCGCCGCGCGCATCGAGGTGTCGGGCGTGCCCTCGACCGGTTCGTCGGCGGCGACCTGCGTCCCGAGCGTGCGCAGGCGCAACGCCGCGTCGCCGTCCGGCGTCGCCGCGAGCGACAGCACCCGGCCCTGGTCGAGCGCCCGACCGAGGGCCGCCATGGCGGCTTGTCCGGCACGCAGGCTGTTGGCCGCATCCCAGCCGCGCGTCAGGTAGTAGTCGTAGACCCGGGCGATGATGTCCTGGCCGCGCCGGCCGAAATGGAAGCGGTCGACGAAGAGCGAGGTGCTCGCCGCGTTCGCGGGATCGACCGTCGTCACGTCGTCGAAGCCGAAGGTGCCGGGGTTCTCGAAGATGCGCTCGAACACGCTGAAGAGGTCGACCGCCACGACGTTGCGGCGCGCATTCGCATAAGCCGCGACCCGGCGGTTCCAGTCGAGCACGGCGGCGCGGTCGGAGGCCGGCGCGCCGGGCGAGCGGCCCCAGTCGGTCAGCGTGGTGACGAACATGCGCTGATCGCCGGCCGTGGCACCGCGTGCGGCCAGCCGATCGGCGGCGGCGCGGTAGTCGGCGAAGGCGGCGTCGCGATCGAGGTCGAGATTGACGTCGTTGTAACCGAAATAGACGACGGTCAGATCGTCGCCGTCGGGGCGCCGGCCCTGTCCTGTGAAGCGGTTCACCTGGTCGGCGAAGCTCCGGCCGGTCGTGTCGCCGGCGGTGGCCCCTTCCACGGCGAAATTGTCGACGGCACGGGTGCGGCCCTGACCCTTCAGACGCGTGCTCCAGGAGGGGACGCCGGCATGTGACGGGACGCTGTAGCTGTCGCCGAACACGAAGGTGCGATCGACCCGGACATCGTCGACCTCGCGTGCCGACGCGGTGGCGTAGGGATTGCGCACCTCGAACACCGATCCGGAGGAAGGAGGCGGTGCCGGTGGAGGCGGTGGTGGCGACGGCGGAGGAGGTGGCGGCGGTGCCGCGGGTGGAGGCGGCGGCGGTGGCGGCGGCGGAGATGGCGGAGACGGTGGCGCCGGCGCGGGCGGCTGTTCCTGAGACGGCGTGGGCGGGCCGCTCACGCCGCCGCCGCTGCCGCCGCCGCCGCAACCCTGCAGACCGGCGAGCCCGGTCAGCACGATCGCAGTCATGCACGCCGCCCTTCGCATCCACCTCCCCCTCGCCGGCCGTCTCGGAACGACCCGGTCACCTTCGAGTGCAACAGGCCGCGTGCTTAACGGGGGGGTCGCCGAGCGTCCAGCGCTTGCGGGTCGGGGCGCCGGACGGACAGGACGATTGCGCATTCACGTGTGTCGTGCGGGTCGCCGCATCGCGATTCTGCTGCAACGGAGGGCGCCGATCGGCGGATTTGACACACCGACCGGCGATGGCCCCTTTCCTCCCCGATACTCTTGCGGGCCTCGCGCTCTTCGCCGAGCACGGGCAGATTACGGGCATCGGCGCGCCCGATCGCGTCACGGGTGAAGCGGAAGCCGTTCCCGCGGGGTCGGATCGGGGGCTCGGGGCTCGCGTCCGCCGCGAAACGATCTCTTGACCGGGCAGGACATTATCGCAACTATCGCCGCGTCGAAGTGTGTCCGCTACGCCCGAGATTCGACGTGCCGTTCTCCGGAACGGCCTCATCGGCAAAACGTTGTCTCACTCGAGCGGTGCCATCTCGGGAATGGATCCGTTTCCGGTATGGATGCGGGACCCATGCATCGGCACCGGGAGACGCCTCGTCAAGGTGGTAGACGCCGTCGTGAATTCCATGCCGCCGCGCAAACGCCTGAGCGTGCTCACGCTGTGCTTCGAGTTCCCGCCCCTGGGCGGCGGCGGCAGCAAGGTCGCGCGCGGTCTGGCGTCGATGCTGGCGCGCCGGGGACACGAGGTCGACCTCGTCACCACCCGCGGCCGCGGTCTCGCCGCGCACGAGCGGATCGACGGCTTCGACGTCTGGCGGGTTCCGGCCGTGCGGACGCGCCCCGACGTCAGCTCGGCCTTCGAGCTGGCGACCTATGTCCTGCCGAGCCTCTATCGGGCGATGCGGCTGTGTCGTGCGCGCCGATACGACGTCGTTCACGCGCATTTCATCCTGCCGGACGGGGTCGTCGCATGGATCATGCGTCTGGTGACCGGCCGGCGCTACATCGTCACGGCGCACGGCTCGGACGTGCCGGGCTTCAATCCCGATCGCTTCCATCTGGCGCACCGGCTGATGGGCCCCTTGTGGCGGCGCATCGTCCGCGACGCCGACGCGATCATCTGCCCCTCGCCGTGGCTGCGCCAGTTGCTGCACCGGCAGACCGCGCAGGCCGCGACGCTGGTGGTGCCCAACGGCTTCGATCCGGAGCGCTTCCGGGTCGACGATCCGAGCAGCAAGACGGTCGATCTGCTCTGCGTGTCGCGTCTGCTCGAGCGCAAGGGCCTGCAGCACATCCTGGCCGCCGCGGCACGGCTCGAGCGGCCGCCCCGGATCCACGTCGTCGGCGACGGCCCCTATGCGGCGGAGCTTCGGGCCAAGGCGGAGGCGCTGCCGCTCGACGTCACGTTCCACGGCTGGCTGGACAATGATTCGGTCGAGCTCGAGCGGCTGTTCCGCCGCTGCGGCATCTTCGCCCTTCCCTCCTCGTCGGAGAATTTCCCGGTCAGCCTGCTCGAGGCGATGAGCTCGAGCATGGCGATCATCACCACCGCCGACAGCGGCTGTCAGGACGTGGTGGGCGACGCGGCCCTGCTGACGGCCTATGGCGACGTCGACCAGCTCGCCGACGCGCTGGGCCGTCTGGTCGGTGACGAGAAGGAGCGTTTCCGGCTGGCGACGGCCGCCCGGCGCCGTCTCGTCGATCATTTCTCCTGGGATGCCGTGGCCCGGCAGTATGTCGACGTCTATCGCACCCATCCGGCCGATCCCGGGCCTGCGGACGCGTCGCTCGAGACCGCCCGGGCGGCACGCGGGCGCGCCGGCCTGACCGTCCGCTGATCCCAGGGCATCGGTCGCACCGGTGAGCGCGTCATCGCCCGCTTCGTCGCGGCCCACGCGACGCTCCGCGCCGTTGCGCGTGACGCTGATCAATCTGTGGCCGACCGGCGGCATGATGCACTACGCTTCGGCGCTGGCGAACGCCCTGGCCCGGCGCCCCGGCCTCGAGGTCACCCTGCTGGTGCCGGAGGAAGCCGAGCTCGCGCACCTCTCTCCGGCCGTGCGGGTCCGGCCCGTGCCGCTCTCGCTGCGCCGCGGTGCCGGCGCTCTCGCGGGCAATCTGCTGCAACTCGCTCGGGTCGACCGGTTCTGGCGCGCCGTCGCCGCCACCTCGGCGGACGTGCTGCACGTCAACAGCAGCCATCCCTGGCTGGTGGCGACGCTCCGCTGGCTGGCCCGACGCTACCCGATCGTCGCCACGGTGCACGAAATCGATCCGCATCCGGGCGAGAACACGCGCCGCAAGCGCCTCGAGACCCGCGCGGTGCTGGACCACGCGAGCCGGATCGCCGTGCACGGGGACGAGATCAGGGCGCGCCTGCTGACGCTGCGACCCGAGCGCGCGCCCGCCCAGGTGGTGACGACGCCGCACGGACCTTATGAACATTTCGCGGCGGGCTCGACGAACGGCCGCGGGCCGGCGCGGCCGACGGTGCTCTTTTTCGGTCGGATTCTCGCCTACAAGGGGCTGGAGGTGCTGCTGCGTGCGGCACCGCTGGTGCGCGTGGCGGTGCCGGACGTGCGCTTCGTCGTCGCCGGTGAAGGCGATCTGACGCCCTATCGTGCCCTGCTCGACGATCCGAATCTGGTGGAAACCCGCAACGTCTATGTACCCGAGAGTGAGGTTTCGGAACTTTTCCGGGATGCCGGCGTCCTGGTGTTACCCTACATCGAAGCGAGCTGGAGCGGCGTCGCCAGCATCGCCCACGCCTTCGGCCTGCCGGTCGTCGCCACCTCGGTCGGATGTTTGCCTGACGCAGTGCAGCATGGTAAAAACGGTTTGATCATACCGCCCAACGACGTATGCGCGCTCGCTCGGGCGCTGTCCTCGGTGCTTCTGGACGAGGGCCTGCGCGCACGGCTGGCGCGCGGCGCCCGGGAGACGAGGGTGCGCGGCTGGGACGAGGCGGCGGAAACGCTCGAGTTTGTCTACAGAGAATTGAGAGATCGACCATGGCGACCGTGATACCCGAACGTGTCGAGCGCGTGGCGGCCGAGCCGGCACCGGCCGACGCCCCGAAGAAGCGCATCCGCGTCTCCAATCCCTACGAGCAGAAGGGCTGGCTCAAGAAGCTCTTCTTTCACAAGAAGATCTTCGGCGGGGCGATCGATCACGCGGTGATCAAGGGTATCGGCGAATATTACGTGCGCATCCTGCGCCGCGAGCCCGATCGCCTGTTCCGCTGGATCGAGATCGAGACGATCAACCAGTGCAACAGCACCTGCAGCTTCTGTCCGGTCAACAAGAAGGACGATCCGCGCGAGCGGGCCTACATGACCGACGCGCTGTTCACCAAGATCGTCGACGAGCTCGCCGACCTCGATTACACGGGCCGGCTGGCGCTCTATTCCAACAACGAGCCCCTGCTCGACCCCAGGATCGTCGAGCGCGTGGCCTACGCGAAGAAGATGTGCCCGAATGCCGAGGTCTACATCCTCACCAACGGCACCAAGCTGACGACGAAGATCGCTCTCGACCTGCTCGATGCGGGCATCGACTACATCAAGATCGACAATTACAGCGACCGGCTGAAGCTGCACAAGAACGTCGAGCAGGTGATCGCCGACATCGAGAACCACGAGGACGGCAAATATTGCGACCGGGTTTTCGTGGTCAAGAGGTTGCTCGACGAGGTCCTCTCCAATCGCGGCGGCAGTGCGCCCAACAAGGACGCCAGCCTGCAGAAGGAGACCTACGAGCACTATGCGGACTCGTCCTGCGCCTACCCGTTCACGCAGATGATCATCCGCCCGACCGGCAAGGTGAGCCTGTGCTGCAACGACGCGCTGGGCAAGGCCACCATGGGTGACGTGTCGAAGAAGTCGCTGGTCGAGGTCTGGCAGGGCAAGGCGTTCAAAAAGACCCGCGAGGAGCTGGTCACCAACGGCCGCAAGAACATGTCGATCTGCAACACCTGCGACGTGTTCACCTCCGACCCGGACGTTCTCCTCGAGAACAACGTCGCCGCCCGTGCCGTAAACCGTATCTTCAAGATTCGCCAGAAGCACTGGAAGTAGCGGCGACCGGCCTCCTCCAGGTCCGCAGGTCACGGTCGATCAGACGTTCCAGTTCGTCGACCTCGGCCGTGAACCGCTCGTGCAGGCGCGCCGCATCGGCCGGCTCGATCGGCGGGAGCTCCGCCTTCTTCATCCGGCCGACGAGGTGCTGCAGAAGGTCCTGCGCGGCATAGCCCGCCTTGCGCGGCACCAGCTTGTAGGCGAGCCGGCCCAGAGCCGTGTCTTCGGGCGCGAAGGCCAGCCGCGCCAGCGGCCCGCGCCCGTCGCCCAGCGCGACCTTGTGGCGCTTTTCGAGCTGCGGCACGAAGGAGGGATCGACACCGACGAAGCCGTAGCAGCGCCGCATCAGGCCCTGCGGATCGCGCCGCAGATCGTCGTAGAGTTCGACGTGCACCCGCTCGCGCCCGAACGTGTCGAAGAGACGCCGCACCTGCGTCGCATAGAGCCCCAGGCGGACATAGTGATAGTCCCACTCCCAGCCTTCGGCCACCCGCGCATCCTCGGCGTCGAGCGCGTCGGCGAAGCGCTCCAGCGGCTCGAGCCCGCGCCGGCGGTTCATCTGGAAGTGCGAATAGGCCCGGGCCACCGGATCGCGAAGGATGACGATCAGCTTCACCGGCCCGAGCGCCGCGCGGATCGCCGGCGCCGCCTGCGGCGCGTAGAGATAGCGCGGTGACGCCTCGCCGACGGTCTGATCCGAACGGGCGGCCGCGAACAGGGCTTCGTAGGCGGCAGGGTCGGTGACCGACTTGCGGTGCATCAACTGGAACATCCGCTCTTCGTCGAGCGCGCCCTTCAGATTGAGACGGCCATCTTCGAAGGCGAAGAAATTGGGCTCCTTCACCTCGCTCATGAAGATGTCCGGATGCTCGGCCAGATACTGGTAGAGCGAGGTGGTGCCGGACTTGGCCGCACCGGCGACGATGAAATCCGGCAGTCTCATCGAGCGACGGCCGCCGATCGCGCCGGCGCCGGCCCATTTGAAGCGGCGCCCGGGTGGCGGACCTCGATCAGCCGATCGACCGGCGGGTCGTCGAGGCGCACCGTCCGTCCGTCCGGCCAGCGCACCTCGAGGGCTTCGAGATCGCTCTCGTCACCGAGACCCACATGAATGCGATAATTGCCCTGGGAGAAGTGCGCGCCTTCGAGCTGCCCAACCTGTGTCGCCCGCACACTTTGCCGGCCGACGACGTGCACCACGGCACCGATACTCTGCGCGTTGCCCGGCGGGCCGACGATGTCGATCCCGAGCCAGTGGCCCTTGCGGGGAACGCCGCGATACCATTCGACCAGCCAGCGGCGCGAGGCGAAGGCTTCCGCCGGCGGGCGGATGCCCAGAGGCTCGGCCATCCAGCGCCGCACCATCGCCAGGCCCTCCTCCTCCGCCGCACAGATCCGCCCGGGCCAGCAGGGCCGCACGCCGGCGATCACGTCGAGCGTGCCGTCACCGTCCCGATCGAACCAGGACATGCGCGCATCGTTGGCCAGAAGCGGCACCCGCGCCCGCAGATCGCCCGTCGCCTCGAAGCCGCCCGCCGCCGTTTGGCGATAGATTCCGTCCGGCAGCGATGCCACGTCGAGCCTGCCGTCATTGTCGACGTCGACCAGCGAGACCGTGTGCGACGAGGCGGGCAGACCCGGAGGTGCGGTGGCCTCGATCGAGAGCCTGCCGGCATCGTTGCGCAAAAGGACGTTGCCGTCGCGGCTGGCCACCAGCACGTCGAGATCACCGTCGGCGTCGATGTCGCCCGCCGCCAGCTTGCGCAACCGGCTGGCCGGACCGGCCGGTGCCGCACCGATCTCCTCGCGCAGGAAGCGGGGCGGCCCGGTTTCGCCCTCGGCAACACCGGTGTTGCGATAGAGGACGTGCCGGTCGTAGCCGGCCAGAACCATGTCCTGGTCGGCGTCGCCGTCGAGGTCGAGCCAGAGAAAGGCGCCATAATCGAGATCGGCCAGGCCGGCCGCCGCAGCGCTCTCGACGAACCGTCCGGGCTCGACCTGGTGGTAGAGCCGATTGGCGCCGCCGCCGATCGAGCCGCCGATGCGGCCGCAGGCCTGGTAGAGATCGAGCAGGCCGTCGCCGTCGACATCCACCCAGGCGACCTGCCGGCCGGGGCAGCCTGCCTTGTCGATGCCGGCATTGTCCGCCACCGGCTCGAACCGGTCGGCCACCCGCCGATAGAGCTCGTCCTGGATGTCGGCGAAGCGCACGGCGTTGCCGCGGACGCCGCCGCGCGAGATGAAGAGCTCGTCCGCCCCGTCGCCGTCCACGTCGGCCATCGCCATGCCGTGACGGTCGCGGGGTGTCAGGCGCACCAGATCGTCCCGGGCCGGCACATGGTCCGGACCGACGAACACGTCGGCGGACGGCAGATCGGCACCGAGCGCGATCTCGATCGGAAATCCGTCGGTCGGCGCCGGCTGCGGCTCGATATAGAGTTCGCCCTCGGCATTCGCGGTGAAGTCGATGACCGTGCGCCATTGCTCGCTCGACGCGCGCCGGACCGTGAACCCGCCGCCGGCCACCACCGTCGCCGGCCAGTCGAAGCGGACCTGTCCGGAGCCCAGACCGACTTCGCCCTGCACCTCGTTGGTCAGGACGATGGCGGTGCGATACATCTGGATCGAAAGGCCCGGGCGATCGAGCGGCACGAGGTCCGCCGTCGCCGCCTCACCGGCATAGGCGCTCGTCTGATCGAGGCCGAGCGCGCTGCCGAGCGGCGCATCCGTGGCGCCCGAGCGGATCAACTGGAGCGCGCTGTGGTTGGTGGTGAAGAGATCCGGCGTTCCGTCGGCATCGAGATCGGCCACACCCATATCGTCGAGAAAGTAGGTCTCGGCCACCTGCTCGCGCACATAATGGGGACCCGGCTCGAGCAGCAGCGTGGTGTGCCGCCACCAGACCCCGGTACCGACCAGCGCTGCCGCCACCGCCAGCGCGCCCAGTGCCGTCACCGCCAGCACGGCCGATCCCGTCCTCGGGCGTGGTTTCGTCGACGGGGAAGCCGGCACGCAGGAGCCTCGCGTAACACTTAAGGAGAGGGATGGTCTCTCTACCGGCACCACACCGGCCGGGCAAGCGGATCAGGCCTTGACGCCGGCTCCGGGCAACGGCTCGGCCGCGGCATCGAGCGGCCAGCGTGCCCGGGCGGGTGCATCGAGACCGTCGATCAGGCCTGTGCGCAACCGCTCGATGCCCGCCCAGGCCACCATCACGCCATTGTCGGTGCAGAGCCGGGCCGGGGGAACGCTCAACGTGACGCCCGCGCCATCGGCCAGCGCCCGCAGCCGCGCGCCGATCACGGCATTGGCCGCGACCCCGCCCGCGACCACCAGCCGGCGCCGGTTCGGATGGGCCACGAGGGCGTGGCGCGTGCGATCGACCAGACAATCGGCCACCGCCTCCTGGAAGGATGCGCAGAGATCGGCCACCGTCCGGGGTTGCGTCGCCTCCGCCCCAAGATCGAGGATCGCCTGACGTACCGCCGTCTTCAGGCCGGAGAAGGAGAAGTCGCAGCCGGGCCGCTGGCACATCGGACGCGGCAGGGCGAAACGTGTCGCATCGCCGCCCACGGCCGCACGCTCGACCGCCGGCCCGCCCGGGTAGCCGAGGCCGAGCATCTTGGCGACCTTGTCGAATGCCTCGCCGACCGCATCGTCGATCGTCGCCCCGAGCCGCCGGTAGCGGCCGACACCCCGAACATCGAGAAGCTGGGCATGCCCGCCCGAGACCAGCAGCAGCAGATAGGGAAATGCGACGCCGTCGGTCAGCCGTGCCGTCAGCGCGTGCGCCTCGAGGTGGTTGACCGCGACGAACGGCAGGCCGTGCACGGCGGCGATCGCCTTGGCCGTCACCAGACCCACGATCAGCCCGCCGATCAGCCCCGGTCCGGCCGTCACCGCGATGCCGTCGAGCCCGGGAAAATCGAGACCGGCCTCGTCCATCACGGCTTCGATCAGGCGGTCCAGCTTCTCGACGTGCGCGCGGGCGGCGATCTCCGGCACGACACCGCCATAGGCCGCGTGCGCCTCGAGCTGGCTGAACAGGCGCTCGGAGACGATCCGCCTGCTGCCGTCCGCACCGCCATCCTCGACCAGGGCCACGCCGGTCTCGTCGCAGCTCGTCTCGATGCCCAATACGATCATCGGGCACCACCCGGACACGGCATTTCGAAGTTCATGAGCGGTCTGCTAGAACGGCGCATCCTCGAAGTCAAAGCGGGCCTCCCATGACCAGAAGCGAGCCGTTGCGCATCGGCACCCGTGGTTCGCCCCTCGCCCTGGCGCAGGCGCGCATGGTGGCCGACGCGCTGGCCCCGCGCGTGGCGACGGAGATCGTCGTCGTCAAGACCACCGGCGACCACATCCTCGACCGGCCGCTCGCCGAGATCGGCGGCAAGGGCCTCTTCACCAAGGAGATCGAGGATCGGCTGATCGAAGGCACCCTCGATCTCGCCGTGCATTCGATGAAGGACATGCCGACGATCCTGCCGAAGGGCCTCGTCATCGCCGCCATGCTGCCGCGGGCCGATCCGCGCGACGTGCTGATCGCAGGCCGGGCGCGGCGGATCGCCGATCTGCCGCAGGGTGCCCGGGTCGGGACCGCATCGCTGCGCCGCGCCGCGCAACTGCTCTCGGCACGCCCCGACCTCGCCGTCTCGACCCTGCGCGGCAGCGTGCAGACGAGGCTCGCGCGCATCGAGCGGGGCGATTTCCACGCGACGCTGCTGGCCAAGGCCGGGCTCGACCGCCTGGGCCTGCACGAGCGGACGCGCCACCCGCTGGAGCCCGAGGAGATGCTGCCGGCCGTGGCCCAGGGCGCCGTCGGCATCGAGTGCGTCGCGGACGACACCTTCGTGCGGGCGCTGCTGGCGGAGATCGACGACGCCGACACCACGCTCTGTGTCGAGGCCGAGCGGGCGTTCCTCGCCCGGCTCGACGGCTCGTGCCGCACGCCGATCGCCGGCTGGGCGCGGATCGCCGGCGAGGGGGACGGACGTCACGTGAACTTCGACGGCCTCGTCGCCAGCCCGGACGGCCGCACCGTGCATCGCGGTCGGACGACGGTGGCGACGGGCGACGCAGCCACGGCAGCGGGCATGCTGGGGGCGGAGCTGCTGTCGCTGGTCGGCCCCGACTTCTTCACCGTCGGCAGCTGAAGGACGGGCCGTGCGCGTCCTCGTCACCCGTCCCGAGCCGCAGGCATCCGCCACCGCGGCCGAATTGCGCCGCCGCGGCCACGAGCCGCTGCCGGCCCCCCTCACCCGCGTCGAGACCGTGGCACCGCCCGCCGGTGTCGCCGAGGATGCCGACGCCTTCCTCGTCACCAGCCCGCGCGCGGCCCCGTTCCTCGCCGCCCTGCCGCAACGCCCCGTCTACGCCGTGGGCGCGGCGACGGCCCGGGCCTGCCGTGCCGCGGGCGCATCGGTGGTGCACACGGCCGAAGGCGAGTGGCGCAGTCTGGCCGATCTCGTGGTGGCACAGAACGGCGGAACCCGGGTCCGTTTCGTCCATCTGGCCGGCGCCGACGTCCGGGGCCGTCTCGATCGGGCACTGCATCGGGCGGGCCACGACTATCGACGTGTCACGGTCTATCGGGCCGTCGCCGTCGAACGGCTCGGGACGGCGCTGCTCGAGCAACTCGATCGGCGCACCATCGACGCCGCCACCTTCCTTTCACCGCGCGCCGCCTCAATCTGGTGCCGGCTGATCACGGAGGCGGACCGCGCGCCGGCGATGAGCCCGATGATCGCTGCCTGCATGAGCGAGGCGGTCGCGGCCGAGCTCGCGGCCCTGCCCTTCGCCGACATCCGCGTCGCCCGCAGCCTCGCCGTCGATGCCGTGCTCGACCGCCTCGACGAGGCCGCGGGGCCGGAGCTTCGCCCGTCCGCCGAGCATCGCCCGGCTCGAGCCCCGCCTGCCACACCTCGAAGGGCCACGCCTCGACGGGCCGCGCCTTGATGAGCCGTGCCCTTGGTGCTAGGCGCTGGCGCGACGCTCACGGGCTTCGGGCCTTCGACAGCGAGGTTGGTGCGCTCCCTTGACCCACTCGATCCGGCGCGCGGCGCGACATCACCCGGCGATACGCGCATGAGCGTCCGCACGCTGCTGGTGGCGGTGGGGGCCGGTATCGCCGGGGCGCTGATCACCCTGGCATTGCTGACCCTCGACCCGATCGCCCGGCGGCTCGGTGTCACCGACCCGCAGCCCATGGCCGAGCTGGCACACGAGGTGCAAGAGCTCGCCGACCGCACGGCGACGCTCGAAACACGCCCCGCCGCCGGGCCTTTCGATTCCGCCCCCCTGACCGCCCGTCTCGATGCGCTGGAGAAGGAGGTGGGGGATACGCTCGGACAGGCGGTGACGAGCGGGCCCGAAGCGGACGAGGCGCTGATCGCGCGGATCACCGAGGCCGTCGCCGGCCGAACGGCCGATACGGCGCAGCGCGCGACGGAGCGGCTGGATGCGCTGGCGGCGGCCGCCGACGACGATCGCGAGACGGTGCGGGCGGTGGGCGCGGCGCATGCGCGGCTGGTCGAGAAGCTGGGCGCGCTCGAGACCCGGCTGACCGCACTCGGCGCCTCGCTCGCCGAGGGACCGTCGCGGGCGAGCCTCGAGGTCGGGCTCGAGCTGCTGCGCGCGCGGGTCGATGCGCTGGCCGAG
>JAGREO010000105.1 GCA_020446525.1 Geminicoccaceae bacterium | reverse complement strand
CTTGAGCGCCTCCGCCAGATTGGGGTTGCGATAGTCCGTCAGTCCCGGTCGGCCGAATTCCTCCCGCGTCACGATGGAATATCGATCCTTCGCCGCTTCTCGGCGAGGATGCGCTCGTCCTGCGTCGTCGCGATGCCCTTGCGCGGACCGATGCGGACATGGATGCGGCCGTCATAGCGCACGGGCGGCGAATCCGATGGGGTGACGGTCACTACAGCGACCTCGGTGTCGCGCAGCGCGCAGACCGCCTCGCGGACGGCGCGTGCGGCACCGCCCGTCAGCGCGCTCTTGCGCTCCACCCGGAACGTCTCGCCCTGGGCCAGGAGCCGTTCCAGTTCCACATCGTCGAGCCGCAACGCCGATCCTTCACGAAAGCGGTCGAATGGCCGACGGTCGGATCATAGCAGCCACGTCGACCAAGCGCAGCGGCACGTTCGGCCACGATGACCTTTTTCTCGACGCCTCAGGCGACGGCTTCGGCTGCGGGTGGTGGAGCCATGGCGCCGGTCATCAAAGCGACCGCGTCCGACATGCTCACGCTTTGCGGATCGACCACGCACAAGCGGCGGCCGAGCCTGTGGATGTGGATGCGGTCGGCGAGCTCGAAGACGTGCGGCATGTTGTGGCTGATCAGCACGATCGGCATGCCGCGGGCCCTGACGTCCTGGATCAGGTCGAGGACCCGGCGGCTCTCCTTGACGCCGAGCGCCGCGGTCGGCTCGTCCATCACCACGAACTTGCTGGCGAAGGCGGCCGCACGGGCGACGGCCACGCCCTGGCGCTGGCCGCCCGAGAGGGTCTCGACAAGCTGGTTGATGTTCTGGATCGTGGTCAGGCCCAGCTCGGAGAGCTTGGTGCGGGCGAAATCGTGCATCTTCCTGCGGTCGAGCATCTTGAGATATTTGCCCAAAAACCCTTCGCGGCGGATCTCGCGGCCCAGAAAGAGATTGTCGGCGATCGAGAGCGCCGGGGAGAGGGCGAGGTTCTGGTAGACGATCTCGATTCCGTGGGCCTGGGCCTCGATCGGCGTCCTGAACAGCACGGCCTCGCCGTCGAGCTCGAGCGTGCCCTCGTCGGGCACGACGGCACCGCAGACCGCCTTGACCATGGTCGATTTGCCCGCACCGTTGTCGCCGATCACCGCCAGGATCTCGCCCGGCATGAGGTCGAAATCGGCATGGTCCATGGCGGTGACGCTGCCGTAGCGCTTGACCAGGCCGCGGCCCTTGAGGACCGGGGTGACGGGGTCGGTGACCGGGGTGGTGACGGGGGGCGCCCCGGCGGTGGGCCTCGAGGCGAGATCGTTCTGGGACGGGATGGTGGTGGACATCAGGCGGAGACCTTTCGCAGCCACTGGTCGATGGCGACGGCGAGGATGATCAAGGCGCCGACGGCGAACTGCTGCCAGAGCACGTCGACGCCCGAGAGGTTGAGGCCGGAGCGGAAGACGCCGACGATCAGGGCGCCCACCAGCGTGCCGACGATCGAGCCGCGGCCGCCGAAGAGCGAGGTGCCGCCGATCACCACGGCGGTGATCGCATCGAGATTGCCCTCGAAGAAGGATTGCGGGCTGACCGAGCCGACCCGGCCGATCGAGACCCAGCCGGCGAAGGCGCAGAGCCCGCCGGCCACGGCATAGACCGAGAGCAGCACCCGGTCGGTGTCGATGCCCGAGAGCCTGGCGGCGTCGCGGTCGTCGCCGACGGCATAGACGTGGCGGCCCCAGGCGGTCGAGTTGAGGACGTAGAAGAACAGCACGAAGAGCAGCAGCATGACCACCGAGCCCGTGGTGAACTGCGCCCCCATCAGGCTGAAGGTGCCGCCGAAGAGCTTGAGCAGCGGCGCGGAGGCATCGATGTCCTGGCTGCGGATGCTCTGCCCGGCCGAGAGCCAGAGCACCAGGGCGAAGAAGATCTTCCAGGTGCCGAGCGTGACGATGAAGGGCGGCAGGCGAAAGAGGGTGACCAGCCCGCCATTGACCGCCCCGCAAAGGATGCCGCAGGCCAGGCCGATCGGCACGGCGAGGATCGAGGGCAGGCCCATGTTCACCGAAAGCCCGCCCATCACCACGGTCGAGAGCACCATGATCGCCGCCACCGAGAGGTCGATGCCGGCGGTCAGGATCACCAGCGTCTGGGCGATGCCCAGAATGCCGATGATGGTGACCTGCTGGATGATCAAGGTGAGGTTGAAGGCGGTGAAGAAATTGTTGGCGATGGCGCCGAAGATCAGGGTGCTGACGACCAGCACCAGCACCGGCACGACCGTCGGGTTGGAATGAAGGAAATGCTGGATGTGCTGCAGAGGGCTGCGCCTGGGCTCGTCGAACCGGGCCAGCTCGCTGGAGCTGGAGGTCAGGACCCGCTCGAAATCCTGCATCTCACGTTTGGCTGGCGCCGTCGTCTCGCTCATCGCGCTTTCCTCCCGTCCGCTGCCGGTTTCGAAGAGCGGCCGGCACCCCTTCGCCGAGAGGGTGCCGGCCGCCGTCCGGCTCAGCCCCAGCAGAGCTCCAGGCCTTCCTCGGAACTGATCGAGGAGACGCCCTCGACCGGCTCGTCGGTGACCAGCTCGACGCCCGTGTCGGTGTCCTCGGGCATGGTGCTGTCCTCGGCGTAGGCCTTCACCGCCTCGACGCCGAGCGAGGCCATGCGCAGGGGGAACTGCATCGAGGTGGCGCCGATGATGCCCTCGGCGACGTTCTTGACGCCCGGACAGCCGCCGTCGATCGAGACGATCAGCGCTTGGTCGGCAAAGCCGAAGGCGTTCAGCGCCTCATAGGCGCCGGCGGCGGCGGGCTCGTTGATGGTGTAGACCAGATTGATGCCCTGGTCGCGCTGCAGCAGGTTCTCCATGGCGGTGCGGCCGCCTTCTTCCGCACCCTGGGTGATGTCGTTGCCGACGATCCTGGGATCGTCCTCGTCGCGCATCCTGGTCTCGTCCTTCACGTCGACGCCGAAGCCGGTCAGAAAGCCCTGATTGCGGGCGACGTCGACGGTGATCTCGGCCTCGCTCAGATCGAGCAGCGCGATCCTGGCGTTCTCGGCCTCGTCGCCCATCTTCGCCTTGGCCCATTCGCCGACCAGCAGACCGGCCTTGAAATTGTCGGTGGCGAAGGTGGCGTCGGCGGCGTCCTCGGGTGAGAGCGGGGTGTCGAGCGCGATCACCAGGAGGCCGGCGTCGCGGGCCTTCTGCACGGTCGGCACGATGCCCGCACTGTCCGAGGGGGTGATCAGGATGCCCTTGGCGCCGGCGGCGATCAGGCTCTCGATCGCCTCGACCTGGGTCTCGTTGTCGCCGTCATATTTGCCGGCATAGCTGCGCAGCTCCATGCCGAGCTCCTCGGCCTTGGCCTGGGCACCTTCCTTCATCTTGACGAAGAAGGGGTTGGTGTCGGTCTTGGTGATCAGCCCGACGATGCCCTCGGCGGCGGCGCTGCCGGCGAAGAGGGGGGCGGCGCAGAGAGCGGCCAGGGTGAGAGCGGTGGTCCCCCGAACGAAGCGGCGGGCGCGGGTCGCATGCGGCATGTCGTTTTCCTCCCGTGAAAGGCCGGGCCGTCGAGGTCGGGCCGATGGCGGGAACAAACCACTCTTTCGTCCGGCCGTCAATAATTAAATCAGACTGATTTATATATTGACCCTAGGCCACGGCCAACCCATCCTGCGGCCATGAACCAGATCATCCAGCAGGGCCGGACGACAAACGAGAGCGGGTCGGCAGGCGAGCGAGGCCGACCGGCAAAGGAGACTCGATCGGCCGGCCGGCCGGGCGGTGCCGGCCGCGGCTCCAGCCAGGCCGGTATGCGTCTCTACAACGAACGGCTGGTGCTGACGCTCATCCGCCGTCACGGCCGGTTGCCCAAGGCGGAGATTGCCCGGCTCACCGGTCTTTCCGCGCAGACCGGCTCGGTGATCGTCAAGCGGCTCGAGGCGGACGGCCTGCTGCGTCCGGAAAAGCCGCGGCGCGGCCGCATCGGCCAGCCTTCGGTGCCCTTTTCGCTCGATCCGGCCGGGGCTTTTTCCGTCGGGCTGAAGATCGGCCGGCGCAGCGCCGATCTGGTGCTGATGGATTTCGTCGGCCGTGTCGTCGCGCGGCATCGGCGAGCCTATCGCCATCCCGAGACCACCGGCTTGCGGGCTTTCGTCGCCGACGGGCTGAAGGTGCTGCAGCAGGGGCTCTCGCCTTCGGCCCGAAGCCGCATCGCCGGTCTCGGTGTCGCCATGCCCGGTGCGATGTGGGACTGGCAGCAGGAGATGGGCGCGCCGCCGGGCAGTCTCGAGCCGTGGCGCGATTTCGACGTGGCCGCCGAACTCGCTTCAATCGTGCCTTGGCCGGTCACCGTCTACAACGACGCCACGGCGGCCTGCGCCGCCGAACTGGTGTTCGGCGCCGGCGGCCGGTTGCGCACCTTCCTCTATGTCTTCGTCGGCTCCTTCATCGGCGGCGGCGTGGTTATGGACGGCCGTCTGCTGCACGGCCGGACCGGCAATGCCGGCGCGCTCGGTTCCATGCCGGTGCCCGCACCGGCAGAAAGGGCGAAGTCGGTGCCCGTACCGGCGGGGAGGGCGGAGCCGGCAGTCCGGGGCGCCACCCGTCAGCTCATCCAGGCGGCGTCGCTGTTCGTGCTCGAGCGCCGTTGTACCGAGACCGGGTTCGATCCGGCTCTGGTGCAGGGCGACGCCGCGGCGTGGGCGGCGATGGGCGGTGTCGCCGATGCGTGGGTCGAAGAGGCCGCGCGTACCATCGCCGTCGCCGCCGTTTCGTCGACCGCCCTGATCGACCTCGAGGCCGTGGTGGTCGACGGCAGCTTTCCGCCGGACGTGCGCCGGCGGATCGTGGCGGCGATTCGCCTGGCGGTGGCGGGTATGGACCTTCAGGGGCTGAGTCCGTTCTCCGTGGTCGAGGGGACGATCGGCGCCGATGCCCGGGCGATCGGCGGTGCCAGCCTGCCGCTTCTGGCGCAGTTCGCCGTCGATTCCGAGCTTCTCTTGAAGGAGGGATGAGGATGCCGCACCATGGCGGGTGCCCGTCCCGGACGGATGCGGGCCTTTGGGGGACGGCCGAGGAAAGGTGACGGCGCCGATGGCCGGGATTCTCTGCTACGGCGATCTTCTGGTGGATTTCGTTCCGACCGAGAACGGGCTGCCTCTGGCGCGCGTGCCGGCCTTCGAGAAGGCGCCGGGCGGGGCGGCGGCCAATGTCGCCGTCGGGCTGGCCCGGCTCGGCGGGCGTGCCGGTTTCATGGGTAAGGTCGGCGACGATCCCTTCGGCCGCTGGCTGGCCTCGGTGCTCGAGGGCGAGGGGGTGGCGGTGGACGCGCTGCGCCTCGATGCCCGTGCGCACACGGTCCTGGCCTTCGTCAGCCTGACGGCCGAAGGCGAGCGCGACTTTCTCTTCTATCGCGAGCCGCAGGACATGCTCTGCGATCCGGACGAGCTGGACATGGCGGCGATCGAGGCGGCCTTGATCTTTCATTTCGATTCGATCAGCCTGACCGCCGAGGCGCCGGCACGAACCGCACTCTTTGCTGCCGATCGGGCCGCCGGGGCGGGCCGGCTGGTCTCCTACGACGTCAATCTGAGACTGCCGCTCTGGCGCGATGCCGAGGCGGCGCAAGCGGGCATCCGCGCGGGCCTGAGCCGGGCGCACCTTCTCAAGCTCTCCGACGACGAGCTCGATTTTCTCACCGGAAGCCGCGAGCCGGCCGCCCTGCGCCGGCATCTCTGGCACGACCGGCTCGTATTCGCCGTGCTCAGTCTCGGTGCGAGGGGCTCGATCCTGATCGATGCCGGGGGCGAGCGGCTGGTGCCGAGCGTCGCGGTCGAGGCGGTGGACACCACCGGCGCGGGGGACGCCTTCGTCGCCGCCCTGCTCTGGGCGATCGCCGCCGAGCCCGACATTCTGGAGGACCGGGCCATTCTCGGGGATCGGGCCATTCTCGGGGATCGGGAGAGACTGGCGGCGGCGGTGCGCTTCGCCAATGCCGCCGGCGCCTTGACCGCCACCCGTCGCGGCGCCATTCCGGCCCTGCCGGGGCGCGCGGCGGTCGAGGCGCTGCTGGCCGGGGCCGGTGAGACCGGCGGCCGGGTCGAGGGGAGGGAGGAGGCATGAGCGCCCGTTTCATTCCGGTCGAGCCGTTCGATCTGGTGGTTTTCGGCGGCACCGGCGATCTCGCCATGCGCAAGCTCCTGCCCGGGCTCTATCATCGCGATCTGGCCGACCAGCTTCCCGAGCAGGCCCGCATCGTCGGCGTCTCGCGCAAGGAGATGACCAAGAAGGCCTATGCCGCCCAGGTCGAGGAGGCCATTCGCGCGCATGTCGAGAAGGACGAGATCGAGGCCGGGGTGATGCGCCGCTTTCTGCAGCGGCTCGAGCATGTGGCGCTCGATGCCGGCAGGGAGATCGACGGCGAAGCGGCGTCCAGAGGCGGCTGGAAGAAGCTGGCCGGCCTGCTCGCGCAGGAGGGCGCCGGCGACGGGAACGGCGATGGAGACGGGGCCGGCAGGGTGCGGGTCTTCTATCTGGCGACGGCACCGCGTCTCTTCGGGCCGATCGCCGGCAATCTGGGGGCGGCGGGGCTGGTGACGCCGGCGAGCCGGGTGGTTCTGGAGAAGCCGATCGGCCGCGATCTCGCATCCGCCCAGGCGATCAACGAGGCGGTGGGGGCGGTCTTCGCCGAGCAGCAGATCTTCCGCATCGACCATTATCTCGGCAAGGAGACGGTGCAGAACCTGATCGCATTGCGTTTCGCCAACGTCTTTTTCGAGCCCTTGTGGAACCGCGCGCATATCGACCATGTGCAGATCACCGTGGCCGAGAGCCTGGGGGTCGAGGGCCGGGGCGGCTATTACGACCGCTCGGGCGCCCTGCGCGACATGGTGCAGAACCACATCCTCCAGCTCCTCTGTCTGGTGGCCATGGAGGTACCGTCCTCGCTCGAGGCGGACGCGCTGCGCGACGAGAAGCTCAAGGTGCTGCGCTCGCTCGAGCCGATCGGCCGGAACGAGATCGAGGGCCGTACGGTGCGCGGCCAGTACAAGGCGGGCGCGGTCGACGGCAAGGCGGTGCCGGGCTATCAGGACGAGCTCGACGCGGAGAATGGGGCGGAGAAGGGGGCCGAAAAGGCGGGCGAGGGTCGCTCGACCACCGAGACCTTCGTCGTGCTCAAGGCGGAGATCCCCAACTGGCGCTGGGCCGGCGTGCCCTTCTATCTTCGGACCGGCAAGCGGATGGCGGGGCGGCAGTCGGAGATCGTCGTCCAGTTCAGGCAGGTGCCGCATTCGATCTTCGCCGGTCAGGAGGCCGCCGGCGGGCGCTCGATCGGCGAGCCGCCCGAAGGGCAGGCGGTACGGCTGACCGCCAACCGGCTGGTGCTCCGGCTGCAGCCGGACGAGGCGGTCAGGCTCTTCCTGATGACCAAGGAGCCGGGGCCGGGCGGCATGCGGCTGCGGAACGTGCCCTTGAACCTGGCCTTCGCCGAGACCTTCGAGGCGCGCTATCCCGACGCCTACGAGCGGCTGCTGATGGACGTGGTCCGCGGCAACGCCACCTTGTTCATGCGCAAGGACGAGGTCGAGGCGGCCTGGCGCTGGATCGAGCCGATCCTCGAGGCCTGGGCCGCCTCGTCCGAGCCGCCCAGGGGCTATACCGCCGGCAGCTGGGGGCCGTCCGCCGCCATCGCCCTGATCGAACGCGACGGCCGCAACTGGCACGAGGACGCTTCCTGAGGGCTCGTCGCGCCGCCCTTTCGTCGGAGAAGGATCATGAATCTCGACAGTATCATGCGCACGGGCCCCGTCATCCCGGTCATGGTGATCGACGCGCCCGAGCAGGCGGTGCCGGCGGCCCGGGCCCTGGTGACGGGCGGTATCAGGGTGCTCGAGATCACCTTGCGCACGCCCGTGGCGCTCGGGGCGATCGAGGCGATCATGGGCGAGGTCGAGGGGGCGGTGGTCGGCGCCGGCACGGTGCTCGACGGCCGGCAACTGGCGCAGGTGGCGAAGCTGGGCTGCGCTTTCGCCGTCTCGCCCGGCTTCACCGAGCCCCTGCTCGACGCGGCGGAGGGCTCTCCCTGTCCGCTTCTGCCCGGGGCCACCACGGCCGCCGAGGTGATGCGGCTGCTCGAGCGCGGCCACGACCGACAGAAATTCTTTCCGGCCGAACCCTCGGGCGGCACGGCCTTTCTCGCCGCCCTGGCCTCGCCTCTGCCGGAGGCGAAGTTCTGCCCCACGGGCGGTATCGATGCGAACAATGCCGGCCGTTATCTGGCGCTGCCCAACGTCGTCTGTGTCGGCGGCGCCTGGGTGGTGCCGCCGGCCATGGTCCGCGAGGGGCGTTTCGAGGAGATCACCGCCCTGGCGCGCGAGGCGGCGGCGCTGGGTCGGGATAGGGGCAAGGGTGGGAAGGACGCATGAGCACGCTCTCGGACGAACCGGCCTGGAAGGCGCTCGAGGCGCATGCGCGGACGCTGGATGCGCGCCATCTGCGCGACCTCTTCGCCGAGGACGGGCGGCGCTTCGAGCGCTTTTCCCGGCGGCTGGACGATCTTCTCGTCGATTTCTCCAAGCAGCGGATCACCGAGGAGACGCTGGATCTGCTGCTCGATCTCGCCCGTGCCGTCGATCTCGAAGGCTGGCGCGCGCGGATGTTCGACGGCCGGAAGATCAACACCACCGAGAACCGTGCCGTGCTGCACACCGCCCTGCGCAACCGCGCGGACCGGCCGGTCGTCACCGACGGGCAGGACGTGATGCCCGAGGTGCGCGCGGTGCTGGCGCGCATGGCCGATTTCAGCGAGCGCGTGCGCGACGGCCGCTGGACCGGCACCACGGGCGGGCGGATCACCGACATCGTCAATATCGGCATCGGCGGCTCGGATCTCGGGCCCTTGATGGTCTGCGAGGCCCTGAAGCCCTGGCAGCGGCCCGATCTCCGTCCGCATTTCGTCTCCAACGTCGACGGCGCGCACCTGACCGAGACGCTGCGCGGCCTCGATCCGGCGACCACGCTCTTCGTCGTCGCCTCGAAGACCTTCACCACCCAGGAGACGATGACCAACGCCGCCTCGGCGCGCGGCTGGCTGCAGCGGGAACTGGCCGGTGCCGACGTGGCCCGGCATTTCGTCGCGGTCTCGACCAACGAGAAGGCGGTACGCGAATTCGGCATCGACACCGCCAACATGTTCGGCTTCTGG
>JAGREO010000104.1 GCA_020446525.1 Geminicoccaceae bacterium | reverse complement strand
CGTCCAAGCAGGTCATGACCCAGGCTTCCGTCGCCATGCTGGCGCAGGCCAACCAGATGCCGCAGCAGTTGCTGCGTCTGCTCAACTAGGCCCCGAAGAGCCGGGGCCCGGACGTCGTGGTCCGGGTCGGAGCGTGCCTCGCGCAGGCTTCGGCCCGGCCACCCTCGCCACCCGGACGTAAACGATGTCGAAAGATCTTTCTGCCACATTGCCCCGACCCGTCGCTGCCCCGGACCTGCAGACGCGGGTGGATATGCGCGCGATCGAGCGTCGGCCGCAGAGGGACACGGCCCCGGTCGCGGACGGCGCGCAGGTCGCGCAGGCGACGGCGAGCCGGAACGGTGAGAGCGAGAGGGTGCTGGAGAAGGTGGTGACGCGCTTGGCCGAGAACGTCTATCCCGATCGCCAGATCGAAGTGAACAACTTCGTCGACGAAGGCAGCGGCCGCATCGTCTTCCGCGTCGCCGACAAGGAAAGCGGCCAGGTTCTCCACCAGAGCCCGCCCGACGAGCTGCTGCGGTTCTTCGCCAGCGGTCGTCATCCGGCGAGCCGCCCGCTCGTCTATCTCGACGTCTGACGTGCGCACCATGACCGACCCGCATCACGTGATCGTCGAGAGCGTCCACCGCCTCCCGGCGCGTCGGACGCATCGGGCGACCGGGCGATCGACCGAAACAGGAGACCGCTGATGGACTCCCTCTCGTTCGGCACGCTGGACAGTTCCAGCGGCGCGCCGCGGCTCAGCGGAACGGCGTCCAAGCTGGATACTGCCGCGATCGTCGAGGCGACCTACGAAGCCAAACGCATTCCCGCGGTGCGGCTGGAGACCAAGATTACCCGCAACGAGGCGCGGCTCGCGGCGTATCAGGAAATGCGCAGCCTGTTGAGCGACGTGCAGTCGGCCCTGGCGCCCTTGCGCAACCCGCCCGGCTTCTTCGGTGCGCGGGACAACATCTTCGAAAACAAGCAGGCGTTCTTCGCCTCCAGCACGAACACCGATCCCTCGTCGCTTCTCGGTGTCTCGGTCGGCAACAGCGCCCAGAAGGGCTCCTTCGAGATCAGCGTCGACGCTCTCGCCGTGGCCGAAAAACGCGCGACGGCGTCGACATCGAGCGCCGATCAGACCCTGGCCGACGGGTGGAACGGCGCCGCGGCGTTCAGCGGCACGATCGATATCGGCCTCGACGGCGGCACGGTGGCGACCATCGCCGTCGACGGCACGATGGACATCTACGACCTTCGCGACGCGATCAACGCACAGAGCTCGACCTCGAGGGTCCGCGCCAACGTGCTGCAGGTCGCAAGTGGCGATTTCCGCCTCATCCTCAATGCCGAGGATACCGGCAAGGCCATCACCATCGGCGACGCCAGCGGTATCACCGGCGGCTTTGCGACCACGCAGTTGCAGGCGTCGGCCGCGGCGAGCTTCACGATCGACGGTGTGGCGATCACCCGCGACGGCAACCAGATCGAGGATCTCGTCGATGGGGTCACCATCGATCTCTACAAGGCCGAATCCGGCACCAAGGTGACCGTTTCGATCGAGCCGGCTCTGGGCAGCGTCAAAGAGCAGATCGCGTCCTTCGTCGAGAGCTACAACGCGTTTCGCGACTTCGTCGACCTCCAGTCCGCGGTCAGTGCCACGGGTGAGGTCGCCGAAGATGCCGTGCTGTTCGGGGACCGCGCGATGCGCTCGGTGGTCCAGGGCCTGGCGAACGTGGTGGGTGGCGGTGTCACCGGCCTCGATCCGGGGGCGCTCACCAGCCTGCGCGACATCGGCATCACGCTCGATGCGACGAACCACCTAACCGTCGATGATACCGAGCTGGACCAGGCGCTGCTCACCGACGTCGCGGGCGTCCGCGGCCTGTTCGAGTTCAGCTATACCAGCTCGTCTTCGGATCTGGCGGTCTTCGCGCGCACCAACGCGCTGGCCGACGACGCCTTCACCATCGACATCGTCGATGCCGATGCAGACGGCGTGCCCGAGTCGGTCACCATCGACGGCATCGCCGCGGAAATCGACGGCTCGACGATCCGCGGCGTCGAGGGCACGGCCTACGAGGGCCTCGAGCTGCTCTGGATCGGCAGCGGGTCGGTCTCGATCGACGTGCGGGCGACCCAGGGCGTCGCCGACCGGATGTTCAATTTCCTGGACGAGAATCTCGATGTCTTCGAGGGGTCGATCGGCCGGGCTTCCGCCAGCCTCGAGGATCTCAACCGTGACTATGCGGCCCAGGTGCTCAAGATCGAGGAGCGTGCCGAGCGCGCGCGCAGCGATCTGATCGAAAGGTTTTCGGCCATGGAGGCGGCCTTGAGCATCGCCAATGCGATGCTCGAGCAGATCCGCTCCCAGGTGGATGCGATGACAGGTAACGTCTAGTGGAGGCAAGAACGCGATGAACCCCTATGCCCGACATCGCGCGTCGGCGGCCTACCGCAGCGCTGCGGAAACGGTCACACCGGCGCGTGCGATCGTCATGCTCTACGACGGCGCCATCAAACGACTGACGGATGCGAAGAGCGCGATCGAGGACAAGCGCGTGGAGGACCGCTACAACGCGGTCATGAAGGCCTACGACATCGTCAACGGCCTGCACTGCCATCTCGACCACGAAGCCGGCGGTGAAATCGCGGCGATGCTCGATCGCTACTACAATTACATCCTGCATCGCCTGACGATGATCAACATCGCCGACGACGCCTCGATCTGCGACGAGGTGATCGCCAAGCTGCGCGAGATGCGCACCAGTTGGGCCTACATCGCGACCGAAGCCGGCACCCCGCCCTCGAACGACCGCACCGACGGCAACAGGGAAACGGCCCTCTCCGCCTGAGCGGCACGCATCCGGACAGCGAACCCCATGGTTCCTCCCGCTCTGCATTGACCGACGTCGGTGTCGTCACCTCACGGCCCCCGGCGGCCATGTCTCGAGAGTGGGAAGCACCACCGCCCGTTCCCGACCGGCGCGCTCGAACCAGCCGCGACCGATCGGCCCGATCGACGGGCATTTCCGCCGATCGGCCATCTCCGGCGAGCCGGGGAACGGACGATCGGACCCGAGGTCTCTCACGAGGATCGAGAGACCGGCGGCGAGCGGACCACATCTCGATCCGGTGACCCGTCCCCGCGACCATGCGTCGTTCGGCGACGGAACACCCTGCCCGGACCGCCGTGCCGGGCGTCTGCGGCGAGACCGCCGGAGTCTCGGCCGCTGACGCGGTCGTTCGGGTAGGGGATCCGCGCCGCCGGACCGATCCCCTGCCGGCGGCACGAATTACGTGCGTCAGGTTCAGCGAATTGACCGTGGTTGCGGATGTGGTTGCGCCTGTGGGCACGCGGCAGCGTTGTCCACAGGCGTTGCTCATGCCGCTTGGCGCAGCGCCTCCTTCTTCATCTCGCTCAGGTCATCCATGTTGAGGTAGCGGTGGGCCTCGAGCCGGTTCTCGTGCGTCTCGACGCAGAGCGCGCGGACCAGCCCGAGGCAGCACTCGGCGTTCGGGAAGATCCGCACGAGGTGGGTCCGCCGTTTGATCACCTCGTTCAGCCGCTCCGGCATGCTGGTGCTTTTCAGATGCTCGTGGTGCTGGCGCGGCAGCCGGTAGAAGGTCGGCGTCTCCTCGATGTTCTCTTCCGCCCAGGCAACCAGCCGGGGATACTTGGCCTGCCACGTGCCGATCCGGGCGGCGAGGTCGGTCCGCGCTTCGGCGAGATCCCGGCGGTCGTAGAGCCATCGCAGTTCCTGCGAGCAGTCGTCGTCCACCTTGCGCGGCACGTCGTCGAGGGCGTTGCGCAGGACATGCACGTAACAGCGCTGACAGGCGGCTTCCTGCAGGAACTCGCGGATCGCCGCCTTCAGCCCGGCATGCTCGTCGGCGACGACGAACGCGACGCCGGCGAGCCCGCACCGGCGCAGGCCGAGGAGGAACGCGCGCCAGTTCGACCGGCTCTCGCGGTTGGCCGGCTCGACGCCGAGGATCGGCCTCCGTCCGTCCCCGTCGATGCCCCCGTCGATGCCCCCGTCGATGCCAAGGGCGATCGGCACCGCCTGGCTGGCGATGACGCCCGCCTCGCGCACCTTCTCGTAACGGGCGTCGAGGATCAGATAGGGAAAATGTTCGCTCAGCCGGCGCTGCACGAACGGCGCCAGACTTTCGTCCAGCTTCTCGTCGATCGTGCTGATCGACGAGGCCGAAAAACTGTGGCCGCACAACTCCTCGGTGATCGTCTCGACCTCGCGCGTCGACGCGCCCCGCATGTACATCTCCGCCAGCGCCGCCACCAGCGCCCCCTCCGAGCGCCCTCTCCGAGCGCTGGCAACGCTCAAACAGCTCGCTCGAAAACCGGCCGCTGCGATCCTGCGGCACCCGCACCTCCAGCTTGCCGACCCGGGTGATCAGCGGCCGTAGCAGCCGGAGCGATGGCCCAGCCGCGCGTCCGTCCGCTCACCCTTGCCGGCGCCTAGAGCGTCGGCCATCTCCCGCTCCAACATCTCCTGCAGCGCCGCGCGGACGACCGTGCGGATGAATGCCTCGTCCCGCGCCAACGACGCTTTCACGTCGATGCCTTCGGCCTCAACCTTGCGATCGGTCAGGATCGGTGACGTCAAACATCATCCGCATACCATCACCACCGTGCCAATCATCCTTTGCAGAACCTTCGGCACGCTGCCGGCGGCACGGCCCGGGCCTCGCGAACCGGATGTCGCGGGCCCGAAACCATGCGGGCCACGGCGTGCGCTCGGGCGGGACGATCACCGACCTCGTCCATCATTTCGATCGGCCGTCGAGGTTCTGGAGTTGGGGTCGGCCGCGGGCGAGTTCGGTCGTCAGGAAGCGTGCGCGGGGGGGATCCATGCGTGCGAGCACGGCCGCGAGCTTCGCTTCGCGCATCCGGCGGGCGACCTCGAGAAGGACGTCCGGCTCTAGCCGGTCGAAGATGGCGGCCGCCTGCTTGGCCTTCATTTTCTCGTACACGTCGACCAGTTGCTCGATGCGCCGCCGATCCTCTTCGTCGATCGTCTCCACCAGCGCCGCCACCTCGTCGCGCAGGCCCTCGATCTTCGCGACATAGGAGCGCAAATCCTGCCGCAGCAATTCCAGGGTGCGCTGTTCGATGTTCAGAGCGGCTTCACGGCGCTCGATCGCTTCCCGGCGCCGCATCAGATCCCGGGCGACGTCCTCGAGATCCGACGTGCTCATGTCCAGGGCGCGCTCGGGCGTGGCCGCCAGTCCGCGGTCGGCCGCGATGTCGGCGTCGTCCGCCGTGCCTGCGGCGCCGTCGGACACGCCTCCGGCCGAGGGTTCGAGCGCCTGCCAGTCGGCCGCATCGACGGACGCAGAGGGGCCGCCGGGCGTCGGAGCGGCGCGGAACATCGCCGGTTCCGTCCCTCGGTCGGGATGGTCGCGGCCGATGCCGGCCGCCACCTCCACCGGCGAGCCGACACCGCTCGAGCGCTCGTCGGACGGCCGGGCCTGGCCGGGGCGGGCCGCCGTCGCGGAACCCGCTGCGACCGCGCGGTCGCGCGCGCGCGAGGCTTCGGCGTCGTTGCCGTCGGGGACCGGCAGCACGTCGAGAGCCAGCTCGAGCAGAACGAGAACCGCGACGAGCGGCGTCGTGCGCAACAGGATCGCGCTCCAGCCTCCGCCGCGCCGAAGCTGTTCGGAAGGAGCACGAAACCGGCTCATCGGCGCAGACTTGCCAGAGCCGCGAGCATTTCCTGCCGCATCACCGCATCGTCGGCGGGACGAGGTGCGCGAGGCGGCGGATCGGTCGAGGCGGCGAGACGTCCCGTGCCCGGCCCATGTCCGTCCTCGGCACGGTAGAAGTGTCCCGCCCGGCGCGTCGGGGAACCGGCCGCGCGTGCGCTTTCCTCGTCGCGGCCGCGCCCGTTGGTTCGCACACGCGCGGCCGACGCTGCGGAGGCGCCGGCGGAACCCGATCGACGGGGGCGGACGGCAGCGACGGGATCCGGGGTTGCCACGGGCGTTCCGATCCGCCGTTCCGGTGCGGGCGTCGCCGGAGCCCCCGGATGCTCGTCGACGAGGGTGGGCGAAGCGCTTTGCGTTGCTTGCGGCGGATCGCAGGAGCGCTCGAGCTTGAGCGCGATCTGGGTCGCCCGGGCCATCAGCCGACGCAGCGCCTCGGCCTGCCCGGCGACGAGCGCTTCCTGCTCGCGCGCGCGACGCTCTCCCTGCAGCGTCACCTGCCGCATTTCCGCGATGCGCTTCTCGGCGAGGCTGGTCGCCTGATCGAGCGCCAGGATCAACTGGCGCAGCTCACCCTGATCCTCGCGGAGCCCCGCCAGCCGGCGATGGACGAGCGCGCACCAGAGGATCGTACAGCACAGCAGAACGGCCAGCGCACCCTGGAGCAGGAGTTCAATCACGCCGACCGCCCTCCGGCGGATCGAGTTTCTCCTCGACCTCGATCGCCAGATGATCGCCGATCCGGCCGATACGCCCTTCGAGCATCGCGACGCTGCCGCAGCGCAGGCGCACGCGGCTGTCCTGCCGCGCATTCAGCGGAAGGACCGAGCCCACCTCCAGCCCCGCCACTTCGCGCAGCAGCATGGTGTGCTCGTCGAGCACCGCTTCAAGATCGACCTCGGTCTGCAGGATCTCCCGGGCGAGATGGTTCTCCCAGATCGTGTCCCTGCCGAACTTCTCGCCCATGAAGCCCTGGAGCAGGAGATCGCGGACCGGCTCGAGCGTCGCATAGGGGATGACGAATTCGATCTCGCCGCCGCGCTCCTGCATGTCGATCCGCAGCTTGAAGATCACGCAGGCATTGTCGGGCCGCGCGATGGCGGCGAAACGGGGATTGGTCTCCATCCGCTCAAAGCAGAAGTGGACGGGCGTGATCGGTGCGAAGGCCATGCCGAGGTCGTGCAGGATCAGCCTCGTCAGCCTTTCGATCAGCGACGCTTCGATGGTGGTGAAGGGACGCCCTTCGACCCGGGTGGCCAGAGTCCCGCGACGGCCGCCGAGCAACACGTCGACGATGGAGTAGATCATCGAGCTGTCGACGGTGATCAGCCCCGCATTCTCCCATTCCATCGCCTGGAACACCGAGATCATCGCCGGCAGGGAGATCGAGTTCAGATAGTCCCCGAAACGCTGTGCGGTGATGTTCTCGAGATTGATGTCGACATTCTCGGCGGTGAAGTTCCGTACGCTGGTCGTGAGAATGCGCTCGAGCCGATCGAACACCACCTCGAGCATCGGCAGGCGTTCGTAACTGACGTCGTTCGAATTGACGATCGCCAGAATGCCCGATTTGGCCAGCCGCGCCTGTTCCGCCGCTTTCCGCTCTTCGGCGCGCGGATCCGGCGGGGCGGACGCTGCCGCCGCCGCTTCCGGCGCACCGCCGGACGCTTCGTTCCAATCGGCGGCGATGGACTCGTCCGCGTCTTCGTCGCGCTCGGCAGTCATGGTCTCTGCATGCCCATCCGCTACGCTACTGAACCAACATCTCTTTGATCAACATGTCGTCGACGCGATTGGGCTCGACCGCATGGTTGATGCGCGCGATCAGTTCTTCCTTCAATTGCTGCATGCCGACCGAGCCCTTGACATCGTCGACGGTCAGGGCGCGCAGATACATCTGAAAACTGTCCATGATCCGCGGTGCGAGAGCGGAGACACGCTCGGCGACCGCATCGCTCGCCGTCTCCAGCGACACCCTCATCTTGAGAAACCGCATCCTCTGCCCGTCGGACTGCAGATTGACCAGGATGTCCGGAAGATCGACGAAGGCCACTGCGGCGCCCTCACCGCCCTCGGCACCATGCTCCGCCGTCTTCGCATCACCGTGACCGTCGTCGGCCTGCCCGGCGTGCCCGTCCGCCTCTTCGCCGTGCGCCGTCGGATGTCCTTCGGCGGACACATCGGCCGGAGCCCCCTCGGAGCCGCCCGAAAACATCCCCATGAACCAGGCCGCGGCCCCGCCGCCTCCGCCCAGCACGAGAAGGCCCACCACCGCGAAAATCACCAGTTTGAGCTTGCCGCCCTTGGCATTGCCTTCTTCTTCCGTGCCATCGGCCATCGCACGTCCCTCTCGTCGTTCACTCTGCGGCCTCTTCTATCATGCCGTTCGTTAACGATTGGTTGCGCGCGATGATCCCTCGGCCGGACTCGCCGCCCCGGGCGCGCCCCGCTCCATCATGCCGCCGCGGCAGAAACTGCCCGGCACTTTCTGCCCGACGGCTCAGTCGTCCGCCTCGGACCCGTGTGCGGAGCGGATTTGGCACGATCGATGCTCGGTCGATGGCGGACCTCGATGCGCAGCGCGCGACACCAAGTGGGCCGACGATGGATACGACCGCCTATATCGCCTTGAGCCGCCAGATCGCCCTTCAGGAGAAGATGACGGCCACCGCCTCGAACATCGCCAACATGGCGACGACCGGCTTCAAGGCGTTGCACACGGCGTTTCGCGCCCAGGAGCAGGAACGAGGCGACGTGCGCCCCGCCGATTTCGTGCGGGAACGCGTTCTGGTGCGCGATCTGCGCGTGGGCCCGCTCGAGACGACCGACAACCCCTTCGATCTCGCGATCGGCGGCGAGGGCTATTTCGCCGTCGAGACACCCGAAGGACCCGCCTATACCCGCGACGGCCATTTCGCCCTCGATCCGCTGGGCCAGCTGGTTAACGCCTCGGGCGATCTCGTGCTCGACGACGGCGGTGCTCCGGTCGTGCTGCCGCCGAACAGCGGTGCGGTGACCATCGCCGCCGACGGAACGATCACCACACGGACCGGTCCGGCGGGCCGCCTGCAGCTCGTCACCTTCGCCGACCCGCAGCGCCTGCAGGCGATCGGCTCGTCCCTCTACCGCAGCGATCAGCCGCCCGAGCCCGTCCTCGAGCCGCACGTGCTGCAAGGCCGGCTCGAAGGATCGAACGTGAACCCGGTGATGGAGATGACCACGATGATGGAAACGGTACGGGCGTTCCAGACCACGCAGAAGATGATCGAGGCGCATCACGATCTGGCACGTCGCGCGGTCGAGCAGATGCTCGCTGCCGATGCCTGATCACGCAGCAGCAAATAAGAGGGGGATCGACGCATGCGATCGTTGAGTGTCGCCGCGACGGGCATGATGGCCCAGCAACTCGCCGTCGAGGTCATTTCCAACAACATCGCGAACATGACGACGACCGGCTACAAACGCAGCCGGCCCGAATTCCAGGATCTGCTCTATCAGAGCCAGCGGCGCATCGGTGCGGCCACGTCCGACGCCGGTACCGTCGTACCGGCCGGCGTGCAGCTCGGGCTCGGTGTGAAGACCGCGGCGGTCTACCGGGTGCACGAGCAGGGCGACGTGGTCAACACCGAGAACCGCCTCGACGTGGCCATCCAGGGCGAGGGCTTCTTCACGGTGGAGCTGCCTTCGGGTGAGACCGCCTATACGCGCTCGGGCAATTTCCAGCTCGGGCCGGACGGTCTGATCGTCACGCCCGACGGCTACACGGTCGGGCCCGGCATCAGCGTGCCGCCCGATGTCGCCGAGGTCTCGATCAACGCCGAAGGCCGGGTGCTGGCCAAGCTCGAGGGACAGGTGGCGCTCGCCGATCTGGGCCAGTTCGAGCTCGCCTCCTTCGTCAATCCGGCGGGGCTCGAGGCGACGGGCGACAATCTCCTGCAGGAAACGCCGGCTTCCGGTCCGGCCACCACCGGCGTTCCCGGCGCCGAGGGGTTCGGCCCGCTGCTGCAGGGGTTCCTCGAAGGTTCCAACGTCAATCCGGTGCAGGAGATCACCGCCCTGATCAGCGCCCAGCGCGCCTATGATCTCAATTCCAAGGTCATCTCCGCCTCCGACGAGATGATGGCGGCGGTGGCGCAGTTGCGCTGACGCCGATCGCCGACGCCGCGGCACCTTCCGCAGCTCGCCCCGACCTCCAGCACGCCCAGACTTCTTCGCCCGGGAAATCTCATGATCCGAACCTTCGTCATCGTCCTGGCACTGCTGCTGTCGAACCTGACCGTTTCGGCGCCGAGTGCCGGAGAAAACCGTCACGAGATTGCCGAGGCCGCCTGGCTGCAACCCGCCGCGGCGGCGGTGGACTCCGCATCCTCGCCCGACTGGCTCGCCCCCGGCCAGCCGCTCACCGCCGAGATGCTCGAGGCACTCGTCCGCGAGCAGCTCGACGAGCCGGCGCAGGATCGGCACATGGAGATCGCCCTGCACGCGCCGCTCCTGCCGATGCCCAACAAGGCCGCACAGGCCATGCGCCTGCAGATCGAGGGGATGGAGATCGACGGGCGGACCGGCCGGTTCCGGGCGCAGTTGATCGCCACCCTGACCGGTGGCGACCGGGGCCGCTTGGAGGTCGCCGGACGGGTGATCGAGCAGATACCGATGGTCGTCCCGTCGCGCGCCGTGCGTCGCGGAGAGCGGTTGGCGCCCGAGGATCTCGAGATCGTCTGGCGGTCGCCGGGTCGGGTGGCGGGCGAGCCCCTGAGCCGCATCGATCTGGCGGTCGGCATGGAGGCCGCACGAAGCCTGGCTCGGGGGCGACCGGTCACGACGGCCGATCTGCGACGGCCGCGCCTGATCGAGCGCGGCGACGTGGTCGAGGTGGTCTACCGTGCGCGCGGGCTCGAGCTGACCATCGTCGCTGAAGCCGAAACGGACGCCGGCCTCGGCGAGATGGTGGAACTCGTCAATATCGCCAGCGGCAAGCGCCTGCGTGCACGGACCAGCAACATCCGCCAGGCGATGATCGTCGACACCCAGCGCGCGGGAGCACGCCCATGACCGGGTTCCGATTCCACCGGCGGCGGCACCTCATGGTGCCCTTGCTGCTGCTCGTGAGCGCCGGCTGCAGCACGATCGAGCGGTTGTCCGAGGTGGGTCAGGTACCGGACCTCAGGCCGATCGAGGATCCTCGGATGGAGGCGGGCTACCGGCCGGTCTCTCTGCCCATGCCGGCCGCCGATCCGGCCCGCAGTGCCGGATCGAACTCGCTCTGGCGCGAGGGCGCACGCGGCTTCTTTCGCGACCAGAGGGCGCGGCGCGTCGGCGACGTGCTGACCGTCGAGGTGACGATCGCCGATCGTGCGAGCCTGAGCAACGAATCCCGTCGTTCGCGCTCGACCAGCGACAGTCTCGGCCTGCCGAGCGTGTTGGGTCTCGAGACCCGCCTGCCCGGCCTGCTGCCGGGCTCTCCCGATCCGGCCTCGCTGGTCGACACCCAGAGCAGCATGGCCAACCGGGGGGCGGGCGAGGTGGCCCGCTCGGAGGACATCGCCCTCGACATCGCCGCCGTCATCCTCCAGGTGCTGCCCAACGGCAATCTGGTGGTGCAGGGGCGCCAGGAGATCCGTGTCAATTTCGAGGTGCGGGAAATCTCCGTCGCCGGCATCGTCCGGCCCGAGGACATCACCCCGGCCAACACGATCGCCCACGACAAGATCGCCGAGCTGCGCGTGGCCTATGGCGGAAGGGGCCACATCAGCGACGTCCAGCAACCGCGCCTCGGAGCCCAGGTGCTCGATATCCTGCTGCCCTACTGACCACCGGCCGCGGGGGACGCGGCCTCGTCGGTGAAGGTCGACCGTTGCCGCCGGACCGTGCCCCAGCTCCGATGACCGGGCTCGGGGGACGAGCTCGGGGCACACGTCTAGAGAAGGACGCGGTTGCGCACCTGCTGCGCCGAAGAAGCGGTTTCGCGCACGCGCGCCCGATCGGACCGGGGGCCACCGCGCCCGCCCGCGGCATCCTCTCTCGTGAGCGGACTCGGTCGCGCACGATCGGCAGCGGAAACCGCAAGACGTGCATCTTTCCGATTTATTCATATCGGGCATTGCTTTAGGGGTCCGGCACCAACGGGCGGTGGTGCATGACGATCCTGAGCTTCGGGCTGGCCGCACTGGCGGGTGTGCTCTTGTTGCTGGCGCTGCTCGACGCGGTGGCGGCCCGGGTGCGCGCGCCGCTGCCGGTGCTGGCCGCGGCAACCGGCCTCGCCAGCGGCCTCGTCGCGCACGGCCTGGGCTGGTCGCCCATGGGTGCGGCCTTCGACAGCTACGACGCCTGGTTCTTCACATCATTGGCGCTCGATCCGCAGAGCGTCATCTACGTCTTCCTGCCGCCGCTGCTGTTCGAGGTGACGCTCGGCGTCGACGTGCGCAAGCTGAGCCGCGACGCCGCCGTCGTCGTGGTCATGGCGGTGCTGGCGGTACTGGTCGCGACGATCACCGTGGGCGGCCTCCTGGCCTTCGTGTCCGGCCTCTCGATCGCCGCCTGCGTGCTGCTGGGTGCCACCGTCTCGACCACCGATCCGGCGGCCGTCGTCTCGGTCTTTCGCCGGATCGGTGCGCCCCGGCGCCTGCTCGTGGTGCTCGAGGGCGAGAGCCTGCTCAACGACGCCGCCGCGATCGCCCTCTTCGCCCTGATCGTCGATCTGTTGCGCACCGGCGCCGGGCTCGATCCGATGTCGGCGGGCGAGCGGTTTCTCTACCTCTTCGCCGTCGGCGGGGCCATTGGCGTCGTCGTCGGCTGGGCCTGCGCGCGCCTGCTCTCGGTCGTGCCGGGCGACAGCCTGCCGCAGGTGTCGATCACCCTGGCGCTGGCCTACGCGGCGTTCCTGGTGGCCGAGCTGAGCTTTCAGGCCTCGGGCGTCGTCGCCGTGGTGGCCGCCGGATTGACGCTCACGGTCGCCGGCACCGGCCGGGTCGCCGACGAGGTCTGGGGCAGCATCCGCATCGTCTGGGCGCAACTCGGCTACTGGTCGAACGGCCTGATCATCCTGATCGCCGCCTGGATGGTCCCGCAGCTCGTCGCCGAGCTGACCCTTGCCGACGCACCGCTGGTGGCGGCGGTGGTCGCGGGCGCCTTTGCCGCGCGGGCCCTCGTGCTGTTCGGCCTCCTGCCGCTGCTCGACGCGCTTGGCCTGGCGGCGCCGATCAACCGGCGCCAGAAGCTGCTGGTCTGGTGGGGCGGCATCCGCGGTGCGGTGACGCTGCTGCTGGCGACCAGCCTCACCACCACCTCGGCCCTGCCCGAAGGGATCGGCGACAAACTCGCCGCCATCGGCTGCGCCTTCGTCTTCTTCACACTCCTGGTCAATGCCGGCACCCTGGCCCTGGTCACCCGGCTGCTCGGCCTGGATCGACTCGATGCGGGCGATCGGGCCCTGCACGGCGAGCTCGTCGCCGGCACCATGCGCGCGGCGCTGGCGCATGTCGACGAGCTGGCCACGGCACACGGTCTGGCCGCACCCGCCTATCGCCGCATCCGCGACGATTACGAAGGCCGGCTCGAGCGGCTGGTGCGCACGCTGCCGCCGGCCAGCTCCAGCTTCGGCGAGCGCCTGCGCACCGGCCTCGTCATCCTCTCCAACCAGGAGCGCCGCATCGTCCGCCAGCATCACGACGACGCCGTCATCGGCCGCGAGACCATGCGTGCCCTGCAGCGGGTCGCCGAAGGCCTGGCCGACGCGGCGATCGAGGGCGGCCGGCCGGGCTACGAGGCGCGCGCCGACGCCAGCCTGGGTTTCACCCGCAGCTTTCGCGCGGCCGTGCAGCTGCAGCGTTTCGCCGGCCTCGACCTCCTGCTCTCGCGCATGCTCGCCCGCCGCTTTCACCTGGTCTTCGAGTGGCAGATCGTGCTGCGCGATCTCGAGCGCTTCACCGGCGGCCGGCTGGCCGGGCTGATCGGCGAGGACGCCGCGCGCAATCTCTGCGAGCTCGTCGAGGAGCGGCTTGAGAAGGTCGGTCAGGCCCTGGCGGCGCTCGAGCTGCAATATCCGAGCTATGCCCAGAACCTGCAGCAGGCCTTCGTCGAGCGTGCGGCGCTGCGCTGGGAGCGGCACCGCTACGACCGCCTGCGCCGCGAGGCGATCATCGGCCCGGAGCTGCACAAGGCGCTGACCGAGCAGGTCGAGCGGCGAATCGCCCGGACCTTCACCCCGCCCGACCTCGACGCCGGCTTCGCCCGCGGAGCGCTGATCGAGGCCGTCCCCTTCTTCGCCGACCTCGACGCGGTCGACCGCAAGCGCATCGGACGGCTGGTGCGCACCCGGCTGGCGCTGCCGGGCGAGGTGGTGGCGGCGGCGGGCGAGCGCGGCAGTGCGATGTATTTCGTCGCTTCGGGCGCGCTCGAGATGCGCCGGGGCGAACACGTCACCCGGCTCGGCACCGGCGACTTCTTCGGCGAGCTGGCGGTGCTCCGGCCGACGCGGCGGCGCGAGAGCGCCGTCACCGCCATCGCCTTCAGCCGCCTTCTGGTCCTGCACCGCCTCGACCTCAAGCGCCTGATGGGCCGCCGGCCGGAACTGGAGGCGAGGCTCGAGGCGGCCTATCGCGAGAGCGTGCGATCCACGGTGCGCACCGCGTCATCCGAAACGGGCGCGACGACCCTCGCACGACGTTCGAGCCGGCACGAGGAGGACGCGTCTCAGGCCTCGAGCGGGTAGGTGACGGTGCGCGCCTCCTCGCGGAAATCGTCGAGAGTCTGGCACCACTCGGCACCGGGCCAGCAATAGCGGACCTCCTTCGGCCAGGGCCTGTAGGCGGCCGTGTAGAGCGTGCCGAAACCGCGACCGAAGGCGAGCGAGTAGAGCGGCGGCCGCAGGAAGGCGGCGATGAAATCCTCGGCCGGCTCCTCGTGCAGGGTGAGCCGCTGCAACAGGAAACGCTCGCGCTCGACGGTCGCCGTCAGGCGCGCGTGCCGGCCCCATTCGACCCGCTCCTGATGGTTGGTGGCGACCGGTGAATTGCTGATCGCGGCCGGCCGGTCCGGCGCCAGATAGGCCGTCTGCCGCCGGCCCCGGGCGTCCAGCCCGGTGACGTTGTAGGCCATGTGGGTGGGGATGCGTGCGAGCACCTCCATCGCCTCGGGCACGGTGGCGCAGGTCTCGAGCGCGTAGCGGATCAGAAGCGGCACGCCGAAGCCCGTGCCGGTCACCGTCCGGCCGCCGAAGGTCAAGGAGAGCACCAGCCCGTCCTCGTTGATGCCGTCCACCAGGCCGACCAGACAGTCGCTGGTGCCCATCACCGCTTTGCCCAGCCAGCGGGTCCTGAGCACCACACCGTCGAACGCATGCGGGCTGTAGTCGTAATTGCGCACCAGCATCGGTTCGGCGCCGGGCCAGACCGCCTGGCTGCAGCCGGTGAGATAGGCCGGCGGCTCGTAGAGGCTCAAGAAGCGCGCGGCCGTGTCGCCGCCGCCTGCGAGCGCGCAGAGACGCTCCCAGACCGGCTCGAAGGCCGGCATGTGCGTGCGCAGAGCGGCGCGACAGGCGAGGAAGGTCGGCCGGTCCAGCATGCCGTCGCGGCCGTACCAGCGCTCATAAGCCGGCCAAAGCCGCTCGAACAGGCCCTGCCATTTGACGTCCGGGCGGTCCTCCGCGATCGCCCAGAACGTCGCCACGGCCGATCGTCAGAGGATCTTGAAGGCGGGATCGGCGAGTGCCGGCGCTTCGACCGCCGCCAGCGCCTTGGCCTTGAACTGGCCGCGGATGCCGTCGATCCAGGCGCGGGCCCGCTCGGTCAGCTCGAACTTGTCGGTCATCGAGCGGCCGCGGGTCACGAGGATGCCCAGATCCGCCCCCTCGTAGCGATAATCGCCGGGCTCGAGGATGCGCAGGAAGAACGCCTCGGCCTCGCTCTCGACCGCCCGGCGGTGATAGTCGAAGCGGCTGTATTCGACCGTGCCGTCGGGCATCAGCCGCCAGATGCCGGACTGCGGCGCCTCGGTGACGATGTCGATGCTGTCCTGCGTGTGCTTGATGACCATCTGCGACCAGCTGTCGATATTGTCGTGGTCGGCCCAGCGGGCGTTGAGCTCCTCGATGTCGAGATCGAACGGCACGTCGGAGAATTCGAGCAGGTGGAAGAGGAAGAGCGGCGCGTCGGCATGCGCGAACGCCGCATGGTTGGTCATCGACGAGCAGCCGGTGATCCGCGGATTGAGCTCGCCCAGATAGATGTCGCGGCTCTTGGTGTCGATCAGGAAGTCGAGCTCGAAATAGCCGCGATAGCCTTCCTTCTTGAGCTGTTCGCCGAACTTGAATGTATAGTCGCGGGCCTGCTGGCGGACCCTGGGCGCGAAGGCGGTCGGGAAGATCTCGTTGCCGCACCAGCCGCCGCGATAGGGTGTGAGCTCGGGAAAGCCGACCAGCTCGGTCATCAGCGGGCCGACGATGGTGCCCTGCTTGGTGGCGCAGGCCTCGATCGCCGAACCGCGGCAGGTGATCCGCTTCATGATCTTGATCTCGTCCTGACCGACGATCTCGTGCTCGTGGCGGCGGAAGTCGGCTTCGGATTTGATGAAGAAGGTCGTGTGGCCGCTGTCGCCATAGGCCGATTGCAGCACCAGGTCGGTCCCGAGCCCGGCGGCTTCGGAAACCTCGACGAGCTGCTTCCAGCCGGTCACCTCGACCAGCGTGTTGGGTACCGAGGGCACGCCCGCCTTGTTGCCGATGCGCACCGTCTCGATCTTGTTGTCGACCCGGTTGCGCAGGCTGGCCTTGGGGAACCAGACCTCGGCACCGAGCTGTTTGGCCAGCTTCTCGGTCTTCTCGTCGAACATCAGGAAGACGAATTTGGGCTTGGCGCCGCGCTGCTCGACGAAGTCGACCACCTGCTTGTGCTGCAGCAGATAATTGTTGATGTCCTCGATCGACTGGAACTCGTCGTGCGGCATCTCCTCGGGCACGAAGACGTTCGGGTGCCGGCCGTCATAGCAGTCGATATAGTTGATATATTTGAAGTTCCGGCACCACTCGTCGATGCCCAGCAGGTTGAAGTTGGTGGCGCTGATGAAATAGATCGGCCGCTCGTTGCGGTGGAAATACCGGCGAATCTCGGAAATGTTCTTCAGCTTCTTGCGGGTGCTAGCCATGGGAGTTCCCCCTCTCTGTTCTATTGAGCGGCGAGTGCGGCGGCGGGCAGCTCGCCGAGTGCTTCCTCGGTGAAGACGCGCATGCCCAGATCCGGGCGGTAGCCGTGGATTTCCGACACGTCGAGCGCGCGCATGAAGGCCAGGATTTCCTCGGAGATGACCTGCCCCGGCACCAGGATCGGAAAGCCCGGCGGATAGGGAATGATGAACGAGGTCGAGACGAGCTCGCGGCCCTTCTTGATCTCGGCCTCCATCGCCCGGCCCTCGAGCGGGAAATATTCGCACTTGCTCTCGTCGTAGGCCAGGAAGAACGCCTTGCGGATGTCGCCCTCGGGCGTGCCGGAATCGCGGCCCGGGCTGAAACTGTCGTGAAAGCGCGAGAAGTCGGGCAAGGGCGGCAGGTCTTCCGTCAGCCCCTTCACCTTGCGCCGGAACGCCTTCTTCTCCATCGGGCTCGCATCGTCGAGCCAGGCGTCGAGTTCCTGGGCGATCGAGACCAGCACCTCGATCAGATAGGCGATCGACGAGCGGGTGGTGCCGATGTTGGTCATGAACAGCACGGTATTGCGCGAGGTCTTGTTGATCTGGATCCCGTGCTTGTCCATCAACTGCCGGTTCTTGAAGGTGTCGCCGTCGTAGCCGGCACCACCCACGCCCAGCGTCACCCGCGTCGCATCGAGACAGAACTCGTCGTCGGCCCAGGCCTGCCACGCATCGGCCCAGCCGTGCTCGGGATCCCAGTAGCTCTCGATCCCCGACTGGCGGTACTCCTCCGGGATCAGGTCGCGCACCGTGAGGATCTTGAAATATTTCGAGAGCAGCGGATGGGCGGTGATCGCCTTGCGCATCGCCATCGCCGCCTCGACCTGGCGCTGGATCATCTCGAAGCCCTCGAGCTCGACCTGCCGCCGGCCGACGTCGAGCGAGGCGATGATCTGATAGTTCGGCGAGGTCGAGGTGTGGGTCATGTAGGCTTCGTGAAAGGCCTGCTCGACCTCGCCCTTGAAGTCCTGGTCGTGGACGTGGATCATCGAGCCCTGACGCAGGCTGGTGAGCGTCTTGTGCGTCGACTGACAGGTATAGACGCGCACCCGCACGGCGTCGGGATCGGGCATCAGCCGCGTGTTCAGGAGCTTCTCGCGGTCCGCTCCCTCCATCTGCTTCGCCCAGGCCCGGTAGGCCTTGCGATACTCGTCGCTGCGGTAGCGCTCGCGCAGCATGGCGGCGTTGTGCATGCCGGTGCGCTGCCGGTAGGTGGGGCCGAAGCGGGCGAAGGCGAACCAGGCTTCGTCCCACAGGAAGACGAGGTCCGGCTTGATCGCCAGGCACTCCTCCATCACCCGCTCGACATTGTAGACGATGCCGTCGAAGGTGCAGTTGGTCAGCAGCAGCATCCGCACCCGGTCGAGCTTGCCGGCCTCCTTCAGCTCGAGCAGTCGCGCCTTGATCTCCCGGAGCGGCACCGCGCCGTACATCGAGAAGGGATGCAGCGAATAGCTGTCGAGGTAGCAGACGTGCGCGCCGGCCAGCACCATGCCGTAATGGTGCGACTTGTGGCA
>JAGREO010000103.1 GCA_020446525.1 Geminicoccaceae bacterium | reverse complement strand
GCGCGGATTGAGGTGCTCCATGAAGCGCTTGATCGTGCCGCCTTTGCCGGCTGCGTCCCGACCCTCGAAAAGCAGTACGATCTTCTGGCCCGTCTCCTTGATCCACGCCTGGGCCTTGAGGAGCTCGACCTGCAATTCGGCCTTGTGCCGTTCGTAGACCTTGCGCGGCAGGTGGCTCTGGTAGGGATATTCGCCGGTTTCGAACATGCGACGGATCAAGGCGGGGTCGCGGCGCATCTCCGCCAGGACGTGCTTGGCGTCCGATGCATCGACCGCCGCCTTGCGGATTGCACCCGTGTCCGCCGTTCGGCGCGAAGCCGCACCGTTGCCGCGTCCGCCGGCGCCCATCCCCTGCCGATCGGGTGTGGCGGTCGGCGGATCGGCGGGGCGGTCGGGCGTCGGATCGGCCATGATGCGTGTTCTCCTTTTCGCCACGGGTGAGGCTCTACCCAACATAGCGCAGCCCGGCCTTCCTTGAGACAGATCAATGTGCGAGACATCGGAGCGGCAAGGGGTGGTTGGCGGTCGCCGTTGCGGCTAGTCTGGCGGCTCGCTCGAAGGCTGGTCCGGTCAGGGCATGCAGATCGACACGCACGATACCGACATTCTCGTACTCGGCGCCGGCGGTGCCGGGCTCTTCGCCGCACTGCACGCCCTGCAGGCGAACCCCGATCTCGACGTGATCGTCGCGGTCAAGGGCCTGCTCGGCAAATGCGGCTGCACGCGGATGGTCCAAGGCGGCTACAACGTCGCCGTGGCGGCGGGCGATTCGATCGAGCGGCACTTCATGGACACGATCGTCGGCGGCAAGTGGCTGCCGTGCCAGGATCTGGCGATGAAGCTCGTCGAGACGGCGATCGTCCGCATCCACGAACTGGAAAACGAGATCGGCTGTTTCTTCGATCGCAACGCCGACGGCACGCTGCACCAGAAGGCCTTCGCCGGCCAGAGCTTCGACCGCACCGTGCACAAGGGTGACCTGACCGGCATCGAGATCATGAACCGTCTGCTCGAGCAGGTCTGGTCGCGCGGCATCCGGCGCCTGGAGGAGCATCGCGCCATCGAACTGCTGCGGGCCGCCGACGGCTCGGGTATCGCCGGCGTGCTGCTGATCGACATGCGCACCGGCCTCTATCGGCTGGTTCGGGCCAAAGCGGTGCTGCTGGCGACCGGCGGCGGTCCGACCATGTACCTCTATCACACCCCTTCGGGTGACAAATCCTGCGACGGCATGGCCATGGCGATGCGTGCCGGGCTCGCCCTGCGCGACATGGAAATGGTGCAGTTCCATCCGACCGGTCTTCTCGCCGGCACCGAGACACGTATGACCGGCACGGTGCTGGAGGAGGGCCTGCGAGGTGCCGGCGGTCACCTACTCAACGGTGAAGGCGAGCGCTTCATGGCCCGCTATCACCCGCACGGCGAGCGGGCGACCCGCGATATCGTCAGCCGCTCGATCTATGCCGAGATGCGCGACGGCCGCACGACATCGCACGGCGGCGTCTTCATCGAGATGAAGCATCTCGGGCCCGAAACGGTCGCGAAGAAATTTCCCGGCATGGTGAAGCGCTGCGCCGATTGCGGCTTCGATCTCGCCGGCGGACGTGTCGAGGTGGTACCAACCGCCCATTACATGATGGGCGGCGTCGAATTCGAAGGCGACACCACGACTGCCCTGCCCGGCCTGTTCGCCGCCGGCGAGGACACCGGCGGTGTCCACGGTGCCAACCGTCTGGGCGGCAACGGTGTCGCCAACTCGACGGTCTATGGCGGGATCGCGGGTGACGAGATGGCGCGTCACGTCGGTGCCGCCGGCGCGCTCAAGGACGTCGAGCGGGCGGCCGTGGATCGCGCCCTGGCGCGAGCCGAGCATCCCTTTGCGCACAGGGCCGCCGACCTCGGCGCTCTTCGCGAGCGGCTCTGGCGTCTGATGTGGGACGATGTCGGCATTCTGCGCGACGCCTGCGGCCTCGAGCGCGGGATCGCCGGCCTCGATGCGCTCGATGCGGAACTGCATTCGTCGGGACTGGCCGACGGCGACCGGGCCTTCAACCTCACCTGGCACGACTGGATGAATCTCGAGAGTCAGATCGCCATATCCAAGGTGATCGCCAGGGCGGCGCTCGCCCGCGAGGACAGCCGGGGTGCCCATTACCGCGAGGACTTTCCGGAGACCGGCGATTTTTCGACGACCTGCTACACTCGGGTGGTGGGCGAGGAACTGGAAATGGTTCCGGTGAGCTTCTCCATCGTCCGGCCGGGCGAGAGCCTGATCGAAGGCGAGGCGGGCGCACCGCCGGCGACAGCCTGAAGGAGACGGCAATGATCGACGAAGATATCGTGGAACGCGCCGCATTCGACGTGATGGCCAAGGCCGCGATCGACATTCCCGACGATTATCTGACGGGCATCAAGGGAATGATCGATCTGGAGAAGGGCGATCTCTCCGCCTTCGTTCTGCAGTCGATGGTGCAGAACTGGGAAGCCGCTACCGAGGATCGCCGGCCGATGTGCGCCGACACCGGTCTGCCGCGCTACTACGTGAAGGTGGGCAACGAGGCCGTGATGGCCGGTGGTTTCGTGGCGCTGGAGCGGGCGCTCAGGCGTGCCACCGCCAGAGCTACACACGAGGTGCCGCTGCGTCCTAATCGGGTCCATCCCCTGTGGCGCACGGATCACGGCAACAATCTGGGCCTCAATGCGCCCGAGGTGGAATGGTCCTTCGAGCCCGACGCCGACTGGATCGACGTCACCACGGTGCACAAGGGCGGGCTCTTCGGCAGCGACTACCGCATGCTTTTTCCGGGCGACGGGATCGACGGCATCAAGCGCTTCTTCTTGGATACGCTGATCGCCTTCGGCAAGCGCGGTCTGGCGTGTCAGCCGGCGATCGTCGGGGTCGGACTGGGCGGCTCGAAGGACATCTCGATGGTGCTCGGCAAGCAGGCGGCATGTCTGCGCACCGTCGGCGACCGCAATCCGGATGCCAGGGTGGCCGAGCTCGAGCTCGAGCTGAAAGAACTGGGCAATTCGATCGGCATGGGGGCGATGGGCTTCATCGGCAGTTCCATGGTCGTCGATTGCCACATCGAGTGCGGCTACACCCACACGGGCGGCATGCCGATGAGCGTGCACACCTTCTGTCTGTCGTCGCGCCGCGCCACCGCGCGCATCCATGCCGACGGCTCCATCGCCTACCGCACCGATCCGATGTGGTTCACTCCGTACATGCGCCGGGAGGGTGTCGAATGGAACGCACCGCAAGCAGCGAACAAAGCGGCGGCACCGGCAAGGGTATCGAGCGGGTCCGCCTGAAGGTTCCGGCATCGCCGGACGATCTGGCGAAGCTTCGATGCGGCATGGTCGTCTTTCTCGACGGGACGATCTATACCGGCCGCGAAGGTGTCTACCAGAAGGTTGTGGGCGAGGGTGCGCCGCTGCCGGCCGATCTCTCCTCGATCAGCAACGTCAACTTCCACTGCTCACCAGCCGCCTCGCAGAACCCGGATGGCAGCTACAGGGTCGGTGCGGTCACCGCCACCGCTTCGTTCCGCTTCGCCAAATGGATGGAGCGGTGGTTCGAGATCTCCGGTGCGAAGGTGATCATCGGCAAGGGCGGTATGAGCGAGAAGGACTACAAGGAGCTCTTCGTCCCGCAGGGCGCCGTCTACCTCACCACCGTCGGCTACGGCACCGGTGCGCTTCTGGGGCGCGGCATCAAGCGGGTGGAGGACGTCCACTGGCTCGACGAACTCGGCATCGCCCAGGCCATGTGGGTGCTCGAGGTCGAGAATTTCGGCCCGCTCCTGGTCGACGGAGACGCGCGAGGCAACTCGCTCTTCGAGCGCCAGCAGACGCAGGTCAACGCCAATCTTGAGCGACTCTATGACGGGCTGAAGAAGCCGGCACTGCACCGCTACGGCGAGACCGACGACCGCCGCGACGAGCTGATCTAGAAGCCCACCCCGTCCCAGGTCAGCTTGAGCCCGGTGCCGAAGACCAAGCCGTAGCAAATGCGGTAGAAGAGCCGCTCGTCGACGCGATGGTGCAGCGTGATGCCGGCCACCATGCCTACCGCAGCCACCGGTGCCAGCAGCAGGCAGGCGGTCAGGATATCGGCGTCGTAGAGACCGAGCAGGACGTAAGGCGGCAGCTTGAGCGCGTTGACGGTAGCAAACAGCACCACCATCGTGCCGACGAACACCGTCTTGTCCAGCCGCAGCGGCAGCAGGTACATGTTGGCCGGCGGGCCACCCGCATGCGCAAGGGTGCTGGTCAGGCCCGCGAGTGCACCCCAGAACGCACCCAGCAGCGGTTGCTGGGGCCGGGGCGTCGTGACGCGTCGGCCGCGCAGGAAATACTCGCCGGCAAAGGCGAGCGAGATCAGCCCCAGCATCAGCCGCACCACCCGTTCGGGAAAGTAGCCGAAAGCGAGGCTGCCGAGGAGGATGCCGGCGATCGCACCGGGCAGCATCGATCGCAAGACGTCGTTGTCCCAGTGCCGGCGGTAGTTGACCAGTCCGATAACGTCCATCAGGCAGAGCAGCGGCAGGAGCAGGGCGGCGGCATCGGCCGGAGAGATCACCAGGGCCATCATCGGCACCGCGACGATACCGAGCCCGCCACCGAAGCCACCTTTCGAGATACCGAAGATCAACAGTGCCGGAACGGCGGCGAGGTAGAAGGCGGGATCGTCGAGCATGTCCGTCCGATTCGATGGCGCACGAACATCCGGACGACACGGAACACTGTCAATCGGGTCTTCGAACGGCCGTCGATGTGATCGGATGCCGGGGTCGCGGCGTAACGCTTACCATCGGCGGCGGGAGGACGACATGGTGAAATATCTGGTGGCCTATGGGGTGAGCGTGGTGGTGTTCCTCGGCATCGACGCCCTGTGGCTGGGGGTGATCGCCAAGGACATGTTTCAGCGTCACATGGGCGACCTGCTGGCGCCCCAACCTCGACTCGGCGTGGCGGCGGGATTCTATGCCCTCTACGTCGTCGAAATCGTCTATTTTGCGGTGCAGCCGGCGCTCGAGCGCGACAGCCTCTCTCTGGCTCTCGTCAACGGCGTGCTGTTGGGATTGCTGGCTTACGGCACCTATGAACTGACCGCACTCGCAGTAATCCGGGGGTGGTCGGCGCCGATGGCGGCCTACGACATCGCCTGGGGTGCCGCACTGACGGGCGGGACGGCCGTCATCGGCTTCCTCGCTGCCCGCTGGTACTCCGGCGAAGGCTGAGCATCGAGCTTGCGCCGGGTCGGTGAAGTGGCGATGTTCCGGCGACCGCGCCTGCCAGGGGGACGCGCTCGGTCCGCCGCTGGAGCTACATGATGTCGATCGCCACGATGGTGCGCAGCAACCCTTCGTTGATCGTGGCCGCCGGTTGTCTGATCGCGCTCGTAACCTTCGGCACCCGCGCTGGGTTCGGTCTGTTCCTGCAACCGATGTCGTCGACCTTCGGTTGGGGGCGCGAGATTTTCGCGGTCGCGATCGGCATCCAGAACCTGATGTGGGGCATCGGCCAACCGATCGCCGGCGCCATCGCCGACCGCTACGGCACCACACGTGTGCTGATCGTCGGCACGCTTATCTATATCGCCGGCTTCTGGCTGATGGCGGTTTCGACCACGCCGGCCATGCTGCACGTGTCGGCCGGGTTCCTCATCGGTGCGGGCGGAGCCGGCGCCAGCTTCGGTCTGGTCATGGCGGCCGTGGGCCGGGCGGTGCCGGACGACAAGCGGTCGATGGCGCTCGGCATCGTCGTCGCCTCGAGCAGCCTGGGCCAGTTCCTGCTGGTGCCCCTGGGTCAGGCCTTCATCACCGCCTATGGCTGGTCGACGGCGCTGATGCTGATCGGATCGATGCTGTTCTTGGTGATCCCGCTCTCCGGCGCCTATGCCGGCACTTTCGCCTCGACCTCGATGGTGGCGCAGAGCATGGGTCAGGCGCTGCGTGAGGCCGGCGCGCATCGCAGCTACGTCCTCTTGACACTTGGCTTCTTCGTTTGCGGCTATCATGTCGCCTTCATCCAGACGCATCTGCCGGCCTATATCGCCGATCACGGCGTCGACGCATGGGTCGGCGGCTGGGCGATCGGCCTCGTGGGGCTGTTCAATATCGTCGGTTCGCTCTCGGCAGGCTATATCGGCGGCCGCTGGTCGAAGAAGAACCTACTGGCTTGCATCTATCTCGGTCGCGCCGTCGTCATCGCGATCTATATGGCGCTGCCGGTCACCGCGACCTCGACGCTCGTCTTCGCGGCCGCGATGGGTCTCCTGTGGCTCTCGACGGTGCCGCCGACCTCGGGTCTGGTGGCGGTCATGTTCGGCCCGCGCTACATGGCCACACTCTTCGGCATCGTCTTTTTCAGCCACCAGTTGGGCGCTTTTCTGGGCGTGTGGCTCGGAGGCTGGTTCTACGACACCACCGGCTCTTATGCCTTTGTATGGTGGACGGGTGCCGCACTTGGTGTCGCCTCCGCCATGCTGCACTGGCCGATCGACGAACGGCCGGTCGCGAGGCCGGCACCGGCACGTGCCTGAAGCATCGACGCTTCAGGTCGCAGCGAGCAGCGTGCCCAGACGACGCAGCGCCAGCGCATATCCCTCGATGCCGAAACCGGCGATCACCCCGTCGGCGCGCAACGACACGTAGGAATGGTGACGAAAGGCTTCGCGCTTGTGGACGTTGGAGATATGCACCTCGAAGACCGGAAATTCGCACGTCGTCAGCGCATCGAGGATGGCGACGGACGTATGGGTGAAGGCCGCGGGATTGATCACCATGCCCACAGCGGTTTCGCGCGCTTCGTGGATCCAGTCGATCAACTGGAACTCGGCGTTGCTCTGTTGAAAACGGAGATCGAAACCGTATTCCGCGGCAACGCTGCGGCAACCCGCTTCGACGTCCTCCAGCGTGTCGGACCCGTAGATGTTCGGCTGGCGCTTGCCCAGCAAATTGAGATTGGGTCCGTTGAGAACATAGACGAGCCTGCTCATCGGCCGCTCCGTTGAAAAGTGAGAGGACGCCCGTCACGCGCGCGCCTTTGTCGCCCCGAGCGGCAGTGCTGTCCAGCCGGCAGGAACCGCGGAACTACCAAGGCAGGCCCGTCGACCATTGGCAAGTACGAGGCGGGCAGGCAGCATGAGGGACGAGAAACACCTACGACGATCGGAGCGGCTCGAGAGCGAAACGGACGAGAACGATGGACGAGCCCGCTCTTTGCGCTGCGGAGGCCCTGGCGGCGCGCATCCCCGATGGAGCTAGCATCGTTCTGGCCCCGGATTACTCCGGCTGCGCGCTGGCCGTGGTGCAGGCACTGCTGCGCCGGCCGGCCCGGCACCTGCGGCTGATCGGCTGCCCTCAACTGGGGTTGCAGGGCGATCTTCTTGTCGGTGCGGGTTGCGTCGATCGGGTCGAGACGGCCGCCTTCGCGCTCGGTGAATTCGGCCTCGCACCGGCCTTCGACCGCTTCTATCGCGAGAACCGAATCGAGGTCGTCGAGAGCACCTGTCCAGCCATTCATGCCGGCCTGCAGGCTGCGGAAAAGGGCCTGCCCTTCATGCCGCTTGCCGGTGTGCTCGGCTCCGGTCTGGTCGCACTGCGGACCGACTGGAAGGTGATCGACGATCCGTTCGGCGCAGGGCCGATCCTGCTCGTGCCGGCGATCCGTCCCGATGTCGCTCTGTTTCATGCCCCTTTGGCCGACACCAGGGGCAATGTCTGGATCGGCGTGCGCCGGGAACTGATGGTGATGGCGCACGCGGCGAAGCGGACCCTGGTGAGCGTCGAGGAGACGGTCGACGGCGACCTGCTGCGCGAAGAGCGTGCGGCTGCGGGGACCATCCCGGCGCTCTACGTCGAGGAAGTCGCCCATGTGCCGGGCGGTGCCCGGCCCAACGGCCTGTTCACGTGCTATTCGCCCAATTTCGAGACTATTGCCCGCTATGCGAGCGCGGCGCGGACCGAAGCGGGCTTTGCATCCTTCCTCGGCGAATGGCTGGATCGATGAACCGGTGCACGGCGATCACCATGATCGCGACGATCGCGCGGCTGCTCGAAGGTCTCCGCCACGTCGCGATCGGCGCCAGTTCGCCCATACCGGCGGCCGGCGCGCTCCTGGCCCGCGAGCGATCGGCGGGGCGAATGGTCGTCTCGATCCTGGGATCGGAGCGGCAGAATCCGTTCACCGACGGCGGTCGTGAGCTCTTCGATTGCGCCGCACAGGGCCGTATCGACGCCTTTTTCCTTTCCGGCGTGCAGATCGATGCGCGAGCCAACGTCAATCTCCTGGGCTTGGGCGCGCCGCCACGTCTGCAAAAGCGGTTTCTCGGCAATTTCGGCGCACCCTATCTCGCGTCCTTGGTGCCGCACCTCATCCTGTTCCGCACGGATCACGGGCCACGGTCACTGGTCGAGAAGGTCGATTTCATCTCTGCACCCGGAGCCGACGGGCGCTGGCTGGTCACCGACAAGGCGCTCCTGCGACGCCGGGCCGGTCGCTTGCAACTCGAGAGCGTGCATGCGGGGGAGACCCTTGCATCGGTGCAGTCAGCGACCGGTTTCCCACTCGATGCAGCGGACACCGCGCCCACGACGCCGACACCCGATGAGGCCACCATCGCGCTGATCCGCGGTCCGATCTCCGTGAGCGTCGGCGAGATTTATCCCGCTTTCGAGACGCTCATGAGAGAGTGAAGCGGACACATCGCCCTCGGATCGAGCGTCAGAGCAGGGCCAAGAGAGTATCGACCGCCCGCGTCGGAAGCATCCTGCCGCGGGCCACCGCTCGTTCGACTTCCGCGACGGTCTCCCGCTGACGTCGATCCCGGCGAAGGCGGTCGTGTAGACACGCCTCCAGCATGGACCACATCCAGCGCACCTGTTGCGCGCGCCGCCGTCGCTCCCGTCCGCCGCTCTCTTCGAGCGCCCTGCGGTGGTCCTGAACGACCTTCCAGAGTTCGGTGAGCCCCGTCTCCTCGCGTGCCGAGAGGGTCAGGACGGGCGGTCTCCAGACCGGATCGGTCGGTTCGACGATATTCAGGGCGCGGCGATAATGCGACGCCGCCTGCTCGGCCTGCAGCCGGTGGTCCCCGTCGGCCTTGTTGACGGCGATGACGTCGGCCAACTCCAGCAGCCCCTTCTTGATGCCTTGAAGATCGTCGCCGGCGCCAGGAAGCATCAAGGCGAGAAAGATGTCCACCATGTCGGCGACCGCGGTTTCCGACTGGCCGACCCCGACCGTCTCGACGAGGACGACGTCGAAACCAGCGGCTTCGCACAACAGCATAGTCTCTCGGGTCATCCTCGCTACGCCGCCAAGGGCACCAGAGGTCGGCGACGGACGCACGAAGCTGTGGGGGTCGACCGCCAGCCGCGGCATGCGCGTCTTGTCGCCCAGGATCGAGCCGCCCGTCCGGCTGCTGCTCGGATCGATCGCCAGCACCGCGAGCTTGTGACCCGCAGAAGTGAGCATATGGCCGAACGCATCGACGAAGGTGCTCTTGCCGACGCCGGGCACGCCGGTGACGCCGATCCGCTGGGCTCCGCCGGAGAAGGGGAGCAGCCGGTCGAGCAGTTCCTGAGCCGTCTGTCGATGATCGGCACGAGCGCTTTCGACCAGGGTGATCGCCCGGCTCAGACCCGCTCGTTCACCGGCTCGAACCGCGCGCTCGAGCGCTTCGACATCCAGCGGCTTGCGTGCACGCACGGTCATGGTCGATATCCCTGGCTCCACTTGGGGACGAGGTGGGAGAAGCGCTTTGATCGACAAACTGCATCTGGTCGACCCGCGCACGCTCGTCGGGCGCCTGATCACCCAGAACGAACGAATCTGGCAGGCTTATGTCGGCCATGAATTCGTCCGTCGATTGGCGGCCGGTACATTGCCCGAAGAGTGCTTTCGTCGCTACCTCGTGCAGGACTACCTCTTCCTCGTGCACTTCTCCCGCGCATGGGCGCTGGCCGCGTTCAAGGCCGATAAAATCGACGAAATCCGCGCCTGCGCCGCGGTGCTGGACGGGCTGGCAAATCAAGAGATGAGGCTGCACGTCGACTATTGCGCCAAATTCGGGCTGGACGAGTCGACCCTGGAGCGGACCGCCGAAGCGTCGGCGACGATGGCTTACACGCGATACGTGCTCGAACGCGGTCTGGCCGGAGACCTTCTCGATCTGCTGGTGGCCCTGGCGCCGTGCGTCGTGGGCTATGGCGAGATCGGCGCCCAAGTTGCCGCCGATCCGGCGACCCGTATCGACGACAATCCCTATCGGCTCTGGATCGAGACCTATGCCGGGGACGACTATGTGCAGGTGGTACGTACCGCGCTGGCCCAGATCGAACGTGTGGCGATGGCCCGTCTGGGTGACGAGCCCTGGACGACACCGCGTTGGACGTCGCTGAGCGCGATCTTCGAGGCGGCGGCTCGGCTGGAGATCGACTTCTGGCAGATGGGATTGGACGGGTGAGTGGTCGACGCTCTTTCACGACCGCCAGAATTGCGGATCGAGCAGGACCAGAAAGGCCATGATCTCCAACCGGCCCAGCAGCATCACGGCGGCCAGCACCCATTTCGCCGCATCCGGCAGCGTCGCGAAGTTCCCGGCCGGTCCGACGATGGGCCCCAATCCGGGACCGACGTTGCAAAGTGCGGTCGCGGCCGAGGAGAGGGCCGTCACGAGATCGAGACCGAGCAAGGCCAGAACGAGCGTCGCGAGCGTCACGGAGCCTACGAACAGTGCGACGAACGCCAGCACCGAGGCCGGCACGTCGGCCGGCAACGTCCGACCGTCATAGGTGACGACGACCGCCCTATGCGGGCTGGACAGGCGCAGCAACTGCGCCCGCATGGTCATCCAAAGGACCTGATGGCGATAGACCTTGACGGCGCCCGACGTCGAACCGGTGCAGCCTCCGACGAAGGTCAGAATAAAAAATGCCGCCACCGCGAACGGCCCCCAAACCTGGTAGTCCGTGGCGGCGAATCCGGTCGTCGTGACCACCGAAACGATGTTGAAGGCCGACAGTCTCAATGCCTCGTCCAGGTCGATGCGATCGTAGAGCCGAAGCCACAGGCTCATCGCCGCGGTCGCCGCCACGAGAAAGAGCAGGAACGTCCGGATTTGCGGATCGGTGATCAGTGCCCGGGGCTCCCCGCGCACCGATTTGATGATGGCGACGAACGGCAGCGCTCCCGCCAACATGAAGATCACGCCGATCCACTGGGTCAGCGGACGATCGAAATGGTCGAAGGACGCATCGTGGGTCGAGAACCCACCGGTCGAGAGGGTCGCCATGGCGTGGTTCAAGGCATCGAACGTGGTCATCTCGGCCAGTCGATAGAGTGCCGTGCAGGCCACCGTCATCGCCGTGTAGACGACGAGAATCCAGCGCGCCAATTGGCCGGCGCTGGGGAACAGCTTTTCGGCGCGCGTCAGGCTTTCCGTCTCGAACAGTTGCATGCCGCCCACGCGAAGAAAGGGCAAAATGAAGACGGCCATGACGACGATGCCGACACCGCCCAGCCACTGCATCAACGACCGCCAGAAGAGGATGCCGGGCGCCATCGCGTCCAGGCCGACGAACACGGTCGATCCGGTGGTCGTGAAGGCCGAGACCGCCTCGAAGAAGGCATCGGTAAAGCCGTGCCCCTGCCCCAGAAGCGGCAGAGCCGAGAATGCCGGCAGCGCGATCCAGCAGGATGTGACGAGCACGAACGCCTCGCGCCGGCGAAGGCGCAAGCTCGCCGCCTGCCAGGTCGCCGCGACCCAGGTTCCTCCGACGAAAGCGGTTACCGCGGCCGCGGCGACGAAGGCATGCCAGTCCGGGTTCTCGAAAGAAAGGTCGACGACGGCTGCAATCAGCATGAAGACCGACAAGACCGACAGCATGATGCCCAGGACGAATAGGATCGGCCGCAGCGCCAAGGTCGTCATTCACCGCCTACCGAAAGGAGAGGAACGACCGGACGGCGGTTCGCATCGCCTCCTATTCGTCGACGTGCGGTTCTTCGTCCAGGAGATCGATGCCGCCTCCCGCACCGCCGACACCGGCCTGCTCGCGAATCTTGCGCTCGAGGTCGTCGGCAATCGTAGGATTGTCGCGCAGGAACACCTTGGCGTTCTCCCGCCCCTGGCCGATACGCTGGGTATCGTAGGAAAACCACGAGCCCGACTTCTCGACCAGCCCGGCCTTGACACCGAGATCGAGCAGCTCACCGGTCTTGGAGACGCCTTCGCCGTACATGATGTCGAACTCGAC
>JAGREO010000102.1 GCA_020446525.1 Geminicoccaceae bacterium | reverse complement strand
GGCCAGAAGGGCACCGGCCGCTGGACCGGGCTCAGTGCGATCGAGCTCGGTGTTCCGGCACCGAGCATCATCGCCGCCGTCCAGGCGCGGGCGCTCTCTTCGGCCACCGCAGCACGGCACGAGGCATCGTCGGGGCGCGACCATCCGCCGGCGCGGATCGATCTGAGCCGCGAGACCCTGGCCGATGCACTGCTGGCGGCCAAGATCTCGGCCTATGCGCAGGGTTTCATGCTGCTGAGTGCCGCAGCCCAGGAGCATGGCTGGCCGTTCCGGGCCGGCGCCGTGGCCGCCGTCTGGCGTGCCGGCTGCATCATCCGCGCCCGACTCCTCGACGACATCATGCACGCCGCCGAGCGGGGCATGGGACCGGCCGGGCTGCTCGCCGCGGCTCCCTTGTCCGGCATGATCGACGACGCCCTGCCCGGTCTGCGCGCCACCGTCGCCGCCTGCGCGAAGGAGGGCATTCCGGCTCCGGCCCTGTCGTCCGCACTGGCCTGGATCGACGGCATGCGGGCGCCCAAGGTCGGCGCCAGCCTGATCCAAGCGCAGCGCGACTTCTTCGGCGCGCACGGCTTCGAGCGGATCGACAAGGAGGGTCAGTTCCACCTCGACGGATCGGGCTCGTGATGCGACCGGTGATCCTCATCGTCATGGGCGTCACCAGCACGGGCAAGACCACGATCGGTGAGCTTCTGGCCGAACGTCTGGGCGCACCCTTCGCCGAGGGTGACCGCTATCACCCCGAGGCCAACATCGCCAAGATGTCGGCCGGCACGCCCCTGAACGACGAGGACCGCTGGCCGTGGCTCGATGCCATCGCGGCCGACATCGCCAGGTGGGATGCGCAGGACCAGTCGGCCGTCGTCACCTGTTCGGCGCTCAAGCGCAGCTATCGCGACCGGTTGCGCGCGGCCTCCGACGGCGTGCGTTTCGTCTTTCTCGACGGCGACGAGGAACTGATCGCCGGACGCATGGCCGAGCGCAAACACCACTTCATGCCCACCAGCCTGCTCAAGTCGCAACTGGCGACGCTCGAGAGGCCGGAAGGCGAACCGGACGTCATCACCGTCGGCGTCGGTCGCACACCCGAGCAGATCGTCGACGACGTGATGGCGACCCTCGAGGCGGAATGAAGAAGGCGGGGCCTCACGACCCCGCCTTCCTCGCCTGTCTCGTTTCGAGCGAGCTCTACTTCACGGCGTTGATCGCCTCGTAGACGTCGGTCGCACCCAACTCCTCCGCATAGGCCTTCTTCACCGGCTCGGCCAGCTCGAGCAGCTTGTCCCGCTCGGTGAATTCGTGGGTCGTCAGCAGCCCTTCGGATTCCATCTTCGCCAGCTTCTCCGAATCCTGGCTGCTCTCGAGCTCGCGGCCATATTTGCCCGCTTCCTTGCCGGACTTCAGGATGCAGTCCTGGAGCTCCGGGTCGAGCTTCTCGAAGGTCGCGTTGGAAAAGGCGATCGGGCGCACGGTGATCGCGTGCTGGGTCAGGGCGATGTGCGGTCCGACCTCGTAGAACTTCATCTGCTCGATACCGGCGGCCTCGTTCTCGGCGGCGTCGATCACGCCGGTCTGGATGGCGTTGTAGACCTCGCTGTAGGCGATCACCGAGGGCGCCGCGTGGATGGCGTCGAAGATCTGCGTCTGGATCGGAGCACCCATCACCCGCATCTGCAGACCCTCGAGCTCCGCCATGTTCGTCACCGGCTTGTTGACGATCAGATTGCGGGTGCCGCCGCCGGCATAGCCGATCAGCCGGACATTGGCGTTCTCCAGCACGTCGTCGGCGATCGGCTTGAGCGCGTCCGCCTCCATCACGGCGTTCCAGTGGTCCAGGTCACGGAACAGGAACGGCATGTCCATCAAAGGCGCCATCTGCGAGAAGGTCGACATGTGCGACGGCGAGACGATGGCGTAGTCCACCGCGATGCCCTGGCTCATGTTCTCGAAATAATCCTTCTCGAGGCCGAGCTCGGAATTGAGGTGCAGCTCGAACTCGACGTCGCCCGAATAGCACTCCTTGGTCAGTTCCTCGAACTTGCGCAGCGCCTTGGTGAAGGCGTGGTTCTCGTCGAACTGTACGGCGCCGATCAGCGTGACGGCCTGGGCCGAAGCCGCGCCGATCGCCACCATCGCGCAGCCGGCGAGCAGGGTCTTGAGGGTTTTCATGATGCAGCCTCCATGCTGTTTTCTGTCTCGTGGACGGATGAGTCCTTGTAGCCGCCCAGGGCGCTCTCTGTCATCCTCCCTTTGGCCGTGCCACCCACCCGCGACGGGAGCAACCCGTGGACACCAGACCCGAATTGAAGGCGCCGGCGGGCGCCGTCGATACCCACATGCACTTCTACGGACCCTATGAGCGCTACCCGCTGGCGGCGAGCAGCCCGAACCAGCCGGCCCCGGCGCTGCTCGACGACTACCGGGCGATGCAGGCCCGCCTCGGCCTCGGGCGCGTGGTCGTCGTCCAGCCCGCCGGCTACGCCTTCGACAATCGCTGCACGATGGAAAACGTCGAAGCGCTCGGCGATGCCGGCCGCGCGGTCGTCGTGGTCGAGCCCGGCACGCCACGTGCGCGGCTCGAGGAACTGACCGCCGCCGGCGCCCGCGGCCTGCGCTTCTTCCTGCTGCCGGGCGCCGTGTACGATTTCGAGCAGATCGACGAGCTCGCCGCGATGGTCGCACCGGTCGGCTGGCATCTGCAGGTGCAGTTCGACGGACGTCTGCTGCCCGAGCGCGTCGATCGTCTGCTGGCGGCCGAGGTCCAACTGGTCATCGACCACACCGGTAAATTTCTCGAGCCGGTCCAGCCCGACGACCCGGCCTTTCTCTGCCTGCGTCGCCTCGTCGATGCCGGCGCCTACGTCAAGCTCTCGGCACCTTATGAGACCAGCAGGGCCGGCCCGCCCATCTTCGACGATGTGGGCCGGCTTGCGCGCATCCTGATCGAACAGGCGCCCGAGCGCATGCTCTGGGCGACCAACTGGCCGCATCCCGGCCACTGGCCCAAGGACGAGGCGATGCTGCTCGACACGCTGCTGCACTGGGCGCCGAACGACGCGGTTCGCAAGATGATCCTCGTCGACAATCCGGCACGCCTCTACGGCTTCGCCTGAGGCCGCACGGCACCAGCCATGCTCGCGGTCCTGGCCCATCCGATCTACCGTTCTCTCTTCGCGGCCCAGGCCCTCTCGCTCGTCGGCACCGGCCTGACCACGGTCGCCCTCGGCTTGCTCGCCTACGATCTCGCCGGCGAGCGGGCGGGGGCGGTGCTGGGCATCGTGCTGATGCTCAAGATGATCGCCTATGTCGGCTTCTCGCCGATCGCCCAGGCCTTCGCCGGACGCTTCGAGCGTCGCAGATTGCTGGTGACGCTCGATCTCCTGCGTGCCGCCTTCGTCTTCGGCCTGCCGTTCGTCGATGCGCTCTGGCAGGTCTATGTGCTGGTCTTCACCTTCCAGCTCATGTCCGCCGCGTTCACGCCGACCTTCCAGGGCACCATTCCCGACGTGCTGCCGGACGAGAAGCGCTACACAGATGCGCTCGCACTCTCGCGCATGGCCTACGACCTCGAATCGCTGCTGAGCCCGCTGCTGGCCGGCCTGCTCTTGACGGTCGTCGGCTTCCACTGGCTGTTCGTCGGCACCACGGCGGGCTTTCTCGCCTCCGCCGCGCTGGTTCTTTCCGTGCGCCTGCCGCAGGCGGAAGAGCTCGACGAAGCGCCCTTTCTGCAGCGTGCCTCACGCGGTGTGCGGATCTATCTCGCCACGCCGCGGCTTCGCGGATTGCTGGCGCTGAGCTTCGCCGTCGCCGCCGTGGGCGCCATGGTCATCGTCGACACGGTGGTCCACGTCCGTGAGGTTCTGGGGCTGGGCGAGAAGGCCTATGCGGCCGTGCTGGCGGCCTCCGGCGGCGGCTCGATGATGGCGGCGCTGCTGCTGCCCCGCTTGCGCACGCGCCTGTCCGTCCGCTCGATCATGCTCTCGGGCGGTCTCGTCCTTTCGATCCTGCCGTTCGCCGTGCTGCTGCGGCCGGACTTCACCTGGACGCTGGTGATCTGGGCGGCGCTCGGTGCCGGCATGGCGCTGGTCACGACACCGGCCGGCATCCTGCTGCGCCGATCGTCCCACGCCGCCGATCGTCCGTCTCTCTTTGCGGCACAGTTCGCCCTCTCCCACGCCTGCTGGCTCGTCACCTATCCGCTCGCCGGCTGGCTCGGCGTGACCATCGGCGTCGCCCACGGCTTCGCCCTGATGGCGATTGCGGCCGCCATCGCCGTCTTCTTTGCGCGATCTCTCTGGCCGGCCGACGACGCCGAGGTGCTGTGGCATCACCATGAAAGCCTCGAGCACGCCCACCTGCATGTGCACGACGAGCACCACCAGCACGCCCACGAAGGCTGGGAGGGCCCCGAGCCGCACCGTCATCCGCATCGCCACGGCGCCCTCGACCACGCGCACGCCTTCGTCATCGACGACCATCACCGCCTCTGGCCGCGATAGATCGGCCGTGTCCGGTCGGGCGCGGCGCGGGAAGCGGGTGTTCGCGACGCTCGTCAGTCGCGCAGCACGGCGACCGCCTCGGGCGGCCATCCGAGCCACAGCCGATCGTCGGTCAGCGTCGCCGCCGTGGCCGGGTCGATCGCCGCGGTGAGCGTCTCGTGCCCGACCTCGATCTCGAGTGTGGTGCGCGGGCCCTTGAAGATGCGCTGGCGGATGCGGCCTTCGAAGCGGTTGGCGAGGTCGGGCTCGGCCGGCCGGCAGACGATGCTCTCCGGCCGCAGCGCCAGGGTGATCGACGCACCCGGGGGATGGTCGGTGGTGGAGCCGGCGATCACCCGGCCGACACTCGGCCATTCGATCGTCACCAGCCCGCTCCTGTTGTCGAGGATGGTGCCGACGAAGAGATTGGTCTCGCCGATGAAGTCGGCGACGAAGCGGCTCACCGGCCGGCGGTAGAGGTCTTCGGGCGTGCCGTCCTGCTCGATGCGTCCGGCGTTCATCACGACGATGCGGTCGGACATCGTCAGCGCTTCTTCCTGGTCGTGGGTGACGAACACGAAGGTCTTGCCGGTGCGGCGCTGGATCGCCTTGAGCTCCACCTGCACCTGTCCGCGCAGCTTGGCGTCGAGGGCGCCCAGGGGCTCGTCGAGCAGCAGAAGCCTGGGATCGGGTGCGAGGGCGCGGGCCAGCGCGACCCGCTGGCGCTGGCCGCCCGAGAGCTGGTCCGGCATCCGCGCGCGCAGATCGGCGAGCCCCAGAAAATCCGTCAACTCGTCGATGCGCCTCGTGATCTCGCCGCGGCCGCGGCCCTTGAGCTCGAGGCCGAAGGCGATGTTGCGCTCGACGGTCATGTGCGGGAACAGTGCATAGTCCTGAAAGACCATGTTGACGTCGCGGCGGTTGGGCGGCGTGCGGGTGACGTCGTCGTCGCCCAGATGGATGCGGCCGGAATCGGGCACCTCGAAGCCGCCCAGCAGCCGCAGCGTCGTCGATTTGCCGCAGCCCGACGGGCCGAGAAAGGTGACGAACTGACCTTCCTCGACCGCGAGGTCGAGATCGTCGACGGCGACCACGTCGTCGAAGCTCTTGGTCACGTGCTCGATGCGCAGGAGGGGAGAGGTCACGCGGCGGTCTTTCTCTCGCTGGTGCGCATCGACTTCTCCGCCCAGAGACCGAGGATCGCGGTGAGGATCAGCACGACCGTGGCGATGGCGTTGATCTCCGGCGACATGCCCGAGCGCAGCATGGCGAAGATCAGCACCGGCAGGGTCGGCTCGTAGCCGCCGAGGAAGAAGGAGCGGACGAAATCGTCGAAGCTCAGGAGCATGCAGAAGACCGCAGCGCCGATCAGGGCCGGCTTGAGATAGGGCAGGGTGACGCGCGCGAAGGCGGTCAGCGCATCCGCACCCAGATCCCGCGCCGCCTCGACATGGCTTCGGGGTTGCGTGCTCAGCCGCGCCATGACCACCAGCATCACGAAGGGCACGTTGTGGACCGTGTGACCGAGCACGATGGCCGCCATGCCGGGCTCAATCGCGAGGAACTGCACGAAGATGCGCAGCGAGATGGCGGAGATGATGCCCGGCACCACCGCCGGGAGGCAGGCGAGGCCGAAGACCAGCAGTTTGCCCCGGAAGGTCGTCGGTCCGAGAAAGCTCGCGATCCAGGTTCCGATGACAAGCGAGAAGAAGGTGCTCGAGAGCGCGATCGCCAGCGAATAGGCGAAGACCCCCAGCACCTCGCCGTCCTGAAAGACGCCGGTATACCAGCGCATCGTCCAGTTCTGGATCGGAAAGCCGATGAAGGCGGAATCCTTGAAGCCCATCGTCACCATCAGGGCGAGCGGCACGAAGAGATAGACGACGAACGCCCAGTAGGTGAGGGAAAGGAAGACGCCGCTGCCCGATCTCACCGGGATCGGCCCATCACTGCAGGAGGCCCTTGCCGCTGCGGCCCATGGCCTTGAGGAAGGCCGCCGCCAGAACCAGCGTGGTGACCAGCATGAGCGTCGAGAAGGCGGCACCGGTCGGCCACTGGTCGCCGGCGACGTGGAAGAAACCCGCCACCGTTTCGGCGAAGACGGTGCTGCTCGGCCCGCCCAGCAGCACCGGCGTCGCATAGAAGCCGGTCGAGATGAGGAAGACAAGCGTGCAGCCCGATGCGATGCCGTCGCGCGAGAGCGGCAGCGTCACCCGCAAGAGCCGGGTCCAGGGGCCGGCACCGAGATCGGCCGCGGCTTCGAGATAGTTGTTCGGAATTTTCTCGAGCGCGGAATAGAGCGGCAGCAGCATGTAGAGCGAGGTCAGATAGACGATGCCGATGCCGAGCGAGAAGCTGGTGTACATGAAGGGGATCGGCCGCTCGATCAGCCCGGCCCACATCAGCACGATGTTGAGAAAGCCGCGATTGCCCAAAAGGATCATGATGGCATAGGTGCGGACGATCTCGCCGACCCAGAAGGGCACGAGCAGCAGGAGCAGAAAAAGCAACTGGCGGCGCCGGCCGACGTGGCGGGCGAGGAAATAGGCGACGGGATAGGTGAGAAGCAGTGTCGCGGCCGTCAGCACCGTGGCGAACACCAGCGTGCGCATGAACGGCATGACGAAGATGTCGTCGCTGAAGAAGAGGAGATAGTTGGCGAGGGTCAGTTGCGGCTCGACGTCGCGCGAGGGCGGGTAGCTGTCGAGGAAGCCGATATAGAACATCTGCAGGATCGGACCGAGATTGGCGATCAGGATCCACGCGATCGGCAGCGCCGCCAGCACCCAGAAACGCCGCCGCTCGCCGCCCAGCAGGACGTCGCTCGTCAGGCGATAGGCCCCGCTGGCGGACAGCGCGGCCCAGAAACCACGGCCGCCGGCGGAGTCCTCCGTATTCGTCATCGGCGCCGATTCAAGCCGCCTTGACCTCTTCGACCGCCGGATCGACGAGCTTGTACTTCATGTCGTTCGCTTCGGCCCTGAAGAACTGCAGGTGGGACAGCTCTTCCTCGGTGAAGGAGGCTGCGCGAATCTCGAGCTCGCTCAGATGCTCTTCCGCACCCTTGAAGGTCGAGATGAAGCCCGATGCCTGGGTCATCGCCGCACCGGTCGCCGGATCGGCGAGAATGGCGTCGAGCAGGGTGTAGGCATTGTCCGGGTTGGGGCCGTTCTGCGCCACGTTGAAATTGTAGACGAAGCCGTAGGACCCTTCCTTGGGGATCGTCATGTCGACCGGGAAGCCGTCCATGATGAGCTTGGAGATCGGGCCGGACCAGGCGTGCGCCAGCACGATGTCCTGATTGACGAACATCTGCTGCACCTCGGCACCGGAGTCGTAGAACTTCCGCACCTTGTCCTTGTTGGCGATCATGAAATCACGCGCCTCGACGACGACCTCCTCGGCCCTCTTGGGATCGTCGATATATTCGATCATGTTGCCGTCGTTGCCCTGATAGAGCATCACCACCGACATCATGTCCTGGATGATGTAGGCGGTCTGGCCGGCATACTTGTCGGAGAACATGACGTCCCACGACGTCACCTCCTCCTCGCTCACCACCTCGGTGTTGTAGGCAAGCACCTCCGCTCCCGCGAGAATGGGCACACCCCATTTCTGTCCCTCGATCAGCGCCCAGTCGGCGTCGGAATAGACGGGCCGGACCGTGGACCAGTTGGCGAGGCGGCCGACGTCGAGCGGGGCGACGAGATCGCTGTCGATGAACTGGCGAAAGCGATGTCCGGCGATGGTGACGATGTCGGCGGTGGGTGCACCGGCCTCGGCGGTCATCAGGTTGAACTGCTTGCCCTGATCGTCGACGAGGCGGATGCGTATCTCGATGCCCGTCTCCTCCTCGAACTTCGCCTTGAAGTCGTCGGGGATGAAGTTCGCATAGGTCCAGACGTTGACGACACCCGCGGCACGCGCCCGGCGAACGATCGCCGGAGCCGCGACGAGGGCCGTGCCCGCGGCGGCCGATCGCAGCAGGTCGCGCCGGCGCAGGGTCCATTTCGTGGTCATCGTCGTTCCTCCCTCGATCGAGCGATCGTGTCTTGGCCAGTGAAGCCCGAATGGCAGAGCGCATCCAATTGCCCGAGCGTCATCCTGTCAATCGCCAAGGCGGGCAGGAGGTCGTTCTCGGCGGTGAAATCGCGCCCGTAGAGCGCGGAGAAGAGTGCGATACCGCTCTCGTGCAGCAGCGCCGGCCGGTCGGCGAGCCGCCCCAGCATGGCCGTCGGCACGAGGCCGAACGGCACGTCCTCCAGCACGTAGCGGCTCTCGGCCGTGGCCGGTCCGGTACCGCCCCGACCTCGCGCGTGCATCTCCCGGTTCATCGCCGAGATGCTGTCCACCGGCACCTGGAACGACAGATGGAAATGTTCGAAGATCGTCCGCACCTCGAGGCCCATGGCGTGCGCGATCGCCAGCCGCTCGGCATCCAGCGCCTCGAGCAGGCGGCCGACCGCGGGTGTTACGTTCTGCCCCTGGCTCCAGGTTTCGCCGCGCTCCATGCGCGTCAGGTTGCAGAGCGCGATGCCCATGTGGTTCTGCGGGTTGAGGTTGCTCAAGGCGATCGCCATCAGGCCGCCGCGATCGACGAAGCGGTCGCCGAAAAGCGCCCGGCAGAGCGCCAGCCCGTGCGCCGAGCGTCCGGCGGGCAGCGTCGCCACGTCCACCTTGTCGCGGATGGTCGAGACCTGCACCGTCGTCGGACCCTGCCGTCGGCCGGTGACGATCGTGGTGCCCCAGGCGACGATCGGTGCGGTGATGCCCCGCTCCGCCAGCAGCCGCGACAGATAGAGCGCGCCGAACGAGGCGTGCGAGCTGACCAGCACCGTCTGGTCGGCCGTCAGATGCGGTGCGATCGCATCCATCACGGCCTTGTGGCCGTTCGCCGGCAGCGCCAGGAGGACGGCGTCCGCGTCCTTCACCAGCGCCTGCGCACTCGACGCCACGGCCGGCTCGAACCGGCCTTCGACGGCGCCCGATGCGCTCAGTGGCGCGTCGTCGGCGAGCTCACGGGTGCCGCGGCCCGAGGGCGACCAGAGCGCCGCCCGGTGTCCCGAGCGCTCCAGCAGGGCCGCGGTCCCGAATGCGATCGATCCGGCACCGACGATGGCGACCCGCATCAGGGCGCATCCTTCGCCACCGGCTCACCCAGTGTGTGCATCAGCCGGTTGGCCCAGCCGAAGAGGGCCGTCGAGAGAACCAGATCGACCATCTCCGCATCGTCCAGCCCCGCGGCACGCAGGGGCGCCGTATCGGCCTCGGGCGGGCACTGCGCCAGGCCCGCCGCGAACTGCAGGATCGCTCTGGCCCGCGGCTCGAGATCGGCATCGGCACCGGCGGCGAAGACCGCCTGCATCGCGCTCTCGTCCCTGGTCAGCTGGTTGTAGCGGTCGGCGTGCACGGCGGCGCAATAGATGCAGCGGTTGACGATCGACGAGCCCACGGCACCCAGCTCGCGCTCGGCCCGCGAGAGCCCGCCCCGATCGTACATGATCCTGTTGAAGAGCGGCGTGCGCACCGAAAGCGTCTCGGGATCGTGCGCCAGCACCAGCACATAATCGGAGACCTTCGTGTTGGAGGGTGTCTCCTTCAGCGCGTCGCGTTGGGCCGGCGTCGCCTCTTCGAGGACGACCGGCCTCAGATAGGGTCGCCAGACGGGTACCTGCGCGGTGAATTCCTCGATCACGTGGCTCATCGGCCCTCCTCCAACGCCCGCAGGCCCGCCACCAGGCGCAACAGATAGGCCATGAAGGACACCAGCTCCGCCAGCCGGACGATGTCGGCTTCGTCGAGCCCCGCCGCGACGAGCACCTGAACGTCGCCGCGTGTCGCGTCCCTCGGGCGGACCGTCAGCAGATCGACGTGGCGCAGGATCGCCGTCGCCCGCGCATCACTGCCGCCGTCGAACGCCGGATCGGCGGCCTCGTGCGGCTCGGCACCCTGCAGCAGCGCCGCGGTCTTCTCGTCGCCGCACAGCCGCGCCATGCGCGCCGCCAGCCCCGCCCGCAAGGCATGGCTCAGGCCGCCCGGCTCGCCCGGCGCCACCACCGCGGCATGCGCCCGCGCAGTCAGCTCGAAAACCGGCGCGCGCGGCTCCAGTACCGTGCACAACGGGCTTCCTTCGGCGATGCCGGCGAGTGCCAGGACATCGAGCATCAGGTCACCTCCTCGCGGGCTTCGTCGAAGGCCGGAACGGGGCTGGCGCGCCACTCGTCGCCGAGCAGTTCCGGCTTGTCATAGGCCACCAGCCGCCGCCAGTGCGCCTCGACGTCCTCGCGATAGAGCCGGGCCGCCAGCTCGCGCGCCAGCCAGCCGGCGCCGTCCGAGATCGCCGGAATGTCGCCGCTCACCTTGCCGAGGCTGATCGTGGCGCCGTAGTTGAAGGCGTGGATGTCGTTCAACCAGGGCGCGCGCCCCGGCTCGCGCTCGAGAAAGGCGAACGCCTCGTCGAGATAGGGAAAGAGCCCGATCTGCGGGTCCGCCTCGTCCGGCGGCGGCGTGTAGCGGTCCTTCCACAAGAGGATGGCGTCGGCATAGCCCTCCATTTCGGTGCGGGCCAGCGGATCGACCGTGAAGCCGGTGCCGAGGATGACGAAATCGGTCTCCAGCACGTCACGCCGCACCGTCTCGATCCGCACCGCGCCGTTCGCCATGCGCATCGAGGCGATGCCGGCGTCGAAATGGAAATGGGCGTTGGGGTGGCGGCTCACCCGCATCGTCGAGCCGCGCGGTGCCGGCGTCTGTTCGGCGAAGGCGTAGCGCATGAAACGCCAGCGCCAGGCATCGGGCAGGGTGGCGAAGCCGGCGGTGAAGCCGTACGAACCGATGCCCATCATCTTGTTGATCGTCGGCATGCTCGTGCGGCGGATCAGATGACGCACCTCCGCCGCGCCCGCCTCGAGGGCCTCGGCGGCGTTGTCCACCGCCGATGCGCCCACACCGATCACCACCACCCGCCTGCCGGCGAGCGCTTCGAAATCGATCTCTTCCGACGAATGCGCCCAGCGGTTCCTCGGCAGATCCCGCACGAAACCCGGTATAGTCGGGCGGCCGAGGCCCTCGCGGCCGGTGGCCATCACCACCTTGCGGGCGAGCACGCGCTCCTCCTTTGCGCCGGCACCGGAGATCTCCAGGGCCAGAAGACCGTCCGCGGGCACGATGCGCGTCACCTCGACCTCGTTCTCGATCCGCAGATCGAGGACGCGGCGATACCAGCGCAGATAATCCATCCACATCGGCCGCGGGATCTTGTCCAGCGCCTCCCAGGCCGGCGAGCCGAAGCGGGCTTCGAACCAGGCCCGGAAGGTGAGCGCACCGACACCCATCGCCGGGCCGACCAGTTGTTTGGGCGAGCGCAGCGTCTCCATCCGCGCATAGGTCAGCCACGGGCCCTCGAGCCCGGCCGGTGCCCGATCGAACTGCCGGACGCGGCGGATGCCGGCCGCCTTCAGCGCGAAGGCCATCACGAGACCGCACATCCCGCCGCCGATCACCACCACGTCCTGGATCGTCTCGCCCGAGGCATGGCGTCGCGGCTCGACCCAGTTCGCCGCCGGCCAGCAGAGACAGTCCAGATCGTAGCGCAGGCGCGCCTCGAGCGCCGCCAGCCCGCCTCCTTCACCGCCGATCTCGAAGCTCGCCGTCGCCGTCATCCGCGTCCTCCTCGAACGCTACTTGCCACGATGCCGCCCGCCGACGCAACCGACCTGCCCGCGAGCCGCTTGTCCGATCGGGCGTGGCGGGCTAGCGCTGGGTGAGGTGAGGGATCCTTCATGCGTGTGATCATCTGTGGCGCGGGCGTCGTCGGCGCCTGCAGCGCTTTCGAGCTGGCGAAGCGCGGCGTCGAGACCGTCGTCGTCGAACGCGCGGCCGTGGCGTGCGCCGCCTCCAGCGGCTCGGGCGGCTTTCTCGCGCGCGACTGGTGCGACGGCACGCCGCTCGAGGCGCTCGCCCGGCGCAGTTACGTCCGACATGCCGAACTGGTCGACGAGCTGGCCGATGAACCGGCCGATGAACCGGGCGAGAACTGGGGCTACCGTCCGGTCGAGACGCTGAGCGTCGCCGCCGCGGAAGGTGCCGGTCGCTCCGCCTCGGACGCGCCCGACCGGCCCGCGTGGCTCGACGAAAGCTGCGTCGTACAGGGCCGCCTCGGCACGGAGCGCGACACGGCCCAGGTCGACCCCGGCGCCTTCACCCGGGCGATGATGGCCGCGGCACAAGCGCGGGGCGCGCGTCTGATGATCGGGCGCGTCGAGGCGGTCGCCCCCGGACGCACGCCTGCGGTGATCGTCGACGGCACGCATATGACGGCCGATGCTGTGGTGCTGGCACTCGGCCCCTGGTCGGCCATCGCCCGCACCTGGCTGCCGATCCCGGCCGTCTTCGGCCTCAAGGGCCAGAGCATCACCTTCAGGGCGCCACAGATCACCACGACCCACAATCTCTTCGTCGACTACCGTTTCGCCGACGGCAGCACGGCGCAGCCCGAAATCATCCCGCGACCCGACGGTACGCTCTACGTCTGCGGCCTCTCGCACCAGACGCCGGTGCCGCTCGATCCATGGGCGATCACGCCCGATGCCGACCGGCTCGAGAGGCTGCGCCGCATGGCGCTGCACGTGATCCCGTCGTTGCGCGATGCCGAGGTCCTGGTCGAGCGCGCCTGTTTCCGGCCGGTGACCGCCGACGGCCTGCCGCTGATCGGCCCGCACGCCGATCACGAACGGATCCTGCTCGCGACCGGTCACAGCGTATGGGGTATCCTCAACGCGCCCGCGACCGGCGAGGCGCTGGCGGAGCTGCTGACCACCGGCGAGACGAAGAGCGTGCCGCTCGCACCCTTCGCCCCGTCGCGACGAACCGGGACGGGGAGGTGAGATGGACTACACCAGTTTGGGCCGCACCGGCCTGCGCGTCAGTGTCGCCGGCCTGGGTTGCGGCGGCAGCAGCCGGATCGGCATGGCGCATGGCCGGAGCAGTGCCGAGGCGGCGAAGATCGTCCGCCAGTGCCTCGATCTCGGCGTCAACTTCTTCGACACCGCGATGCAGTACGGCACCGAGGAAGCCGTCGGGCTGGGCATCGAGGGGGTGCCGCGCGACGAGGTGGTGATCTCGACCAAATCACAGATCGCCCGCGACGGCAGACGCTTCCCGCCGGCCGAGGTTCTGGCCAATCTGGATGATTCGCTGCGGCGGTTGAGACTCGATCACGTCGACGTCTTCCATCTGCACGGCGTGCGGCCCGAGGATTACGACCATGCGCTCGAAGTCCGCGAGGCGCTCTTGAAGGCGCGTGACGCCGGCAAGACCCGCTTTCTCGGCATCACCGAGACGGGACCGCACGATCCCGGCCACACGATGCTGCGGCGCGCCCTCGACGATGACGGCTTCGACGTGGTCATGACCGCCTTTCACATGATGAACCAGAACACCCGCGAGATCGTGTTCCCCAGGACCATGGAGCGCGGCATCGGCACGCTGATCATGTTCGCGGTCCGCAGCATCTTCAGCGAGCCCGACTTCCTGCGCACTACCATGCGCGCGCTCGCCGAAGAGGGGAAGGTGCCGGCCGAGCTGGCCCGCAAGGACGAGCCGCTCGATTTCCTCGTTCATCCGAGCGGGGCCGAAAGCGTGGTCGACGCCGCCTATCGCTACGCCCGCCACGAGCCCGGCGTCGACGTGGTGCTGTTCGGTACGGGCAATCCCGCGCACGTCGAGAGCAACGTGCGCTCGATCCTCCGGCCGCCGCTGCCCGAGGCCGATCGCCGCAAGCTGCGCGAACTCTTCTCCCATCTGGAGAATGTCGGGCTCACTCTGCCAAAGAATCGCTCGTAGGTCGTCGGCGCCAGGAACCGATCAGCGGCCAGACCAGCAGCAGCACCGCACAGAGGAGAAAGACGGCGGCGATCGGCCGGGTGAAGATCGGCGTGATGTCGCCCGCCGTCATCATCAGGCCCGAGCGCAGCTTCTCCTCCATGAGGGGGGCGAGGACGAAGCCGATGACGAAGGGGCCGAGCGGGTAGCGGGCGCGCTCGAGCGCGAAGCCGATCAGGCCGAAGATCAGCATCACCCAGACGTCGAACATGGTGTTGTCGAGACCGAACGAGCCGACGATGCAGAAGACGACGATCACCGGCAGAAGATGGCTGCGCGGCAGATAGGCGAGGCGCGCGACCCAGCCGGCTGTGCCCAGCATCACGGCGAGCATGACGAAATTGGCGACCAGCGCCGTCGCGATCATCGCCCAGACCACGTCGGCGTTGGTCAAGAACAGCGTCGGCCCCGGCTGGATCGAGTGCACCATCAGCGCGCCGATCAGGATCGCGTCGATGACGGAACCCGGAATGCCCATGGCGATCAGCGGTACGAGGGCGCCGCCGACGGTGGCGTTGTTGGCGGCTTCGGAAGCGACCACGCCCTCCTCGGCCCCTTGGCCGAAGCGCTCGGGTGTCCGCGACACGTTCTTTGCCGCCGTATAGGCGATCACCGAGCCGATCGAAGCGCCGACCCCGGGCAGGATGCCGACGAAGGTGCCGATCAGGCTCGACCGGAGCATGTTCAGGCCGTGCTTCCTGTAGTCCCTCAGCCGGATGAGGATGCCGCTGGAGGAGGCTTCCACCCGCTCGACCTTGCGGCCCAGCTCCAGGATGTCGCTGATGATCTGGCTGACGGCGAAGACGCCGATCAGCACCGGCAAGAGCTTCAGTCCGCCATTGAGCATGTACCAGTCGAAGGTGAGCCGCGGCTGACCCGACGACGGATCGACGCCCGGCATCGACACCAGCATGCCGAGCAGCCCGGCGATCAGCCCCTTGACCATGCTGCCCTGGCTCACCGAGGCGATCAGCACCATCGCCATCATGATCAGCGTGAAGTATTCGAACGGTCCGAAGCGGGTGGCCCAGATCGAGAGCGGCTTGCTCAACTGCCAGAGGAAAACCCAGGAGACCAGTCCGCCGACGAACGAGGCGGCGATACCCAGACCCAGCGCCCGTCCGGGCTTGCCCGCACGCGCCATGGGGTAGCCGTCGAAAGTCGTCATGACGTTGGACGGCGTGCCCGGCATGCGCAGCAGCGTGGCGGTGATCAGCCCGCCGGTGATGGCGCCGACATACATCGAGATCAGCAGCACCACGGCATCGGTCGGTGTCATGTAGTAGGTGAGCGGCAGCGTCAGCGCGATCAGCATGGCGCCGGTCAGACCGGGAATGGCGCCGACGGCGATGCCCAGCACGGTGCCGAGCACGCAGTAGAAAAAGGCCAGCGGCTGGAAGACCGTCGCCAGACCGGAAAGGAGACCGTCCAACGCCTCAGAGCCCCGGAAGATCGACGATGAAGACGCGCGTGAAGACGTATTGGCAGCCGAAACCGGTCGCCAGTGCGACGATCAGGACGACCGGCATGCTCTTCGGACGAAATCGAACCAGTGCGCCGATGCACACGGTCAGGAACGCCGTCGTCAGGATGGCGAAGCTCGCCAGACGGAAATGCATCGCCGCCGCATAGGCGAGGGTGAAGAGGATCACCGCGCCGGCGTCGAGCCAGCTGCGCTCGAGCCCGTCGGGTTCGGCCGGCGGTCGGCGCAGGGCCCGGACGATGACGACGAGACAGAGCAGGATGATCAGGCCCGCCACCGCCTGCGGCACCGGCGCCGAGCCCAGAGGCTCGAACGTGCCGGGCGGCAGGCTGCGGGTCTCGAAGAGACCGATCGCACAAACGACGATCAAGAACAGCGCCACGGCGATGTCGACGCGACGATCGGTGCCGTCACTCACTTCGATGGCTTTCCTCGCACGGCGACAGTCTTCCCGGCGGATCGGGCCCGGCATATCGAGCCCGGCATATGGAGAAAAGGGCCGGCCTCCCGATCGGGCCGGCCCTTACCCGGATCGTGCTTCTACTTCTGAGCCGCCTGCTTGGCGACGGGTTCGATGGCCGTCCAGGTGTCGTCGAGGCTCTTCTTGAGTTCCTCACCCTTGAGGAACAGCGGCGCGAAGGCCTGCGCCTCGTAGAAGCCCTTCACCTGTTCCGTCGCGGAGGCCTTCTCCAGCACCGCCGCCATGCCGTCGATCGCTTCCTGCGGAGTGTCCTTGGGCGCGAACCACCAGCTGTCGATGCAGAATTCGACGTCGCGCCCGAGTTCCTTGAGCGTCGGCAGTTCGGGCAGCTTCTCCAGCCGCTCGGGTCCGGTATAGGCGAGCGCCTTGATCTGCGATTCCGGGTTGTCGCTGCCGTCCGGCATCCGCGTGAAGTTCAACACCTCGGCGCCGGAGAGAACCGAGACGTTGGTCTGGGCGCCGGTCAGGGCGGTGAAGTTGGCGGTGCCGCCGCCGATCTGCACGAAGCGGAACTTCGCATCGGGCTCGGAATTCTGCAGCATGATTCCGGCCATGTGGTTGATGGCGCCGAGATTGGCGCCGAACAGCAGCGTGTCGGGCTCTTCGGCCGCCTTCTTCAGGAGATCGTCGACGCTGTCGATGCCGCTGTCCTTGCGGACCACCGGCAGCACGCAGAACTGCCCGGTGGCGGCGACCGGCGCGAAGTCGCGATAGCCGAAGTCGAACATGCCGCCGGCCTGCCCGCCCATCAGCGCGATGTGCACGAGCAGGAAGGTGTAGCCGTCGGGCTCGGCCTCCATCACCTGCCTCGAGCCGATCGAGAAATGGCCGCCGACATTGACGATGGTCAGCGGCTGGCCGAGCAGGTCGTTGGCCTCGATCGCCTGCTGGAAGGCGCGGGCCACCTGGTCCGAGGTGCCGCCGGCCTTGAACGGCACGATCACCTTGACCGGCTTTTCCGGCCAGGCCGCCTGCGCGGCGTGGCCGGCGATGAGGGCCAGTATCGCGACACCGGCTCCGAGCAGTTTCTTCATGTTCAGCCTCCGTTTCTTGCGTTGGGGGTGGTGTGGATCAGGCGACCGCCGCGACCGCCGGCGGATCGGTTTCCCGGGCGCAGACTTCCTCGACGATGCCGATGAGCGCCTGTGCCGCGGGGTTGGGCTCGGCGCCGTGGCGGGTCATGATGCCGGCCTTGCGCTGCCATCCGGCACCCTCGACGAGCAGCGGCTCGATGGTGTCGGCGCCGAGCGAGCGCAAATTCTCGAGGGCGTGAAAGCTCAGATAGGGGCCGCCCTGCATCAGCGAGAGCTTCAAAGACGGCATATCGGTCTCGATGGTCGCCTGGGGCGGGGGCAGGCCGTGGCCGGCGAAGAACACCTTGAGGCGCTGCACCATGTGCGTCGTCGGGTTCGCCAGGATCCAGGGAAAATCGAGCAGCTCGGGTGGCCGGACGAGCGCCTTGCGGTGCAGCGGATGGCTGCGGTCGGCGATGATGCGGTATTCGTCGACCATCAGCGGGATACGCTCGAGATCGGGCTCGCCGCTGCCGTCGGGCAGGGCCGCCACCACCAGATCGAGATTGCCCGCGCGCAGCGCCGCCTTGAGCGTGTCGTCGTGGCCGCCGGTGACGCGCAACTGGACCTTCGGGAAACGCTCGCGGAAGATCCGCAGCGCCAGAGGCACGATCCGGGTCAGCCAGGAAGGTCCGGCACCCAGACGCACCAGCCCCGCCGTGCCGCGGCGGAGCGCCTCGAGTTCGGCTTGCGCCTCGACCATGCTGGCGCGCAGGGCACGGGCGTTGCGGCGGAAGGATTCGCCATAGACCGTGAGCGTCACGCCGCGCGCCCGGCGGTCGAACAGAGGCAGGCCGAATTCGTCCTCCAGCCGGCGGATCGCCTTGGTCAGCGCCGGCTGGGTGAGGCCCAGATGGCGCGCCGCCGCGCGCAGCGAGCCGTGATCCGACACCGCGAGGAAATAGTCGATCGTCCGCAGTTCCACGACGAGAGCGTCCACCCCGTTGGGTTGCCTGCCCCGGACCGCGCCGGCCCGAAGCTATTCCGGCACGTTATCACTTTGTTGCCTTTTGGCACTTGCCCGAAGCTGCGGCATCTTGTCAATATGCCGCGAAGTTCCATCGAGGAAGCCACGTCTGCGGTTCAGCGGCAAGGGAGGTCACATGTTGGTTTCACGCATTCTCAAGGCGAGCCTCGCGGCGGCGGCGATCACCTTCGCCGGCACCGCCACGCCGCAGGCGGCCTATCCCGAAAAGCCGATCAAGGTGATCGTGCCCACGCAGGCCGGCGGCGGCATGGACAGCGTCGCCCGCATCCTGCAGCGCTATTTCGACGAGACCGGCAAGCTCGGCACCCAGATGGTGGTGGTCAACATGCCCGGCGCCGGTGGCACCATCGCCACCCGCGAGATCATGGACTCGGATCCGGACGGCTACACGGTCGGTTTCTGGCACGAGGGAATCATCACCTCCAAGGCGATGGGCGTGGTCGATTACGACCACACGGCCTTCGACCTTCTGGGCGTCACCGGTTACGGCATCCTGGGTCTCGGCGTCGCGGGCGATTCGCCCTACCAGACCTTCGGGGAACTGATCGAAGCGGCGCGCGCCAAGCCCAACGAGGTCAAGGTCGCCACCAATGTCGGCCTGCCGGTGCACTTCGTGCCGCTGATGGTCGAGGACGCCGCCGGGGTCGAGTTCCGCTACGTGCAGACGGGCGGCGGCGCCAAGCGCTTCCCCTCGGTCGTCGCCAAGCACACCGACACCGCCATCTTCGGCGCCATCGAGTTCATCAACTGGAAGGACGCCAACCTCAAGCCGATCGTCTTCTTCTCCGAGAAGCGCCTCGAGCAGTTCCCCGACGTGCCGACCGCCAAGGAGGAAGGCATCGACGTCATCGCCAACGCCAACCGCATCTGGCTCGCACCCAAGGGGATGCCCGAAGAGGCGCGCGCTTTCCTCGTGAACGCGCTGCGCGAGGCGATGGCGGACGAGACGGTGCAGCAGCAGTTCAGTGATCTGGGCGTCGTGCCGGAGTTCATCGAGCCCGAGGAGATCGAAAAGCAGCTCGACTGGTGGGCCGCGACCGCCGAGCCGCTCGTGGCCAAGGCGCGCCAGTTGCAGCAATAGAGCGTGGACCGGGGGCAAACGGGGCGGCGGTGAGGGCGATGTCGGACACCAGCGGCCGGAACCGGACCAACCTGCTCCTCGCCTCGGCCCTCGTGCTCTTCAGCGGCCTCCTGTTCCGGGGCGCGCTCGACATCCCGCCGCCCTTCTTCGATCCGCTCGGATCGGCGGCGGTCCCCAAGCTGGTCGCCGGCGTTCTCCTGGTCCTGGCGCTGGTGCTGGGCGCGAGTGCCGTCTTCGACGTGCGGGCGGAAGAACCGGCCGGTCCGATGCCCGCTGCGATCGAGGCGGATGAGAAGGCGGCACCCGCCTCGCCGGTGACGGCGGCGGCGGCCGTGCTGATCACCGCCGCCTATGTCGGCTCGATGCACGCGCGGCTTCTGGACTTCGCCGCCGCCTCGACCCTCTTCGTCCTGGCACTGGGCATGCTGCTGGCGCGCGGCCGCATGCGGGCGCTCCTCGTGCTGGTGCCGCTCGCCCTGCTGCTCGGCTACGGCTTCGAATGGCTGTTCACCCGGGTGCTGTTCATCGACCTGCCGCAGCGCTCGATCCTGCTCGAAGGCTTGAGCGGTGGGTGATCTCGCGGGCGCACTGCTCTTCGTCCTGCATCCCTGGCCGTTCTTCTACATCCTGCTCGGCACTTCGCTCGGCATCTTCGTCGGTGCCGTGCCGGGCCTGACCGGCGGCATGCTGATCACGCTCACCCTGCCGCTGACCTTCTACATGGACAGCACGCTGGCGCTCATCCTGCTCGTGGCGATGTATGTCGGATCGGTCTCGGGCGGGCTGATCAGCGCCACCCTCCTGCGCATGCCGGGCACGCCGTCCTCGATCATGACCACCTTCGACGGCTATCCGATGGCGCAGCAGGGCCAGCCCGAGCGGGCGCTCGCACTCGGCATCGGCTCGTCGCTGGTCGGCGGGCTGATCGCCGGCGCCTTTCTCGTCCTGCTCTCGCCGCCGCTGTCGCGCTGGGCCATGACCTTCGGGCCGTTCGAATATTTCACCATGGTGCTGATGGCCATCGTGCTGATCGCCTCGATCAGCCAGGGCAGCATGGTCAAGGGGCTGATCGCCGGCTTTCTCGGCATCGCCTTCGCCCTGCCGGGTCTCAACGAGAGCGACGGCCAGCTCCGTCTGACCTTCGGCTTCCACGCGCTGGACGGCGGCTTCCAGCTTCTGCCCGTCCTGCTCGGCGTGTTCGTGATGAGCCAGATCATCAAGGACGCCTACGAGATCGGCAAGCAGCCGGTCTCGCTCGAGCTGGGCACGGGCCGGGTGCGCGTCTCGCTGCGCGAGTGGCGCGGCCACGCGGTCAACATCCTGCGCTCGAGCGTGATCGGCACCTGGATCGGCATCCTTCCCGGCGTCGGTGCGTCGATCTCCGCCATTGTCGCCTACGTCACCGCCAAGAACGTCTCCGACACCCCGGAAAAGTTCGGCACCGGCCACGCCGAGGGCATCGTCGCCTCGGAATCCGCCAACAACGCCAATGTCGGCGGGGCGCTCATCCCGATGATCACCATGGGCATCCCGGGCAGCCCGATCGACGCCATCCTGCTCTCGGCCCTGATCCTGCACAACATCCAGCCGGGCCCGCTGCTCTTCATCACCAACGGTGATTTCGTCTGGGCGCTGATGGCCGCCTACCTCGTCGCCAACGTGCTGATGTTCCTCATCATGACCGCCTCGGTCCGCTGGATCGCCCGGGCCGTGCTGATCGACAAGGCCTACATGCTGCCGGTCATCTTCGTCTGCTGCATGATCGGCGCCTACGCGCTCTCCAACCGGATGTACGACGTCTGGGTCGTGGTCGGCTTCGGCGTGATCGGCTTCTTTCTCGATCGGGCGCGGGTGCCGCTCGGGCCTTTCGTCATCGGCTTCGTGCTGGCGGGCATCTTCGAGGTGGAGCTCCGCTCGAGCATGCAGATGTCGGAGGCCGGCTTCCTGGGCATCTTCGATCGGCCGATCGCCACCACCTTCCTCGTCCTGTCCATCCTCATGCTGTTCTGGCCGTTCGTCCAGTCCTGGCGCCGACGAACCAAGAAGGAGAGCCCGTCATGACCACCGGCGGACGCAACATGCTGTTCATCATGTCGGACGAGCATTCCAAGCGCGTGCTCGGCGCCTATGGCAACGAGGTGATCCGCACGCCGCATCTCGACCGGCTCGCGGCCGAGGGCGCCACCTTCGACGCGGCCTACACCAACTGCCCGATCTGCGTGCCCGCCCGCGCCTCCTTCGCCACCGGCCGGCACGTCCACGAGATCGGCAACTGGGACAACGGTTTTCCCTATACGGGCGAGCCCAGGGGCTGGGGCCACCGGCTGGCGATGGCGGGGCACCGGGTCGAATCGATCGGCAAGCTGCACTACCGCTCGAGCGACGACGACAACGGCTTCACCCGCGAGATCCTGCCGCTGCACGTGCTGGACGGCAGGGGCGACATCCAGGGCATGCTGCGCCGGCCGCCGCCGCTGCGGCCCAGCACCCGGCAACTGGCCGAGGATGCGGGCGAGGGCGAGAGCACCTATCTCGACTACGACCGTAAGATCCGCGACGCCGCCTGCGCCTGGCTCGAGGATGCGGCGGCAAGGCGGGACGACGAGCCCTGGACGCTCTTCGTCTCCTTCGTCTGCCCGCACTTCCCGCTGGTGGCACCGCCCGAGTTCTTCTCCATGTATCCGCTCGACCAAGTGCCGATGCCGCGGCTGCGCGACCCCGAGGACTTCCCCGACCATCCCGTGCTGCGCAAGCTGCGCGAGGTGCAGGCGTACGAGGATCACTTCACCGACGAGGATCACATCCGCCGCGCCGTCGCCGCCTATTACGGCATGGTGAGCTTCCTCGACGACAATGTCGGCCGGGTGCTGCGGGCGCTGGACGAGGCGGGCCTGCGCGACGACACCATGGTGGTCTACACCTCCGACCACGGCGACAATCTCGGCACCCGGACCTTCTGGGGCAAATCCAACATGTACGAGGAGAGTGTGGGCATCCCGCTGATCTGTCGCGGGCCGGACTTCGAGCCGGGCGAGCGGGTGCGGACGCCGGTCTCGCTGGTCGACGGCTACCAGACCATCCTCGAGAATGCCGGCATCGACCCGGACGACGAACATGCACCGGTCGACGGCCTGCCCGGCATCGCCTGGCAGAAGATCGTCAAGGGCGTCGCCTCGAGCCGCATGGTCCTCTCGGAATATCACGCGGTGGGCTCGATCACCGCCATCTTCATGCTGCGCTGGCGCCGCTACAAATATGTGCACTATGAAGGCTACCGGCCGCAGCTCTTCGATCTCGAGGCCGATCCGCTCGAGACCCGCGATCTGGCGCTCGAGCCGGAATTCGCGGCCCTGGTCAAGGAGGGCGAGCGCAATCTGCGGGCCGTCTGCGACGTCGAGGAGGTCACCGCCAGGGCCTTCGCCGATCAGGCCGCGCGCATCGCCGAATTCGGCGGCGAGCAGGCGGTGCTGGAGATGGGCAGCTATCCCTACACGCCGGCACCGGGCGAGGCACCCCGCATCTCGGGGGCGGGCCCGAAGTGATCTGCACCGGAGGCGGCGGCGCGGAGGGCAAGGCTCCTTGACCAACCTGCTCTTCATCTTCTCCGACCAGCACGCCCAGGCCGTCGCCGGCTGCTACGGTGACCCGGTCGTCGCCACCCCGGCGCTCGACGATCTGGCCGCCCGCGGCGTCACCTTCGACAATGCCTATACGCCGTCGCCGCTCTGCACGCCCGCGCGCATGGCGATGCTCACCGGCCGCCACTGCCACGAGATCGGCTGCTGGACCAATTCCGACATCCTCGCCTCCGACCTGCCCACCCATGCCCACGCGCTGGGTGCCGCCGGGATCGAGACGGTGCTCGTCGGCCGTCTGCACGCGATCGGCCCCGACCAGCATCACGGCTACGAGCGCCGGCTGATCGGCGATCATTCGACCAACTGGATCGGCGGCCCGGCGCACGACATGGGTCCGCTCGCCCGCACCAACGATCCCTATCGCGTCTCCATCGAGCGCTCCGGCCCGGGCGCCTCGTCCTACGAGCGCAAGGACGAGGACGTGACCGGGGCCGCGGTGGCCGAGCTTCGCCGGCTGGCCGAGGCGCGGCGCGACGGCACGACCGACCGGCCCTTCGCCATGACCGTGGGCCTGATGCTGCCGCACCAGCCCTATGTCTGCGGTGCCGACGACTTCGCCGCCTATGACGGCCTGATCGACCCGCCGCGCCGGGGCGTTCCGGAGCCGGAGCATCCCTATCTGCGCCGCTGGCGCGCGCACACCGGCGCGCTCGATCTCGATCCCGCCGACGAGGCGCGGGCGCGGCAGGCCTATTGGGGGCTCGTGACCGCGATGGACCGGATGATCGGCCGCATCCTCGAGCAGCTCGCCGAGGTCGGTCTCGCCGAGGACACGCTGGTGATCTACGCCTCCGACCACGGCGACCAGTTGGGCGAGCGCGGCCTCTGGTGGAAGCAGACCTTCTTCGAGGAATCGGTGAAGGTGCCGCTCATCATGCGCTGGCCGGACCGCTTTCCGGCGGGCGGCCGCAGGCAGCAGGTGGTCAGCCTGCTCGACGTCGCCGCCACCATGCTCGACGCCATGGGCGCGCCCGTCCTGCCGCGCAGCCGCGGCCGCTCACTGGTGCCGCTGGCGACCGATCCGCAGGCGCCCTGGATCGACGAGGCCTTCGCCGAATACTGCACCGACGGCACCGCGGCCTGGACCCTGCCCGAACCCGTACAGCAGCGCATGGTCCGCACCGAGCGCTACAAGCTCGTCCACCACCACGGCCTCGAGCCGCAGCTCTTCGACCTGCTGCTCGATCCCGACGAGACGGTGGACCGGGCGACCGACCCCGACTATGTGGCGGTGCGCACCGAGCTCACCGAGCGGGTCCTGGCGGGCTGGGACCCGGATGCCGTGGCACGACGGCTGGCGGACAAGGTCGAGGAGAAGAGCCTCCTGGCGCAATGGGCGCGCGCGACGCAGCCGCCCGAGACCCTGCGATGGAACCTCGAAGCCGGCCAGAACCGGCTCGATCGATGACCCGGGACGGCCGCCATCTCGGCATCACCGTGATGCCCGAATGGATCCAGTCCGAAGGGATCGAGGGCGTGCTGCGCTCGCTCGCGCGCGCCGGGGCCACGGCGGTCGCCACCTCGCCCTACGTCATGGCCCGAAGCGATGCCGCCGACGCCGGCCGCGAGCCGCCGATCGATGCCGATGCCGGCAAGGTCCGCCTGCTGGACCGCGACTTGTGGGGCGCGCGCGAAATCCGCTGCACCACGGCCCCGAGCTACGTGCCGGACCTCGCGCTCTATGACGGTCTGCGCTACCGGCCGAGTGCCCCCACCGATCTGACCCGCAGCCAGGGACCGCTGGTCGGCCGGTTTCTCGAAGCCGCGGCGCAGGCCGGTCTCGAGACCCACCTTCAGGTGCAGGCGGCCATCCCGCCCGGCTACCGCGTGCAGTTCGGCGGGCCGGAGGAGGACGACAAGCCGCGGCTGCCGGACGGATCGCTGCACGAGGGCCGGGTCGACAAGAACGCCAGCCTCGCCAGTCCGCAGGTGGTGGCCTATGTCCGTGCCCTGCTGCGCGATCTCGCCCGGGCCTATCCGATGATCGATGCCGTGCGCATCGACTGGCCCGAATACCCGCCCTACAGCCTCGATTCCTGGTTCTTCGACTTCAACACCCATGCGGTAAGGACCGCGACGGCCAGGGGCTACGACGTCGCGCGGATGCGGCGGGATGCCGCCGCCTGCATGCGCGATCCCTCGATCTTCGTCACGCGCGGTGCGGAGATCCCGACGGGCTTTTGCCGGTTGCAGGATTTCAAGGCCGAGCTCTCCCTCGATCTGGTGCGGGCCTGCCGCGACGCCCTGCCGGCATCGCTGCGGCTGGTCGCCCACGCCTTTCCGCCGCCCTGGGCGCGTCTTTCGGGCATGGACCTGCATCGGGTGGGGGCGATCGCCGACGACGTCGCGCTCAAGCTCTACACCATGCACTGGCCGATGATGCTCGACGGCTACGCCCGCCGGATCGAGGCTGCCGGCTGCCGCATGGCGCGCCCGGAGATCCTGGCCCGGCTGCAGGAGCTCTTCGACACGGGCGAGGCCCCGGCGGAGCGCATGCGTTATCCCGAGCCCGAAGAGGCCCATCCGGTGAGTGCCGCATCCCAGCGGCGCAAGATCGAGACGGCCGCGGCCGAGCTGGGTGGTGCCGGTGCGACTCTCACCCCCGCCGCCCACAGCTACGGGCCGACCGAGGATGCGCTGGCGCGCATCCGCACGGCCTTCGAGGCCGGCCGGGGTCGCGTCTGGATCAACCGCTACGGCTATATGAGCGACGCCAAGCTCGATGGGGTGGGCCGAATGATGCGCGAAGGCTGAACGCATCGGCGGGGTCGATTCCCGGCCCCCCGTTCTCCCAGCCTCCGTTCTTCCAGCCCTCGTTTCTCCAGCCCCCGTTCTTCCAGCCCATGTTTTTCCAGCACCAGCGGCCCCGGAT
>JAGREO010000101.1 GCA_020446525.1 Geminicoccaceae bacterium | reverse complement strand
GCGCGCACGAGCGTGGCCGGCGATCGTGCGGCACGGGGCTCACCGCCCGCGCGCGCCTTTCGTGTCCTCGGTCCGTCCGACACCGTGCTGGTGTCACGCTCGGCCGCCAGCATCAGGGCCGCGAGCCTCGCTGCCGTTGCGGCGGCCGGAGGGACCGGCGAGGCCGGCAGCGTCGGCGGGCGTCCGCCGTCGAGGTGCGCATCGGCGACGCCGCCGAGCGGCCCGTCGAGCGCCATGATCGACGTGCCGACCGCGGTCGTCGCCAGAACCAGAAGGAGGAACGACCTGCTAGCCGTCGATATCGACTTGGACCTTGCCGAGATTGGTCTTGCCCTCGACCCGCAACGGCCATTGGATACGGCCGTCGGGCAGGGCGAAGCGATGGGCCCGGCCGGGCAGCACGTAGACCGGCCCGCTCGCCAGACCGACGATCTCGCGACCGGTATCGTCGGTGACCTCGAGCTCGGTGAGATGCAGATGCGCCTCGCCACCATTGCTCAGGCGCAGCCAGGGCCGGTCGTCGCCCGACCCGCCGCGCTCGACGAACCAGGAGGGCGAAGCCTTGACACCGGGCGGACCGATGAACACCGGCAGGCTCAGGCGCAAGGCGAATTGAACACCGTTCGACGCGCCGTTCTGCAGTTGCGGCACCTCGGACAGGACGATGCGGTAGGCTTTCTCGACGGCGCCGGGCCGGGTGCGGGCCCGCACCCGGACGACCTGCTTCTCGTCCGGCTGCAGCTTGAATACGGTAGGAACGGCGAGAATATCGCGCGTCGGTTCGAGCTCGGCGATCGAAGGCGAATCGGTCCAGGCGAAACTCTCGACCTGGATCACCGCAGACGTCGACGCGGTGTTGCGCAGCGTGATCACGCCGGTGTCGACCGCACCCGTCATCGAGAGACGGGTCGGTGTCACGGTGAACGATCCCGCCTCCGCCGTCCCGAAGGACGCCGGCAGCAGAATCGACAGCAACAGAGCGGCGAGGAACTTGTGCATCGTCGTCCGGTCAGAAGGTCAGGGTGATGTTCACGGTGTCGCTGTAGGTGCCTTCCGGCACCACCTGGTTGGCGGCGATGCGCCCGTAGACGTCGAGCGTCCCGCTGCCGGGAACGAGCAACGTGTAGGATTGAGCGCGTGCACCGGTACCGAAGATGTTGCTTCGGGCGGCATTTCTGAAAAGTTGATACGCCAAGGTGTTGTTGCCCGCTTTCATCTTTCGCTGATCGACGTTGCCGCTCTGTCCCCCGTCGAGCTCGAAGCTCAGATTTCCGTTGCAATTCGCGAAACTGATCTTGCCGGTGACGTCCTTCGCCGTGGACTGACCGGAGGTGTAGGTGCCGAAATCGAGTGTGCCGCCGGTCAGCGAACAGCCGCTCTGCACCGTGGCGGTGACGGTCATGACCGCCGTTTCCACGGTCTGAGCAGGCACGACGGCCGGACCGGCAACGGCCCAGGCTGCAGCGAAAACGACAAGGCTACGGAACGATTTCATCGGTTGCTAACTCCCGCCGGCGACCACACGCCATCCAAATTTCTACCTAAGGTTGAAATAACTTTCGGGTGTTGCATTTCGCAAGCAGTTTTTCATGAATTCGTCGCGCCGGGGCTTCCTTCAGGCCGCTCGCGTCGCCAGAGCCTCGTCGACGGCACGCAACAAGGACGCCCGATCGACCGGCTTGCTGACATAGCCGGTCATGCCTGCTGCGAAGCAGGCCCGGTCGTCACCCTGCATGGCGTTGGCGGTGATGGCGACGACCGGTGTCGCGGCGCGCCGCCGATCCGCCAGAGCGCGGATGCGGCGCGTCGCGCTCAAGCCGTCGAGCACCGGCATCTGCACGTCCATCAGGACGAGATCGAACGCGCTTTTCTCGAGCAGGGCGACGGCCTCGGCACCGTCTTCGGCGGTGGTCACCTCATGTCCGGCACGCCCGAGCATGATGCTGGTGACCTTGCGATTGACCGGATTGTCGTCGGCGACGAGGATCTGGAGCGCCGGCCGCTTCTGGTCGCCGATGGAGTGGATCGTGACGATGTCCTCGCTCTTGGCACCCGCGCGCAACTGCTGCAGGCAGTCGAGGAGGGTGCTGGCGGTGAGCGGCTTGGGCAGATAGGCGTCGAACCCGGCTTCACGCGCGCGCGCCGCGTCGCCACGCATGCCCGAAGCCACCAGCAGCACGAGGCGGGTATGGGCCGTACCGTGCATGCCGCGGATATGCGCACCGAGTTCGTCACCCGCCTCGTCACACAGTGAACGATCGATCACCACGAAATCGAAGGGCGCGTCCCGATCGATCGCATCCTCGAGCACGGCCAGTCCTTCGCGCGCACTCGCGGCGCCCCGGGCATGCATGTGCCAGAGTCGCGCGAGTTGCTCGACGGTGGCACGGCTGCGTTCCTGACCGTCGATCACCAGGAGCGTGGCGCCGGCGAGATCGGCGCGGCGCACGGCCATGGCTTCGGCCGTATCCTGTGCCGCGGCGAGACGGACGCGCACGTCGAAGCGACTGCCCCGCACGCCGTCGCTCGACACGTCGATGGTGCCGTCCATCGCCTGCGCCAGACGCTGCGCGATCATCAAGCCGAGGCCGCTGCCGCCGAAGACCCGCGGAACACCGGCGTCGGCCTGGGCGAAGGCCGAGAACAGATTCCGCTGGATCGCCAACGGAATGCCGGCGCCCGTGTCGCTCACGCTCAACTGGAGATGGATATGGCGGTCGTCGCTCGACCCCTGGCGCACGGCGATCACCACCTCGCCCTCGCTGGTGAACTTGATCGCGTTGCCGGCGAGGTTGATCAGCATCTGTCGCAGGCGGCCCGGATCACCGTTGACCACGGCGACGAGATCGGCCGGCAGGTCGATGCGGAAGCCTATCCCCTTGCGTGCGGCACGGCTCGCCAGGAGCGCACCCAAGCGCTGAAAGAACGGTCGCAGGGCGAAATCGACCGCATCGAAGTCGAGCCTGCCCGCATCGATGCGCGAGAGATCGAGAATGTCGTTGACCACGGAGATCAACGCCTCGGCCGACGACACCACGGCGTCAACGTAACCGCACTGCTCGTCGTCGAGCGGCGTCTCGCGCAGCAGCCGCGCCATACCCAGCACGCCGTTCATCGGCTCACGCAGCTCGTGGCTCATCGTGGCGAGAAAGGTCGCACGCGCAGCGCTGGCATCCCGCGCCTCGGCGCATGCCCGCTCGAGTTCGGCGATACGCCGCTCGAGCCGCGCCGCCGCCCCTTCGGCATCGCTCACGGCACCGGTCTCGGCGAATCGTCTCGGCACGTCGGCCATTCGGGCTCCCCTGGCAGGTCACCCGATTTTCTACCTCAGGTTGAACTCGCGATCAACGGCAACCTGAGCGCGGCCGTGCCGCGGCGACGGCGGTCAGACCGATGCGTGCTCCGGGGTGACGACGAGGTCGAGACCTTCTTGAAAGAACAGTTTGAGGCCGTTGCCGAAGGCGATGAAGTGAAAGCCCGAGACGTCCTCACCGGCGGCGGTGACGTGCGGACCCGCCTCGCCCCGCTCGACCGGCGCCACGTCGGTCGCCAACGCCAGGCGCGCCAGGTGCGAGTCGTTGAACAGCACCACCTCGCCGTTGGCATCTTCGACCAGGTCCTGGAGGCGCAGAACCATGCGCTCGTCGGCGGGAAACTGCGGTGCGTCCTCGACGTCGCGCCGATCGACGAGCACGTCGGCCAGTTCCTTGTCCATCAACGCATCGCTTCGCTGTCGTGCCATGTCCGTTCACCCGTCACTCTTGTTGCGCGCGACCCGGCATGGGGCCCCGTCGTCGTTGGCGATCGCCGCGGCAATCCGGTCATCGGGCCACCGATCGTGATCCATCCACGATCGACCGCCCACCGGCCGCCCCGTTCGACGTCCGCAATAGCGCGTTAACCTTAACCACAAGTTAACATAGGCTGCTATCGCGCACGAGGCGACCATCACGCAAGGGTGAAAAAACGAAGCACTGTACCTTGCTATGCTACAATTTCAAGTTGCGCAAAGGGGTCGTCGCGAGCCGGACCGTGCGTCCGGGCGAACCGCCTGACGGCGGACGAGCGTTCGATCTGGGATCCGTTCCAGCGCAGGGGCGGTCGTCGGGTCAGCGCTCATCCTCGCGCAGGGCCTTGCGCAATCGATCGAGCAGCGTTTCCCGCCGGGCGTCGTCGTCCAGTGTCTCGAGCCGTTTGCCCAGATCGAGCAGCAACCGGGCATAGGCGTTGTGCCAGTCCCGCGCGGCCGCGGCCCTGGCGTGGCTGAGGCGCGCCGGACGCGGTTCGTGTGCCGGTGCTTCGCCCGGCCGCAGATCGAAACCGTCGTCGAGAGCGGGTGTGCGGATGCGGGCGGGATCGAGGCCGGCCTCGGCCAGATGCTCACGAAACACCTTCATCGCTTCGGGATCACCGTGGCTCAGGAAGATCGTGTTGTGCACCGGCAACCGCGCCTTCACCCAGGCGACCAGCTCGCCCTGATCGGCGTGCGCCGAATAGGAATCCAGCCGGCGGATACGGCAACGCACCTCGATCTCCTCGCCGTGGATGCGCACGCGCTCCTCGCCCGAGAGAATGAGATGGCCGAGCGAGCCCGGTGCCTGATAGCCGACGAACAGCACCGTCGCGTCCTCGCGCCAGAGATTGGCCTTGAGATGGTGCTGGATACGGCCCGCGTCACACATGCCCGATGCCGACATGATGATGGCACCACCTTCGATCCGGGCGATCGCCTTGCTCTCGTCGACCGATTCCGTGTAACGGATGCGCGGGCTCTTGAAGAGGCGCATGTCGGCGTCGACGTCGTGCAGATCCTCGCGGTGCCGCGCGAAGGCGTCGGTGACCTTGATCGCCAGGGGGCTGTCGATGAAGATCGGCACGTTCTTGACGTCGCCGGCGTCCATCAGCCTGACGAGACTGTAGATCAGTTCCTGCGTCCGCTCGACCGCGAAGGCCGGAATGACCACGTTGCCGCCGGCCGCCAGCCCGTCGGTGATCTCCTTCTTCAGCCGCGCCTGGCGCTGCTCGAGCGTCACCTCCTCCCGGTCGCGGTCACCATAGGTGCTCTCGCAGATCAGATAATCGACATCCGACGGTGCGGCGGGGTCGTCGTGGAAGGTCTTCTCGTCGGGTCCGATATCGCCGGAAAAGAGCAGCCGCAGCGGACGGTCCGCCTTGCTGTCGGTCACTTCCAGTTCGACCGACGTCGAGCCCAGGATGTGCCCCGCGTTCCAGTAGCGCACCCGAACGCCGGCCATCGGCTCGAACCACGCACCGTAGGGCTGCTTGCGGGCGTTGTTCAGCGCCTGCTCGGCGTCGACACGCGTGTAGATCGGCTCGACCGGCGGCCGGCCGCGCTGCTTGTTGCGCCGGTTGAGCCGGTCCGCCCCGGTTTCCTGGATATAGCCGCTGTCCGGCAGCATGAACTCGAGCAGGTCGATGGTCGCCTCGGTGGCGAAGATCGGCCCGCTGAAACCGTTCCTGGTCAGCTTGGGCACGAGGCCGGTGTGGTCGATGTGCGCATGGGTCAGCACCAGGGCGTCGATGCGCGCCGGATCGAAGGGGAACGGCCGGTAGTTCAGTTCGCGCACCGTCTTGGTGCCCTGGAACAGGCCGCAATCGACGAGCATCCTCCCGCCCTCGTGCTCGAGCAGGTAGCACGAGCCGGTGACGGTCGAGGCTGCTCCGTGGAAGGTGAGGCGCACCGGCATCTTCTCTTCCTCTCATCCAGCGATCAGCAGCCGTCGGCGGGCAGCAGGTCGGTGTAGGCATAGTGCGTACGGATGGCGTTCCAGGCGTCCTCCGCACTGTCGACGAAGGTGATCAGATCGAGATCGGCGGCGGCGATCACGCCTTCGTCCACCAGCGCCTCGAAATTGACGATACGCGTCCAGTAGGCGCGATCGAACAGCAGCACCGGCATCGGCCGCGCCTTGCCGGTCTGGATCAGACAAAGACACTCGAAGAGCTCGTCCATCGTGCCGTAGCCGCCGGGAAACACCACGAGTGCGAGCGCGCGCATGGTGAGATGCATCTTGCGAATGGCGAAATAGTGGAACTGGAAACAGAGTTCGGGCGTGATGTAGGGGTTGGGCGCCTGCTCGTGCGGCAGGGTGATGTTGTGGCCGATGCTCAAGGCACCCACGTCATGCGCACCGCGGTTGGCCGCCTCCATGATCCCAGGACCGCCACCGGTGACGATCACGCAGCGCCGCTTCTCGCTCTTCTGGCCCGCCTCCGAGACGATCTGCCCGAACCGTCGCGCCTGCTCGTAATAGCCCGCGTGGCGGACGATACGCCGGGCGGTCGTGAGGGCGTCCTTCAGCTTCGGGTCGTCGGGGTTCTCGGCCGCCTGGGCCTCGGCGACCGCCAGAAGCTCGCCCGCCTGTTCCGGCTCGATGTTGCGGGCGCTGCCATAGACGACGATGGTCGATTCGATGTTGTGCTCCTGCAGTCCCATCTCGGGCTTGAGCAGCTCGAGCTGCAGGCGCACGGGCCGCAGCTCTTCGCGCAGCAGGAACTCCGTATCCGTGAAGGCGAGCCTGAAGCTCGGTGATCGGGTCTGCGCCGTCTCCGCGGCATCGGCGGCACGCGCCGCGTCCTCACGGGCGCTCGGCAGGCTGACGTGTTCTCTTTCGTCGTGACGCATGAGCGGGCCGGTCCTCTGTCGGCGGGACGGATGGCCGACACCCGCCTGCGGTCAATTCGCGGCTCGATTGAGCAGGAGCCGCGCCGCCGACCATATCCGATGACCGGCCCCGAGGTACAGTCCCGGCACGGCTCCGGACGAACCGACTCGACGCGGGCCCCGATCGTCGACCGGGGCCGCAGCACGAGAAGCGGCGAAGAAGTTGGCGCTCGACGTTCAGCCGCTGATCTGCTTGGCCTCGTCGAAATTCTTCGCCGCACGCTTGACGACCAGATCGACCGCCTCGTTCTGCGCCTTGAGACCGAGGTCGAGCGTCTCCTTGGCGTCGGCCACGGCCTTCTCCATCGCCACGCGCGCCTCGTCCATGTAATCAGCCGGCTTGCTCTTGCCGTCCTGGGTCTTCATCATCGCCTGACCGCGATCGAAGGCGTCCTTCATCATCTCGCTCTGCCGACGCGCCATGGTCTGCGCCAGATCGAAGAAGATCTTCTGAACGGCAACCAGGGTCTCGATATTGGCTCGCTGCATGGCGAACATCGCCTCGACGTCCAACTTGGGCATCGCGGTGGCATAGTTCGCCGCGTCGAAAGGTGACTTGCTGTCGCTCATGAGGGTTCTCCCGTCTCGTGCAGGGCGATATCGGCCCTCGTGCGATCTACCCAAGCTCGTTGTTGCACTGCAACTTCTTTCTGCTGCGATGCGGCAAAATCACGCCCGTTCGTCCGCTCGTGCTTCACGGGCGAGATGCAGCGGTTCCTTGAAGGTGAGCGTACGATAGGGAAAGGGGATTTCTATTCCCGCATCGTCCAGTGCACGCTTGACCGCCGCCACGACCTCGTCGCGCGACCGGCGCACGTCGACCGGCTTCGATCCGGTCCACCAGGTGACCTCGAAATCGATGCTGCTGGCGCCGAAGGCCTGGGCGAAGATCTGCACCGGACGGTCGCCGACGATGCTGTCGACGCCGCGCACCGCCCGCTCGATCACATCGCGCGCCGCGTCGACGTCCTCGCCATAGGCGACCCCGACCATGACGGTCACCCGCCGCACGTCCCAGTCGGTGCGGATCGTCACCGGGTTCTTGAGCAGCATGGCGTTGGGCAGGACCACGAGCTGGCCGTCGGTGCGGCGGACGTGGGTATCGCGCACGGTGATCTTGACCACCTGCCCCTCGACGTCCTCGCACTCGATGTGGTCGTGCATGCGCATCGGCTCGCGGAACAGGATGAAGATGCCGGCGACGAAGTTCTCGAACACGTCCTTGAAGGCGAAGCCGATGGCGATGGAGCCGAGCCCGATGGTCGCCAGAAGATCGGTCGGCGACATGTCCGGAAAGGCGATGGTCGCCGCCAGCAACAGACCGCCGATCCAGATGGCGATCGCCGCCAGGTTCTGCAGCAGGTCGACCAGCGACCGGCGCATGCGTGAGCGACGCGTCGACCAGGTGACCAGCCTGCCGCTGTAGCGGGCGGCGAGCCAGGTCAGGACGAGCAACAGGAGGGCCACCGCAATCTGCGGCAACAGGCCGACGAAGCCAGAGGCCATACCTTGCAGACGGTCGAGGATCGTCTGGATCGGGTGCATCGGTTCTACTTCTCCCCCTGGCGCGCAAACGGCCGCATGCGCTCTTCAACCTTCGGCATGCATCAGGGTTGCCTCGGGCACCGAACGGGGCGGAAGGTGCTGGACCTCGAGACGGTAGAGCCCGGGCTGGCGCAGAGGCTCGAGCCGTCGCAACGACCTTGCCGCATCGGCGAGCACGACGCGCGCCTCGACCAGCGCCGCCGCCCTGCCCGTCTCGACCATCACCACCAGATCCGGGATTTCGTTGGCCGAGCCCTTGGCCCTGCGCTCCTCGGTCTCGGCCGAACTCGCGGCATGGTCGCCGACGCAGACATGCACGCCGCACACCCCGGCCAAGGCGGTCATGCGCTCGGCGAGCACCGGAGCCAGTCCCGCCGCCGCCTCGACCGCCCCCTCGCCGCTCCAGGCGGCGGCCAGCAGATGGCCGCCATCGGCGTGACTGCGGCTCAAGGTGACCTCGGTCAGGCCGCGGGTGACGTTGAGAAAGTGGGTTACCGCCTCGCGGGTCCAGGCTGTGGGGTCGTTGAGCCTGTCCAGATAGCCGCTGCCGGTGAGCACGGCCGGATCGACGGTCTCGTAGAGGGTGAACCATTCGATCTCGGTCTCGGCGTCCACCCGGATCCAGCGGCGGCCGCGCAGGAAGCCCTCGATGCCGACACGCTCGGGCATGTGCTCCTCGTCGTGCCAGCGATAGAAGACGTCGCGGCCCCCTCTGGTGATGTCGTTCCAGATGGTCACCGCACCCTTGCCCAAAAGCGTCATGATCCTTTTCCCCCGCTCTGCGCCCCCAGCAACGACGCGCGCTCGCCGGTGCCGTGCAGCACGCCCTTGTCGAGAAAGATGCGCGTCACCTCGTCGACGATCGTGCGAAAGACCGGATGGCTTCGGCCGTCGAGCCCCCGCGGCCTCGGTATCGGAACGTCGACCCGGCGCTCGATCCGCCCGGGCCGCGGCGTCATCACCAGCACCTCGTCGGCGAGCAGCACCGCCTCGTCGATGCTGTGGGTGATGAACAGCACCGTCTTGCCGCTCTCCAGCCAGAGCTGTTCGAGATCGATGCGCAACTGTTCGCGGGTGAGCGCATCGAGCGCGCCGAAGGGCTCGTCCATCAAAAGCAGCGGCGGATCGTGGACGAGGGCCCGCACGATCGAGGCGCGCTGCTGCATGCCGCCCGAGAGCGCGTGCGGATAACTCGAGGCGAAACCGTCCAGCCCCACCGCCGCCAGGAGCCGCTCGGCGCGCGGCAGCTCCGCCCGGGCGTCGCGGCCGCGCAGCTCGAGCTGCAGCATGACGTTGCCGAGCACGTCGCGCCAGGGCAGCAGCACCGGCTTCTGGAAGACGACGCCGATGTCGGTGACGGGCCCTTCGACCGCCCGGCCCATCACCGCGATCCGGCCCTCCTCGCAGGGCAGCAGCCCGGCCAGCATGCGCAGGAGCGTGCTCTTGCCGCAGCCCGACGGCCCGACGACGGCGACGAAGGCGCCCTCGGGCAGGACCATGTCGATGCCTTCAAGGGCACGGACGGGCGTACCCGCCCGGCCCTCTTGCGGATGAAAGGTCTTGCCGACGCCCTCGACGAGGATTCCCGCCGTCACTCCGGCAGGAACTCGTTGGTATAGAAGGAAGCGGCTTCGCGATCGGTCTCGAGGTCGCGATACTCGACCAGGAGTTCCAGCGTCCGCTGCCAGTCCTCCTCGGCGCCGTAGCCGATCGGCTCGCCCTCGGTGGCCGGCGAGGCCAGGAGGCCGATGTCCGTCTCGAGCTGATCGAGCGTCGATTGCCGGTCGAGGTCGGGCTTGACCGCGAGCGCGGCCTCGACCGCGGCCTCGGGATCGGCCTTGGCCGCCTCCCAGGCACAGACGGTGCCGGCGACGAAGCGGCGGACCATGTCCGGCTGTTCGGCGATGGTGTCGTCATGGGCGTGGATGGTCATGCCGACCGTGTTGACGCCGAGATCGGCGAAGCGCAGCCCGGCCGCCTCGTGACCCTGGGCCTGGATCAGATGGAACTGGTCGTCGATGCCGCCCAGGAGCGCGTCGACCTGGCCCTCCATCACCGCCACGGGCTTGGCCGGCGGGTCCATGAAGACCAGTTCGATGGCGTCGGCATCGAGATCGTTGGCGGCGATCACCGCCGGGAAGAGCTGGGTGAGCGCGTCGCCCGGCGAGACCGCCAGCGTCTTGCCCTCGAGGTCCTCGACGGTCTCGATGCCGGCGGATTTGAGCGAGATGATGCTGAAGCCGGAGGTGTTGAGCAGCGACATCACCGCCTTGATCGGCGCGCCCTTGGCCGCGCCCAGCATCAGCGAGCCGGCGTCCGACATGCCGAACGTGTCGCCCTCCGCGGCGATCACCTGCACCGCCCGACCCGAGCCGCGCCCCTCGTTGATGGTGAGTTCGACATCCTGATCCGCGTAGCAGCCGTTCTCGACGCCGAGATAGAAGGGCGTGTGCAGGCCGCCCAGATACCAGTTGAGCAGCAGCGACACCTGATCGGCGGCGAGCGCCTGCATCGGAACCAGCATCGACACGGCGATTGCCGTCGTCTGCAAGAGCTTCTTCATCGGTCCTTCCTCCCTGTCGCGGCGATGGCTCAAGGCGTGCCCGGGCGCGTCGCGTCACCGTGTTGCGAGACGTGCCAGGGAATGGTCAGTCGCTCGATCAGCTCGACGGCGTAGTAGACGGCGAGACCCACGAGGCTGAGCACAATGATGACGGCGAAGACCATGCCGGTCTCGAGATTGCCGTTATATTCCAGGAGCAGATAGCCGAGCCCCTTGTTGGAGGCGACGAATTCGGCCACCACCGCCGCCGTGGTCGCCAAGGCCGCACCGACCTTGAGGCCGGTGAAGATCTCCGGCAGGGCGTGCGGCAGACGGATGCGCCAGAAGAGGCGCAAGGGGCCGGCGCCGGTGGTGCGCCCGAGATCGAGCACCTCGGGATCGACCGACTTGAAGCCGGCCACCGCGGCGACGACGATCGGGAAGAAAGAGAGCAGGAACACGAGCAGCAGCTTGGGCGTGAAGCCGAAGCCGAACCAGATGATGAAGAGCGGGGCGATCGCGATCTTCGGCACGATCTGCAGGAAGACGACGACCGGGTAGACCGTCCGCTCAAACCAGCGCGAATAGGCCACGGCCATGGCCAGCGGGATGCTTACGACGACCGCCAGAAGATAGCCTGCCAGGATTTCGAACGTCGTAACCCAGGTGCTGTCAAGAACCCGCGGCCAGCGCCTGGCGAAGTCGGCGAGCACCACCGACGGCGGTGGCAGAAGATAGTGCGCGACACCGAAGAGCCGGACGAGCACTTCCCAGGCCAGGAACAGCACCAGAAAGGCGCCGATCGCCCCGCCATGTCGCCGCAGCATCGCCCGCATTCGGTGCGCCACCCCTGCCCCCCGGACCGCCCGCATGCGGGGCGGCGGTTGCATGGTAGCGCAGGATGCCCTGTCGCGTCACCCCGCCCCGGCGAGGAGACGCGACAGGGGGCATGTGTTCAGCCGCGCGGTTGGGGCACCACGCGCAGATAGGGCTTGAGCGTCTTCCACCCTTGCGGGAACTTGGTCTTCGCCGCCTCGTCCGAAACCGAAGGAACGATGATCACGTCCTCGCCCTCGTTCCAGTTGGCCGGCGTGGCGACCGAGTGCTTGGCCGTGAGCTGCAGCGAATCAAGCGTGCGCAGGATCTCCGCGAAATTGCGGCCGGTACTCATCGGATAGGAGAGCACCAGCTTCACCTTCTTGTCCGGGCCGACGATATAGACGTTGCGCACGGTCTGGTTGTCGGCCGCGGTGCGCCCCTCGCTCGACGTCACCTCGGCCGGCAGCATCTGATAGAGCTTGGCCACGTTGGCATCGCTGTCGCCGATCATCGGATAGTTCGGCGCGCAGCCCTGGGTCTCCTCGATGTCCTTCGACCAGCGCTTGTGGTCGTCGACCGGATCGACACTGAGTCCGATGATCTTGCAGTTGCGCTTGTCGAACTCACCCTTGAGCTTGGCCATGGCGCCGAGCTCGGTGGTGCAGACCGGCGTGAAATCCTTGGGATGAGAGAAGATCACCGCCCAGCTGTCCCCGACCCAGTCGTAGAAGCGGATCCGGCCTTCGGTGGTGTCGGCCTCGAAGTCGGGTGCGGTCGCACCGATCAAGAGCGTCATGGCGTCGTCTCCCGGGTTGCTCTGCGGTCGCCCCCATCGTGGCGCTGTCGCACGGGAGCGAAAGATGGTGCCCCTGGCCGGACTCGAACCAGCACGCCGTTGCCGGCAACAGATTTTGAGTCTGCCGCGTCTACCAATTCCGCCACAGGGGCCCGAGGCGGGATGTAGTGCGCCCGAGCGACGGCGGTCAAGTCATCGGCCGCTACGGGGTCAGAGGTTCGCCGTGCCCGGCTCGCCGTCCGACGAAGCCACGCCACCCGTTGCCGAGAACGCCGGTGCTGTGTCGACGGCATTAGGCCCCTCGTCCAGCCAATCGGCGCCGGCCGCCCTGCCCTGCAGGAACAGGTGCTCGAGCGTCGACCGGTCGGGCACCGATTTGGTGCGGGCGGCGAGTGCGGCCAGGATCGGTGCCGCATCGATCACGTGCAACCGGGCGCGCCGCAAGCGACGGGCCCGCGGGTCGGTCCAAGCCGCAAGGCGTGTCTTCTCTCCAGCCAGGGCCAGTTGGGCCAGTTCGCGCTCGAGCGGCAGGCCGAAGACGATCTCCGCCACACGATCACGAATTTCGGCGCCGGTGCGCGGCGTGGTCGCGGTCTCGTGACGATTGATGCGCACGAGCAGGGTGTCGCGACAGGCCGAACGCTCGATCAGAGCCACGAGCGGCGGGTTGCTCGTGTAGCCGCCGTCCCAGTAGCCATGGCCGTCGATACGCACCGCATGGTGCAGCCTCGGCAGGCAGGCCGAGGCCAGAACCGCGTCGATGCCGATCGTCTCGTTGGTGAAGAGATGCACGCGGCCGTCGGCGATGCGGGTCGCGGCCACCAGCAGCCGCGGCGCCTCCGGGTGGCGCAGCGCCTCGACGTCGATCAGTTCGGCCAGCAGGTCGGCGAACGGGTTCAACCCCAGCGGGTTGAATTGGTAGGGCGAGAAGAGATCGGCGGTGAGTTCGACCATCGGCGCCGGCATCCGGCCGATCGGCGCCGCCAACCGTGCCACCTTGAGCCACAGCCGGCGCAGATGAGCGCGCGCCACTTCCGGACCGCCCCGTTGCAGGCCGGTAAGCATCACGGCGAGATTGACCGCACCGGCCGACGTGCCGCTCACCGCCGCGAAACGGAAACGGCCCGCCTCCAGCAGACGGTCGAGCACGCCCCAGGTGAAGGCACCGTGCGCACCGCCGCCCTGCAAGGCGAGATTGAGCGGCCGCGGCCGCCCGCCGCCGCGCGCGCGCGAAAACCAGCCCGTCAACGACACGGGCATTCGGGATCGATCACGATGCGCTCATCCTTGGCGGAGGTGGCCCGGCGCTGGTATCCGATCGCCCGCGCTATGGCGCGGAGCGGCTCGCATACCACGCGGCGACCGCTTCGATTTCGTCGGGCCCGAGGGTGTGCGCCGCCAGCGTCATCAGGTCCAGAAAACGACCGCCACCGCGATCGATCTCGCCGGCGAAGAGTTGCAACTGCGTCACCAGATAATCGCGATACTGACCGGCGATGACCGGAAAATCGTCGCGTGCGGCGGATCCGTGGCAACCGGTGCAGGCGGCGACGTCGCGCGACGCGAGCCCCTCGCGCGCGATATGCTCGCCACGCTCCAGCAGCTCGATCGGGACATCGCCCGCAGCGAGCGGTGGCGTGCGGCGTTGCGGCCCGAGACGCGCATAATGGTCGGCCAGAGCCGCGAGTTCTTCGAGATGGAGGTCGCGCACGGCAGTCTGCATGATGCCGCTCGCCCGCCGCCCCTGCGCATAGGCCTCGAGTGCAGCGCGCAGAACCGGCCGGGGCTGGATGTCGAGCCGCGGGAACGCGCCGCTGGCATCACCCACGCCGTCGAGGCCGTGACAGCGCGCGCAATCGGCGAGCAGCGCGGCGAACGGCCCGGGAAGCGGCGCATCGGGTTCGACCTTGCCGAACGCGAGGGCGCGATAGTCCTCGCGCGACATGCCCGGCAGACGCTGCAGAAAGGCCGCCAGCGACCAGGCTTCGTCGTGGCGATCCGGCGCCGGCCAGGCCGGCATGCCGGTGAACTTCACGCCATTCGCCACGATCCAGTAAAGTTCCCCGGCCGTCCAGTCGTCGACCCGGCCGGTCAAGTCGGGCGGCTCGGGCACCATGGCGCGCGGCACCGCACCTCTCGGCCGCAGCGGGCTGCCGTGACAAGAGGCGCAGCCCTGCTCGAAGTGCCCGGCACCCCGCCGCACCTGAGCCGCAGCGCCGAAACCCTGCGGCACTTCTTCGGGCGCGTGAAAGGCGACGCTGCGGCGCATGGCCGTGTGCAGGACCAGGTCGGTGATCCGCCAATGTCCGCCGGCGGCACCGATCGGCACGACGCCGCTCCAATAGACGATGAAGCCGAGAAGAGCGGCGATCGCGGCGGCGGCGAGCGCGCGACGCGGGGTGACCCTCATCGTCCCTCCCCGCCACCCTCGTCGGGCGAGCCGACCTGCTGCGCGACCGGCCGGGCGGGCGCCCATGCCAGTTCGCGGGCGACCAGAACGATCCCGCCGGTAAGGTAGACGACGCCGCCGACGGCCAGCATGATCACCCCGCCCCTTTGCTGATCGGCCAGTGCTTCCTTCGTGGCGACGGTGAGGACGGGCACCCTCGCCAGCGCCAGCAACACGCCGAGCAGGGTCATGTGCATGCCTGTGAAGAACAGGGCGGCCGCGCCGGCGAGCGGATTGCCCCGACCGGACGGTGCAGAACCACCGCTGGTCGCCGCCAGTGCCGCCACCCAGAGAGCGGTGCCGACGAGAAGGAAGGACACCTGCTCGACGACGAATACCGCCGTCTGGGTGCGTGCCGCACGGTGCAGGCCGGGCGTATGCCACAGCCAGATCACGACGAGATCGGCCAGCCCGGCCCATGCCGGCAAGGCGAGGCTCGCCCGCACGCCCATGGGGAGCCGTGGCGCGACGCCGCAGGCGACGAGCGGCGCCGCAAGCACGACGACCGCCATGTGCAACGTCATATGGGCGGAAAAGGAGGTGTGGGCCCAGGCCGGAAGCGGTCCTGCCCAGACGGTGACGAGGACGGCGCAGCCGGCGGCGAGGCGACGTTCGCCGCTCATCGGCAGGTATCGATCAGCAAGACGGGCATGGCGACGTAGAGCACACCCACCGCCGAGAGGACCGAGAGCATCAAGGAGACATGGGCGAGGAATCGGTGGCGTTCCTCGGGCGTGTTGCGCTCGAATTCGAGATCCTCGTCGACGGTGCTGAACTTCTCGACGCGCCAGAGACGCAGGACGACCAGGGCGATCAGCATCAGCGCCACCGCCGTGGCGGTCATCACCGTCCAGAACACCGGATCGAGCGGAGCGGTGCGGTCGGCCCTGGCGCACAGGATCGCCGCCGCCAGATAGCTGATGAGAAAGTGCACGGCCCAGATGGTCGGCGGCTGGACCACGTTCCACAGATCGGTGCCCGAACCGCTCGTACGTCTCAGTTCCTCCTTGGCCCCGGTGCTCATACGGGCCGGCGCGCCGGACGGGTGGACTCTCGCATGCGTGCCATGCTCCTCATGCGACCAGCGGAAAGCCGCCGATGACCAGCACCGTGACGAGTACGGTGAACGCCATGAAATGCCAGTAGAGCGACACGTTCCACATATCCATGTCGTAGCGCGGCGTCAGCTTGCCCGTCACGCTGCCCGCCAGACAATAAGCCTGCATGATCACGCCTACGGCCACGTGCAACGACGTCCAGAGGACCAGCGCCCAGACGATCGCCGGATAGACGTGGGCGGTCGGATCCATGCCGTGCCACCAGGGACCGGCAGCCAGCGCCGCGATACCGGCTGAAGCCGACGCCATGCCGATCGCCAGCGACAGGCGCATGGCGGCGACCCTGCCGCGACCGTTGAGCAGGCGCGCGCTCCAAGTGGCCGTCCATGCTCCGAGCAGCAGGAGACCCGCGACGAGAGGCCAGACCCAGCCGGGTCCCGCGGCGTCGGCTGGTGGAAAATTCTCGTGGATCGTCCAGAAGAAAAAATAGCCGAACGGCAGACCGACGAAGGCCGTCAGATCACCCAACATGGTGATGAACATCGCCCACCAGCCGGTCGAGCGGGGTCCGGAGAGGTAGAGCGGCACGGTGACGCCGAGACCGATGTCCTTTGCGGGCTTTTCCGGGTGCAGCGCCGTGCCCGTCCAGGTCCAGTAGAGGATCGCCGCCAGCGCACCGATTCCGGCTGCGATCGTGGCGGCGTAGAGCTCGAAGGTCGCCAGGATGAAGACGGCACCGAGCAGAAAGGCGGCGACGATCGTGACGATCGCCGGACCCGGCACGCGCAGGCACTGGATCGGCTCGGCGTCGAGCACGCTGGTGACGATGGTCTCGCGCTGCATCTCCTCCGCATCGGGCAGATAGAACCGACCCTCGTCATAGTTGCGCAGATGGTCGGCATCGTCCCACAGGGGATAGCGGCTCTCGATCTTCGGCACGCTTCGGGCGCCCCAGGGAGCCGGCGGCATTTCGAGCTGCCACTCCACGGTGCCGGCGTTCCAGGGATTGCGTTCTGCCGCGTCGGCCTCGCCCTTGGGCCGCAGCACGTCCCAGGCGAAGACGAGAAAACCCAAGGCGGCGATCGCGGCACCCGCACTCGAGAGCATGTTCAATCCGTCCAGGCCGATGTCGGCCGGATAGGTGAAGACACGACGGGGCATGCCGAGCAGACCCGAGAGATGCATCGGCAGGAAGGTCACGTTGAACCCGACGAAGAGCAGCCAGAAGGACCAGATCCCGAGTCGGCGCGAGAGCATCTTGCCGGTGGCGATGGGGTAGTAATAATAGATGCCGGCGATCAGCGGGAACATCATGCCGCCGAAGAGCGTGTAGTGCAGATGAGCCACGACGAAATAACTGTCGTGCGCCTGGAAATCGAACGGTGCGATCGCCAGCATCACGCCGGTCAGGCCGCCGGCGACGAAGATCGCCAGAGCGCCCATCGACCAGAGCATCGGCACCGAGCGCTCGACCCGCCCCAGCATCAGGGTCGCGATGAAGACGAAGATCTGGATGCCCGTCGGGATCGCCACCGCTTCCGACGCGGCCGAAAAGAAGCCCAGGGAGACCGCCGGCAGGCCCGTGGTGTACATGTGATGCACCCACAAGCCGAATCCGAGAAAGCCGGTGCCGATCGCCGAGAGCACGATGAAGGAATAACCCGCCACCGGCCTCTTGGCGAAGGTCGGCACCATCATCGCCAGGAGCGCGATCGAAGGCAGGAAGATGATGTAGACTTCGGGATGGCCGAAGATCCAGAAAAGATGCTGCCAGAGCAGCGGGTCGCCGCCGCGTGTCGGATCGAAGAACGGCCAGTCGAAGGCACGCTCCATCTCGAACAGGAAGTCGCCGGCGATCAGCGGTGGAAAGGCGAAGAGGATCATCCCGCCGACGATCAGCACGTACCAGCCGTAGAGCGGCGTGAGGTTGAGGTGCATCCCCGGCGGCCGGCACTTCAGCACGCCGACGATGAGTTCGACCGCGGCGGCGATCGAGGCCACCTCGATGAAGGACAGCCCCAGGAGCCATATGTCGGCGCCGATACCGCCATACTTGGTGGTCAGCGGCGGATACATGAACCAGCCGCCGGACGGAGCGGCATCGAAGAAGATCGAGCCGGTGACGAACAGGCCGCCGATCAGAAAGCACCAGTAGCCGAAGGCCGAGAGCCGCGGGAACGGCAGGTCGCGGGCGCCGAGAATGGCCGGCAGAAGCAGGATCGCCACCGCCTCGAAGATCGGCACCGCGAACAGGAACATCATCGCAGTGCCGTGCAGCGTGAAGACTTGGTTGTAGGTCTCGGCCGAGACGAGACCGGCATCCGGCACCGCCAGTTGTGCGCGGATGATCAGACCCAGCACACCGGCGAAGAACATGAAACCGAACGAGGTGGCCGTGTACCACAAGCCGACCTCGGAATTGTTGACCGCGGTCCAGTATCGCCAGCCTTGCGGCTGGGCCCAGACTTCGCTCAGCCGCTTCTCCTGCGCCCGGCGCAGTTCGGGATCGTCCTGCGGATCGCCGCTCATCGCCGCCATCCCCTCACTCGAGACCCAGCAGGAAGCCGGCGATGGCGTCGATTTCGTCGGGCGGCAGCATGGCGTAGGCCGGCATCAGCGCGCCCGGCTTCATCGATTGCGGCGAACGGATCCAGCGCACCAAGGCTTCGCCGGTCATCGGTGCGATCCCGGCTGCGAGCGTGCGGCGCGACGCCAGATGGGTGAGATCGGGGCCGACCTCTCCCGCCTCGATCAGCCCCCGCACCCGATGGCAGGCGCCGCACCCCGACGAGACGAAGAGATCGGCGCCGCGTGCACCCGCGCTTGCGAGGGGCTTCCGTGCCGGTGCGGCCTGCGCGCGAAGCCATGTCTCGAACGCCTCCTTCGGCTCGACGACCACGGCGAACCGCATCAGAGCATGCGCGGTGCCGCAGAATTCGGCGCAGACGCCACCATAGACCCCCGGCCGCGTGGCCGTCGCCACCAGCCGCGTCTCACGCCCCGGGATCATGTCCATCTTGCCGGCCACCGACGGGATCCAGAAGGAATGGATCACGTTTTGAGCGTGCAACACGAACTCCACGGGCTCGCCGGCCGGCAGGCGAATTTCGTTGGCCGAAACCACGCGCGCGATCGCCGACGATGCTCGGCCTCTCTGCGGGTCGTCGTCCGCGGGCACACGCGGCCGCTCATAGGTCACCCGCCACCACCAGCGTTCGCCCTGCACCGTGATGCGAAGATCGGCCTCGGCGGTGTTGCGCTCCGCCAGAAGACCGAGCCCCCAATAGAGCAGTCCCGCCAGCACGATGGTGGGAAACACCACGCCGCCGCCGACGATCAGCCACCGCGCCGCACGCTCGGTCACTCGGGCGGGCGGGCGAAACACACCCAGCACCGCCACACCCATGACGGCGAGCCACACCAGAGCGGCCGCAGCCAGCATGACCCAGAAGAAAGAAGCGACCTCGGCCGATTCACGCCCCGCGCCGGCCAGGGCGGATTGAGGCGCGTCGCAGGCCGCAAGAGCGAGACAGCCCAGAGCGAGACAGCAGAGAGCGAGAAAGCGGGAAAGCCTGGGCGCAAAGTGCGCCTGCCGCGTCGAAATGATGGCGATCTCCCCCCGCTGATCGAACCGGCCCCGCCGGCCCATCCTTCCGGACGCGCCGTCCACTTGGCAAGAAGAGGTGAACCGCCCGGTCGGTTGCGCGCCGACACGCCGACGACCGTTCACGCAACGCCGAATTCGTCCTAGGACGAACCGATGGTTGCCGCCACTTCGATCCGCCCGTCGCCTTCGCCGCTGCTGCGCGCCTATCTGCTCGGTCTGGCCGGCGTCGGCATCTTCAGCCTGTCGCTGCCGATGACGCGGTTGGCGCTGCGCGAACTCGATCCGCTGTTCGTCACCGCCGCCCGGCTGGCCCTGGCCGGCCTCCTCGGCGCCGCCTATCTCGCCGGCCGCCGCAGCCACTGGCCCGACGGGCACGGCCGCCGCCTGCTCGCCTGGGTGATCGGCGGAGTCGTCGTGGCCTTCCCGCTCTTTTCGGCGCTGGCGATGCGGACCACCGATGCCGCGCACGGCGGCGTCGTGCTGGCGGTGATGCCGCTGATGACCGCCGCGGCGGCGGTGCTGCTCGGCGGCGAACGACCGCCGGCGCTCTTCTGGGCCTGCGCCGCGAGCGGCAGCCTCGTCGTCGCCTCCTTCGTTCTGTACGAGGCGGGCGGACCACCGACGCCCGGTGACGGCCTGCTGGTTCTGGCGGCCATCGGCGCCGGTTTCGGCTACGCCGGCGGTGCCGCGTTGGCGCGGACCATGCCCGGTCTCGAGGTGATCGCCTGGGCGCTCGCCCTGTCGCTACCCGTCACCCTGCCGGGCATGCTGATGCTCTGGCCCGAGAACGCTGCTTCGGTCTCTCCGTCGAGCTGGGGCGTCGTCCTGTTCCTGGCGGTGGCGGTGCAATTCCTCGGCTTCTACTTTTTCTATGGCGGGCTCGCACGCGGCGGTGCGGCGCGCATCGGCCAGGTACAGTTGCTGCAGGTCTATCTGACCATGGCGGCGGGCGCCCTGCTCCTCGGTGAGCGAATAGGCCCCTCCACCCTGATCGCGGCGCTGGTCACCATTTTCTTCGTCTGGCTCGGACGACGCGCCTATGCCGGGCATCGATCCACGACCGCCGACTCCGCCAGCGAGAACACCGCGAGCGCCCCTCAGAACGGGATGTCGTCGTCCAGATCGTCGTAGCCGCCGCTCGGGCGTCCGCCGCTGGTCGCCGGCGCACCGCCACCGCCCGTGGACCGTTGCGCGCCGCCTCGGCCGCCGCGCATGCCGCCCGGCTGATCGTCGGGACTATCGACCTCGTCATAGCCGCCCGACGCCATTCGTCCGCCGCCCTCGTCGCGACCGCCCAGAAGCACGAGCTCGCCGCGAAAGCGCTGAAGCACGATCTCGGTGGTATACTTGTCCTGTCCCGACTGATCCTGCCACTTGCGCGTCTGCAACTGACCTTCGAGATAGACCGAACGGCCCTTGGAAAGATAACGCTCGGCGACCTCGGCCAGATTTTCGTTGAAGATCACCACCCGATGCCATTCGGTCTTCTCGCGCGGTTCACCGGACTGCCGGTCCTTCCAGCGCTCGGAGGTGGCGACCGCGAGATGCACGATCTTCTGGTTGGACTGGGTGTAGCGCACCTCGGGATCGCGCCCGAGATTGCCCACCAGAATGACCTTGTTGACGCTGCCCGCCATGACGGTTCCGTTCCCGAAATGTCTCTAATTCGAGGACCATCCTAACGCTCCCTCGAAAAACCCGAAAGGGTGCGCGGGCGCCGGCGATCGCGTCGGATGCCCCCCGTACGTCCCGTCTCCCCATTTCCATGGCCCTGCTCCCACCGGCCCGCGCGGACGATCGACCGGGCCGGCCGCTTGCGGAATGCGGCGGACGACCATATATCACCCGCGCCCGCGAAGGCATCCGCGGCGATGAATGCACGATTTCTTGCGACGAGGCGGTGCCGTCCGCAGGGGCAGGGTCCGACATCCGGCATCCTCGATCCGCGACGACGATCTGGAACGGCACGAAGCGCAGCGCTTCGACACCACATGCGGGTTCCCCATGGACGAAGTCATTCGCGTGCGTGGCGCACGCGAGCACAACCTGAAGTCGATCGACATCGACATTCCGCGCTTCAAGCTGGTGGTCGTCACCGGCCTTTCCGGCTCGGGCAAGTCGTCGCTGGCGTTCGACACCATCTATGCCGAGGGGCAGCGGCGCTATGTCGAGAGCCTCTCGGCCTATGCCCGCCAGTTCCTCGAGCTGATGCAGAAACCGGACGTCGACCTGATCGAGGGTCTGTCGCCGGCGATCTCGATCGAGCAGAAGACAACATCCAAAAACCCGCGCTCGACCGTCGCTACGGTCACGGAAATCTACGATTACATGCGGCTGCTCTGGGCGCGCGTCGGCATACCCCACTCACCGGCGACGGGTCTGCCGATCGAGGCGCAGACGGTCTCGCAGATGGTCGATCGCATCGAGACCATGCCCGAGGGTGCGCGCCTCTACCTGCTGGCGCCGATCGTCCGCGGGCGCAAGGGCGAGTACCGCAAGGAACTGGCCGAACTGGTTCGCCGCGGCTTCCAGCGGGTCAAGGTCGACGGCACGTTCTACGAGATCGACGAGGTGCCGGCGCTCGACAAGAAGAAGAAGCACGAGATCGAGGTCGTCGTCGACCGCCTCGTGCTCGCACCGGAACTCACCCAGCGCCTGGCGGAATCGGTCGAGACGGCGCTCGACCTGGCCGACGGGATGCTGGTGGTCGAGAACGCCGACGACGGCGCCCGCACCATTTTCTCCTCCAGGTTCGCCTGCCCGGTCTCGGGCTTCACCCTGCCCGAGATCGAGCCGCGGCTGTTCTCGTTCAACAATCCCTACGGCGCCTGCCCGACCTGTGACGGCCTGGGCAAGCGGCTGCTGATCGACCCGGACCTGGTGGTGCCGGACGACGCCAAGACCGTGCATCAGGGTGCGGTCGAACCCTGGGCGTCGCAGACCATGCACTACTACCCCCAGGCGCTGGCGGCGGTGCTGCGACACTTCGACGAGAGCCTGCACACGCCCTGGGCCGAGCTGCCCGAGCGGGTGCGCGAGACCATCCTCTTCGGCTCGGGCAGCGAGCCGGTGCCGATGGAATTCGACGACGGCGTGCGCACGCTCAAGACCAACAAGCCCTTCGAAGGCGTCGTCCACAATCTGCAGCGGCGCTGGCGCGAGACCGAAAGCTCGTGGATGCGCGAGGAGATCGGCCGCTACATGTCGGCCGCACCCTGCGCCGCGTGCGCGGGTGCCCGGCTCAAGCCGGAAGCCCTCTGCGTCAAGGTCGGCGGCAGGTCGATCTCGGAGGTGACCGAGCTTTCGATTCGCGAGGCCGTCGCATGGTTCGCCGATCTGACGGGCGGGCTCGGCGCCAAACAGGCCGAGATCGCCCAGCGCATTCTCAAGGAGATCCGTGAGCGGCTGGGCTTTCTCGACAATGTCGGTCTCTCCTACCTCACCTTGTCGCGTGATTCCGGCACGCTCTCGGGTGGCGAGAGCCAGCGCATCAGGCTCGCCTCGCAGATCGGCAGCGGGCTCACCGGGGTGCTCTACGTGCTCGACGAGCCCTCGATCGGCCTGCATCAACGCGACAATGAGCGGCTGCTGGTGACGCTGGTGCGGCTGCGCGACCTCGGCAACACGGTGATCGTCGTCGAGCACGACGAAGACGCCATCCGCAGCGCCGATCATCTGATCGACATGGGCCCCGGCGCCGGCGTGCACGGCGGACAGGTCATCGCCCAGGGCACGCCCGAGGAGGTGATGGCCTCGAGCGAGAGCCTGACCGGCCAATACCTCGTCGGCCGGCGAGCCATCCCGCTGCCCGCCCGCCGCCGCAAACCCAATAAGGGCCGCTGGATCACCCTGGAAGGTGCCACCGCGAACAATCTGCAGGACGTCACCGCCCGCTTCCCGCTCGGCTGCTTCGTCTGCGTCACCGGCGTGTCCGGCTCGGGCAAGTCGTCGCTGGTGGTCGACACGCTCTATCCCGCTCTCGCCCGTCGTCTCATGGGCGCGCGTGCGCTGCCGGGCGAGCACCGTGCGATCGGCGGCCTCGAGCATGTCGACAAGGTGGTCGACATCGACCAGTCGCCGATCGGCCGTACCCCGCGCTCGAACCCGGCGACCTA